>DASZPJ010000028.1:0-57208 GCA_035550295.1 Saccharimonadales bacterium (SeqCode)
CCAGGTATAACGTTTCAAAATCGCCGGGTATTCTTTGCGTTTAGCAGCAAAATCCTGACTGGCGGCAGCCCGCTGCAAAGTCTCAGTGATACTAGCTACATTTTGCTCGTCAGCGTAGTAAAAGGCGCTGCTCGACATCTCGTTAAAAACGGTCAAATTAGAACAAACCACCGGTTTGCCAGTCTCGACCGCCTCGAGCACCGGTAATCCCAGGCCTTCGTATTCCGACACAAAAACAGTTGCCACCGCGTTTTGGTACAACCACAACAGTTCGGCTTCCGACACGTTACCGCTGAAGATCAAAGCGCTGGAAAGTGAGTTTAGGGCTTTTTGGGTTTTGGGTTGGAAGTGCGAAGTCAAAACCAGGCGCGAGTCCATATTGCCAGAGGCTTTGCGGTATTCTTCGAAGGCTTCGACGGCACGGAAATTGTTTTTGCGCAGCTCGTCGCCAGACGGCATGATGAAGTAGTTGGCGGGCAGTTCAATGTCGGGTTTTTGCGGGGTTAGGCCCTCGCGGTGGATCGGCGCGCCGTCAATGTTGGTGATCTTGGCCGGGTCAATGCCGGTATAAACGGCCACGTCATCAGCCACCGTCTGCGAAATAGTCAACAGTTTATCCGCACCCAAAAGCAACTGGAACCTCTGGAGGTAGTTTTGGTACATGTGTGACTTGCTGTAGCGCTCGGAGTATAAGAGTGGGATCAAGTCGTAAACCAGCGCGATTTTTTCGACATTGGTCGGGAAAACAGAGCACAGGCTGTCAATGAACGGCGCCAAAATTATGAAACTCGGTTTGATCTTACCCTGTTCGGCTATAAACTTGTCTAGAATTTTGGTATTGGCGTCCAGCAAGGGTTCGAGTTTTTCGCGCGGAACCATTTTGGGCAGCTTGAGATCCAGCCAAACGAACTCTACATTACTGAGTTTTTGACGCAATGTTTCTTCAGCGGTCGGCTGAAGTTTGAGGTTTTTGTTGAATATGACGACTGCTTTTTTGTAAGGAAATCCGGGCTGGTTGAGCAAGGCTTCCAAAAAGTGCAACGAATACTTGCCCATGCCGCGGTCCCAGGCTTCACTCTGGAAAACCTGGGCGTCAATGATAAGTGTGCCTTCGGCGCTCATGACATGCCTCTCGACCTAATTTTGCGGGCGCCGGCCAAACCGTGCCGGCCGAGCTTGAAAAAGCCATTCGACAAAGACGAATAGCTGCCATTAACTACACGGTAAGTGAGCCGTGGTTTTTGCTGGTGGAGCGTGTAATACGTTTCTAAATCATAAACCCGCGTTGCTTTGAGCAATTCGTCAACTGGGCTGGCCGGATCGTACCGAAAAACTTTGGGCAACTTACGGTCCGGCACTTTATCGAGTTTGGCAATCCGTTTGCGGGCGGCTGTGTCGGCCGATTTAGCCAGTTGTTTGGTGAGTGGCACAACCCGTTTTAGCTCTTCCAAACGAAATTCCATTTGGGCATTTTCAAATTTATAATAATCGCGTTCTTTTGAGACCTTTTCGAGTTCTTTTTCTAGTTTGCGTAAGGCTTCTCTGAGTTCGTCGGCAGTCTGCTGCTGGTGGTTGTCTTTGGTCATCACTTACGATCAATCTCCAGTTTGAATTCCGGCGCGACGGCAAACCCCGTGCGTTCCTGGCGCAGCGAGTTGAGCGTCAGCGCGTCTTCCCACCAGTCAAAAGTTTCGCCAGAACTGGATTCGATGGCCACGTCAAAGGTAAACTTGCCGTCGTTTAAGATGTGCGGAAAACTCCAGTTGAGGGACAGTTTTTGACCGGACTTGAGGTTAATCTGGTGGCCGAGCAGCTTTGTGTTGGTGCCAAACAGCAAGTTACCGGCGCCGTTTTTGACCTTAAATCCAATCACGACATCGTCGCAGTCTTCATGTGCCACCAAATCGGTCTGTAACTTGATTTGCCGGTCTTTGTCTTCGACGGTTTTGGCTGGCGTGGTTTCTACCTTGGTAAACTCAACTTTAAGGCTGCCGCTGCGGCCACCGGCTTCGGCGTCTTCTGGTGCGTTGCGATTCTTTTCGATAAATAATTTGGTGTAGGCAGTGGCGATGACATCGCTGCCACCTTCGGCTTCGATTTTACCGTCGTTGATGAACACGCCGCGGTCGCAATATTCGCGGATGACGTCCATGTTGTGCCCGACGAACACCACCGTTTTTTTGCTCTTTTTGATGGACTTGAAGTACTCAAAACATTTGCGCTGGAAGTCGGCGTCACCAACGGCCAAGACTTCGTCGATCAGCAAAATGTCGGCGTCGGCGCGAATCGCCATAGAGAACGCCAAGCGTACTTGCATGCCGGATGAATAGTTTTTGAGCTTTTGATCCATGAACCGTTCCAGTTCGGCAAAAGCCACGATGTCGTCATAAATAGCGTCGACTTCTTTTTCGGAAAAGCCGAGCATCGCGCCGTTCATGTAGACATTTTCGCGGCCGGTGAGCTCCGGGTTAAAACCAACGCCCAGTTCGATGAATGGCACTAATTTGCCGCTGACGGCCACATTGCCTTTATTGGCTTGGTAGATGCCGGCGAGAATTTTTAGTAAGGTGCTTTTGCCGCTGCCGTTTCGGCCGACAATTCCGAAGAACTCGCCTTTTTTAACTTCGAAAGACACGCCGCGCAAAGCGTGCTGCAGGTCATAACCGCGGTTGCCACGCACCAGACCGGTGAAGACGCTTTTTAGTGAGCTGGCTTTGTCGTGCGGCAATTTAAAGTCTTTGACGACATCATCTACGCGGATGGCAACATCGTCGTTCATGCTACACGTCCTCCGCGAAGTATTTAGACCGGCTGCGGAAGTAAATTCCAGCTACAACGCCAACGACGAGAGTTATGCCGACAGGAATTGCCCAGATCAATTTATCGCCGCCCCAAAAGCTGGCGATGTTCGGGCTGGCCGGCGAAACAAGCGCGTGTCGGGCGTCCTGGATGATCTGCGCCATCGGGTTTAACAGCGAATATTTGGCGACTTTGGCTGGCACAAACGTCATCGGGTACAAAATTGGCGTTGCGTAAAATGCCGCTTGCATGACGACTTCCCAGATGTAGCTAACGTCTCTAAATTTTACAAAGAGAGCGCTGAGGAAAAAGGCGCAAGCAATGGCAAAAACAAACAGTTCGGCAACTAGCGGAATGATCAGCAGCATGCTCCATGTCGGGTGAACATGGTTGAAGATCATAAAGATGATGATCACGAGGAAGTTGAGCAGCAGGTTGATGAAAGCCGAAAACGATCCGGCAAAAATGATGACGTACTTCGGAAAGTTAATTTTGCGGATCAGTTCGCTTTTGCCGACAATTGAAGTGACCGAACCGCTAGTAACTTCGGCAAAGTAGTTCCATAGCACGATTCCGAGCAAAAGGTAAACCGGATAATGCGGCACATTGCCCTTGGCGCGCAAAAACACTCCAAACACTTCGTACAAAATGGCAAATAGGAATAGCGGCCGCAGTAGCGACCAGAGGTAGCCAAGCATCGAACCTTGGTAGCGCAGCTTGAAGTCGGTTTTGACCAGCTGCTTGAGCAGAATCAAAGAGTAGCGATAGCGCTGGCGAATCCGTTGCATTGCCCTTAATTTTACAGTTTAGCGACCTCTGAAGCAACCAAGCTGGCGCTGGCCTTAATGCTAATGTAATCTATTACTATGTCGAAAATACTGGTAACTGGTTGCAATGGCTTCGTTGGCCAACATTTGGTCCGCGAACTGGCTGCAAATGGCGCCGAAGTTGTGGGCGTGGGCGGATCCAGCGGCACGCATGAACAATTGCCCGGACTCAGCAGCTACATTGAAGCCGACTTAACAGATGCCGCGCAGGCAGCTAAGGTAGATTTTTCCGGCGTCGATGGCGTTATTCATTTGGCTGGTTTGGCGGCCGTTGGCCCGTCTTTCGACAATCCGGAACTGTATATGAACGTGAACGTCGGCATCGAAGTCAACTTGTTTGAGACGGCGATTGCTCAAAACGTCAGGCCACGGTTTTTGATCATCAGCAGCGGTACTTTGTACGACCCGAAAGCACCCTTGCCCCTGACCGAAACGTCAACCGTTGACCCAAGCAGTTCGCCCTACGCCGCCAGCAAAGTCGCCCAGGAAAGCAAGGCGCTGGAATACGCCAAAGCTGGTTTTGAAGTCATGATCGCCCGCCCGTTCAACCATATTGGCCCGGGCCAAGGTTTAGGCTTTATCGTGCCGGACATTGCCGATCAGATTGTGAAAGTTGAAAAAGGCGAAGCGAGCGAAATTTTGGTTGGAAATTTGGACGCCAAACGCGATTACACTGATGTCCGCGACATTGTTCGGGCATACCGCCTGCTGATTGAATCCGGCAAATCCGGCGAAATTTATAACTTGTGTACTGGTAAGGCCAGGTCCGGCCACGAAATCTTAGAAGGCCTGCTCAATGCCGCCCACGACGAGATCGCCGTCAAACAAGACCCGGCGCGCATGCGTCCATCCGACACCCCAGAAATTTACGGCAGCCACGACAAACTAACCGCCGACACCGGCTGGCAACCCGAAATTGACCTACAAACCACCCTCGCCGACGTCATCACCGACTGGCGCAACCGCTAGTTGAATTTAAGTGATTGAACGAAGTTGTTGTATTCATTTAGATACTTGGCGGTTGTTGATGACTCGCTGTCTGCAATCGAGTACTCAATCTGCCAAAATTGACCATTATGTATAAGCTCTGTAACTGGGCCGCCGCCGAGCGCATTTAGATTTGCTCTGATTGCGTCGATACCGTCAACTTTAATATTTCCAATATCGCCTAAAACACCGTATTTTCCTTGGGCGGCGGTGCTTGTGTAGTCTTGTATTGAAGTATAGCTAGACTCAGCAGCTTGATAGAAGATTTTAAACTCTGCACCTGTGGCAATAGTATAAAGATGCCCATGAGTCGTAAGGTCTGGGCTCGCAATATAGATGCATGTGCGTTGATCGCCACCACTTGTGTCGGTGCAATTTTTCGTCTTCCAGCCTGCTGGATATTTCATGGTGAACCCGGTGCCAGTTAGGGTTTGCCAGCCAGCGTAGGGGTCTGATGCTAGGTTTTTGACGGTTTTAGTTTTGTCAGATTTTGTAGTCGCAGATGTCTTAGCTGCTGGTTTGGTGGAGTTTTGGTTGTGGTAGACGTAGTAGCCGCCGAGGCCGGCGATCAGGAGAATTAGAACGACTAATAAGATTTCTACGGCGCCGAAGCCTTTGGAATTGAGTTTGCCCATCTGGAAAAAGCCTTATATTAATTAGCTTCAGCATAAGCTTTTTGTAAACTGTTGGCAAGCGGTGTCATTCCGAGCCAAGTCGAGGAAACCCTTAGCCAAAGCAAAGGCGATCGGGATCTCTCGACAAGCTCGAGATGACACTAAGCGCTGGTGGCGGATTCGAGGCCGAGGTCGTGTTCGACCATCAGTTTTACCAGGCCTGGGAAGTCAACTTCGCGTTGCCAGCCCAAAGTTTTTTCGGCATGCGATGGATTGCCGAGCAAAATGTCGACTTCGGCCGGGCGGAAGTATTCGGGATTGATTTTGATGAGCGTTTTGCCAGTGGCTTTGTCTTTACCAACTTCATCGGCGCCCTCGCCCTGCCACTCCAGTTCGACGTCAATTTCGGCAAAAGCCAGTTCGCAGAACTCGCGGATGGTGTGCGTTTCGCCGGTGGCTAGCACGTAGTCGCCCGGCTCGTCCTGTTGCAACATCAAGTACATTCCGCGGACGTAATCGCCGGCGTAACCCCAGTCGCGCTTGGCGTCCAAGTTACCAAGTTCCAGCACGTCTTGTTTGCCAAGTTTGATACGGGCCACGGAATTGCTGATCTTGCGGGTTACAAATTCGACGCCACGGCGTTCGCCCTCGTGGTTGAACAAAATGCCGCAGCTGGCGTGCATGCCGTAGCTTTCGCGGTAGTTTTTGGTGATCCAGTGGCCGTAAAGTTTGGCTACGCCATATGGGCTGCGAGGGTGGAACTGGGAAGTTTCGTCGTAGCCTTCGCCGGGCCGGTTGTAGTCCAGGCCGCCGAACATTTCACTGGTCGAGGCTTGGTAGAACTTGATGGTTTTTTCACCGCCCACGGCGCGGATGGCTTCCAACATGTTCAATACGCCGCCGCCAGTGACTTGCTGCGTTAGGATCGGGTCGCGGAACGAGTAGCCAACGTGGCTGATGGCCGCCAGGTTGTAAACTTCGTCAGGTTTGGATTCTTTGAGCGCGCGAACCAACGAAGACATGTCCAGCAGGTCGGCCAGCAGGATTTTGACGTAAGGAAACTCGCGCGCAAAGTTCTTGTACTTAGGATGCGACGCTTCCATTTGGCCACGAATAATGCCATAGACTTCGTAGCCTTTAGCGTGCAAAAGCGCCGCTAAATGTCCGCCATCCTGGCCGTTTACACCTGTAATCAATGCCGTTTTCGCCATATTTTCTGAATTCTCCCGGTAAGATTTGTTTGCTAACGACAGTATACCATCTAGAATAGTCGTATATGAGCCGAATTGTGATCGACGGACGACAGTGGAATTCTACAACCGGCCGCTATGTGCGTAATCTGGTTAGCGGGCTGGAATCGCTCGACAAATCCAACGATTACAAAGTGCTGCTGTTTCCGGAAGACCTGCCCAGCTGGCAGTCGTCCGCGCCTAATTTTGAGGCGGTTATTTGCCGACACCGTGAAGGTACATTGGCAGAACAACTTGGCCTAAAGAAACAGTTGGATAGCTTGGGTCCAGATTTGGTTCACTTCCCGATGGTGCAGCAACCGGCGCGCTACCGTGGCAAAGTCGTTACCACCATGAACGACCTGACAACGCTGCGTTTTCGCAACCCTACCAAAAACCAGCTGGTAATGCTCTTCAAACAAAAGGTCTATTTGTGGCTGAACAAGCGGGTGGTGCGTAAGTCGGACGCGCTATTAACCTATTCGGAGTTCGTTAAGCACGACATTGTAAAACACCTGGGCGCTGATCCGGGTAAAATCACCGTCACGCCGCTGGCTGGCGATAAAATCGTAGCCAAAGCGGAAGCTGTCAAAGATTTGGATGGGGCCGAATTCTTGCTGTATGTCGGCAGGGCTTCACCGCACAAAAATTTAGCGCGCCTGGTTGACGCTTTCAAAATTTTGAAAATTGAACACCCGCAACTAAAACTGGTTTTGGTTGGTAAACATGATGCCGTGCGTGGACTAATCAAAAATAAAGTGCAGCTGGAAAACATTAACGACGTGATTTTTACCGGCCAAGTCAGTGACGGACAACTGCGGTGGCTGTACGAGCACTGCGCGGCTTACATTTTCCCAAGCTTAAGCGAAGGTTTTGGCTTACCGGGGCTGGAAGCCATGAACCACGGCGCGCCGGTGGTTTCTTCGGACGCTACTTGCTTGCCGGAAGTTTATGGTGATGCCGCCGAGTACTTTGATCCAAAAGATGTTTACATGATGGCACGCTCAATCGAGGAAGTTTTGACCAATAAAAAGTTGCGCGATGAGCTGGTCAAAAAAGGCCAGCAGCGGGCCAGTTCGTTTTCCTGGCAGCGCACGGCCAGGCAAACTCTGGCCGTTTATGAAGCTGTTTTAGCCCGTTAGCTAACCTGTTTTCATGATATACTAGGCCTTACCTGTGAAAAGTGAAGAGCATTACAAAAACTTAGACGGTTTGAGGGGGGTTGCTGCGCTGGCTGTGGTTTTTTACCACTATGCGACTACGTTTTTCCCCTTCTTAATTGGCTACAGCATAACCACCCGGCACTCGCATTTTGACCGTTTGTTCTCCAACACGCCTTTTGGTTTGCCGTTTGCGGGCAATTTTGCTGTTTGCATCTTCTTTGTCCTGAGTGGGTTTGTGCTAAGCGTTGGCTTCTTCAAGCACGGTAGGCAAATTGCAACTTTGGTCTCTAGTGCTACTCGGCGCTATTTTCGTTTAATGCTGCCTGCGTTAGGTGCTATTTTGTTGGCTTATGTTTTAATGCGCTTGGGTTTGTTCTATAACCACCAAGCAGCCGCAATAAGCCAAACGTCTGTGACCGTCAGCCAATTGTGGCATTTTCCAGCCCACCTGACATCAGCACTGTTCCAGGGCTTATATACGATATGGTTTGGGAACTACAGCAATATCGCCAGTTACAACAATGTGCTTTGGACAATGCATTATGAACTATTTGGATCATTCCTGGTTTTTATGGTCCTGGCCCTGTTTGGAAGTACGAAGAACCGGTGGTTATTTTACGGTATCCTGGCGCTGGCTTTTGTTAAATCGTATTACCTGGCCTTCATTGCCGGAGTGGCAATTTCCGACTTAACCTATAACTTGCCGGCTTATAAAAACTACCTGAAAGCCTGGATACTGTGGCCAGCATTGGCAGTTGGTATCTTTTTGGGGACTTGGACGGCCAACATTTACCCACACCTGCGTACTGGCTATACCCACGCTTGGCCTTTTTTTGAGTGGATAGAAGCCCAGCAATTCGCTCATATTGTTGGCGCTATTATGCTTGTAGTGGTGGTTTTGAATTCAGGCGCTCTAACCAGGGTGCTGGAAACGCGCGCCTGCCAGTGGCTAGGTAAAGTTTCGTTTGGCTTGTACCTAACCCACTACCTGGTAATCGGCACTCTCGCCAGCTACATTTTCACTCGTCTTTACGGCGCTGATGGTTTCAAAGCAGCGCTGGTTGGATCGATTGTGGTTACATTACCCTTAACTTTTGTAGTGGCACACTTTTACACACGTTTGGTCGATATCCCGGCTATAGCTTTGTCTAAACGGATTGGTAACTACCTGCTGGAGGGCAATCTACTTAGTGACGTTAGGCGAGCTGTGGTCGGTGCTGGAAACTGGCAGCCGGCGCCACACACCCAGGCCCGCCAGGCTGGCAAGCCTGTTTCTGGCCCTGTGCCCCAACCAGAAGTTGAGTAGTTTATTCTTCGTTTTTCTTTAGGACAATGTGCCGGTCGCGGCCTTCGCCTTCGGATTCGCTGGTCAGGCCGTAGTCTGCTGCAAGCTGGTGAACAATGCGACGATCAGAGGCGTTCATGGGCTGTAAGTCCATTGGTTCACCGCTGTCTTTGACTTGTTTGACCCACTCTTCGGCACGTTCACGCAAACGGTCGGCGCGTTGCTTTTTATAATCAGCCACGTCTACGCTGACGCGGTGGTGTTCAAAACCGTTGTTCTTGAGCGCCGTGCTGGTCAGGTACTGGAACGAGCGCATGTTTTCGCCGCGGCCGCCGATCAAAAAGCCGTTCATGTGCGTACTGGGCACGTTCAACTGGATGACTTCGTCGTCGCTGGTAGCGTGAACATCAGTGTTAAGACCAAAGAAAGACAGCATGTCTTCCAGGTATTTTTTGGCATAAACAATTGCTTCTTCCAGTGAATCGTTCATTACTTTTTCCTCCGCTTAGCTGTTTTCTTGGCTTTTTTGGAGGATTTTTTTGGTTTTGTTACAACTTCAGCCTCAGGAATGTCATCGACACTTTTAGAAGGCTTGTCGGCCAGTTTTTCCATTTCGGTTTCGTCACGGTTCAGGACAATGCTCTGCTGGATGTAAGCCACGATGCCGCTGGTCAGCCAGTACAAACTCAGGGCTGAAGCAATGTTCACCGTAAACAAGAAGATCATAACCGGCAGCAGGAAGCGAGTGCTGCTGCCGACAGCGGCATTAACTTCCGATTGGTCGGCTTGTTCGCCAGCACCGGCGGCTTTCAGGATTTGGCGCAAACTGCGCTGGTCTTTGGTCCGTGGCAAAAGTTGTTTACTCTGGTAATACTGGGCAAGGGCGCTGCCAAATACGATCAACATGGCTGGCCAGTAAACGCCGCCATGCTTGCCCGGGTTGAGTGCCGCACGGCTGAGGTCAACGTGACCGAACAAAGTGTTATCAAACAGGTGTATGTTGTGGCTGAGCTGCTGCATCCAGCCCATGTGCTGTAAGGCCGGATAGGCAAAGCTGACCAAGTTGTGTGGGTCTTCGATAACCCGGCGCAACCCGCTATACAGGCCAATTAGGACAAAAATTTGGACAATCAGGATCGGGAATGTTGCAAACGGGTTGATGCCCCGCTCTTTGTACAGTTCCATTAGCATTAGTGATTCTTTTTGGCGGTCGCCAGCAGCGGCTTTTTTGAGCTTCTTTATTTCCGGCTGCAGTTCGCGCATGGCTTTGGCTTGGTGCAGCTGCTTTTTGACCAGTGGCCAGAGTAGCAAACGAATGATGATGGTGAAGATGATCAGCGCCAAACCAAAGTTGTGGCCCGGCAAAATCGCGTAGATGAAGACTAACAGGTTAAATAACGGCTTGACGATCAGCGTGGTAAACATAAGTAATCCTTAAATCCTTGGTAACTACTATACCGTAGGAACAGAGCAAGCGACAAGTTTACTTATCCCTTGTGAGTACCGCCCTGTTATTGGATGCAATATACAGGATTTGGCCGAGAGATGAATGGTTAGCTTTTTGGGGTGCTTGTTTTATGCAGCAGCTCAGCTACGGTTTTTTGCAGCTTCTCA
Organism: Saccharimonadales bacterium (SeqCode); assembly: GCA_035550295.1. GTDB lineage: Bacteria > Patescibacteriota > Saccharimonadia > Saccharimonadales > UBA4665 > DASZPJ01. Next base: position 10,519 of record DASZPJ010000028.1, read on the forward strand.
GGTTTTGCCTCAGCAAGTTGGTCACTGAAAGCCGTAAAGATCAGGTCGCTGTTGGCTGGAACAAGGTCGGCATTGGTGCGTACAGCTTCATAAATCCGGCGGCGGATGCGGTTGCGCGTAACGGCCGATTTGCTAACTTGTTTGCTGACAACGACAGCCACCCGATACGGTTTGTTGTTGTTTCGGACTGAAAACCTTAGGCTGAGCGCCTGGCCACGAAGTGTTTGTCCACGCTGGTAGGTGGCTCGCAAACTTCCATAACCATGAAACCGGTGGCTGCGGTCAAGCATAACTTAATCCTAAATAATAGAACGACGAAGCGCAAAACTTCGTCGTCCGGTTTTTTATCAAAAGTTTAGGCTGAGAGCTTGGCTCGGCCTTTGGCGCGGCGGCGTTTCAGCACCTTTTGTCCGGCGTGGCTGGCCATGCGCTTCAAAAAGCCGTGTTCGCGGGCGCGTGAGCGCTTCTTTGGCTGGTAAGTACGTTTTGGCATTTGTCAGTTCCTTAAATTATTAGCAAACGTTCGCACTACTATATCTGTTTTTTGATCTTAAGTAAAGTGTTAGGCGCCCGGTCCGCGAGCGTGTGCTTTTGACAATGTTTAGCCACGGATTTGGCAACCTTTTCCACTAAAGCCACGATTTTGTCCACAGTTTTACAGATGGGATTTTGGGGTGTGCATAAATCACCCTAGGTAGCGTGATTTATTAAATTTTCGGGCACACTGTTAAAAAGGGTGTGGAAAACTTCGCCTAAGTCCCGTATATTGGTTCGTACGTTATGGGAGCCGTTATGCAACAAAGTGCCTTGTGGCAGGCAGTTTTGGGTGAGATTGAACTGTCCGTTTCCAGGGGGAATTTTGTGACCTGGTTCAAAAACACCAGCCTTTTAGAGCTGAGTGAGGACCAGCTGGTTGTTGGCGTGCCAAATATCTTTATCAAGCAACAGTTGGAAAAAAAGTATGGTGAGTTGATCACCGAAACCCTGAAGCGCAATGGCATCGAAGTATCAAATATTGAATATAAAATATCAACCCAAGCGGTTAGCCGGGCCGAAGAAACTAGTATTGAGACTGCTGGCCCTGACCATGCGGCATCGGGAATAAGCAACGGCTCTGTTGCGCCCGTTCCCAGCAGCCAACCAACTAGCAGCATCTCCCATTCTTATCGCCAAGGCTTGAACGAGCGTTATACTTTTGACAATTTTGTGGTTGGCGCCGGTAACGAACTGGCCTTTGCGGCTTGCCAGGCAGTGGCTGCCGCGCCGGGCACCAAATACAACCCGCTGTATTTATATGGCGGCGTTGGGATTGGTAAAACCCACCTGCTGCAGGCTGTCGGTAACCAAATCGCCAGTCGTAATGCCGACGCCAAGGTGCTTTATATATCGACCGAGCAGTTTGTGCAGGAGTTCGTGGATGCCCTACGCTTCCGCAAAACAGCGGCTTTCGCGCGGCATTACCGGTCGGCTGACGTATTAATTGTGGACGATGTGCAGTTCATCGCCGGCAAAGAAAAAATCCAGGAAGAGTTCTTCCACACTTTCAACGCCCTGCAGCAAGCCAACAAACAGATCATAATTAGTTCTGACCGGCCGCCAAAAGACATTCCGACCCTGGAAGACCGGCTGATTTCACGCTTCAACGGTGGCATGAGCATCGATATGCAGATCCCGGATTTTGAAACCCGCTGCGCCATCGTCCAAACCAAAGCTCATTCGCACGATATTTTGTTGTCGCAGGATGTCGTCGAATTTTTGGCAGCCAGTCTGCAGACCAACATCCGCGAACTTGAAGGTGCTTTGAACCAGCTATTGGCTTTTTGCGAGATGCGTGGGTTGGAACCAACTTTGTCGGTGGCTTCCAGTTTGTTGGGTTCATCCAAGAACCGGCCAAAACATTTGAGCGCCAAACAGATAATTGAACGGACAGCTAGATATTTCCAAATCCCATTGGAAGATGTGGTGGGACCAAAGCGCGACAAAGACATAGTGGTGCCACGACAGGTGGCAATGTACCTGCTGCGCAGTGAGTTGCATTTGAGTTTTCCAAAGATTGCTCGCGAGCTTGGTCGAAAAGACCACACTACCGCTATTCACTCGGTTGAAAAGATCGAGCACGAGCTGCTGACCGACCAGTCACTGAGCAGCGCAGTCACAGAAATCCGGGAGCAGTTCAATGCGTAAATCCTGTGGACGGGTTTGGGATGGTTTGTGGGAAAAGTGTGGGCAGGTGGTTGGGTTTTCCACCAACGTTGGGGCCGGTTCTTTTTTGTGGGGAAAAACTGCCGTGGTTTTCCGGGAGTTTGCAGTTGGTTTTTGGCAGGATTTTCACACACTGGTTTTGGATTTTATGTCTGTTTTTAGGGTGGTTTTACACACTTTCCACATACCCAATAACAATAACTACAAGTTAATTAATTTAGAAAGATTATAGTTGTTATGAAACTCCAAGTCACCCAAGAAAACCTAAACCGTGCCCTGACATCGGTTGCCCGCGTAGCAAACAGCCGCGGCACACTGCCAATCCTGGCAAATATCCTCTTCAAAACATCCAACAACCGTCTGAGCCTATCGGCTACCAACCTGGATATTGCCATCACCCACCTAATTGGTGCCAAGGTAAAAAACGAAGGGTCGATCACCGTTCCGGCCAGATTGATGCAAGACTTTGTTAGCAGTTTGCCCGAGGGCGTTATTGACCTGGACCTGCAAGAAAACAAACTCCACATCTCCACTGACCAATACCAATCAGTGGTTAACGGTATTGTGGCTGATGACTTCCCTGTTATGCCGGCCATTACGAAAGGCCAAAAAACATCACTCAACGCCAAGGACTTCAAAAAAGCCCTACAACAAGTGGTTTTCGCCGCCAGCGCTGACGAAACCCGGCCAGTTTTAACCGGCGTCCTGCTCCAAACCCACAACGGCAGTTTGTCGATGGCCGCGACCGACAGCTATCGATTGGCCGAAAAAGACCTTGGCAAAAACAAGGACGAGATTGACCTGCTGGTTCCCGCCAGCGCTATGCATGACCTGCTGCGCGTAATTGACGATGAGACCGAACAAATCGTAATCACCCACGACGAACAACAAGCCCTGTTCCAGGTTGGTGACGTAGAGCTTGTAACTCGTTTAGTAGAAGGTAAATATCCCGACTACCGCAAATTGATCCCGGAAAAATTCACCACCGAAGCTACCCTGAAACGATCCGACCTGACCAACATCACCAAAGTTTCCAGCCTGTTCGCCCGCGAAAGCGCTGGCAGCGTGACGATTGAAGTTGATGACGCGGCCGGCCAAGTCAGCATTCGATCAGTGGCTTCGCAACTTGGCGAAAACACCGCAACTGCGCCGGCAAAAGCCACTGGCAGCGGCAGCATCACCCTAAACTCGCGCTATTTGCTGGACGCACTGGGTGCTATGAATGGCGACGAAGTGACCTTCGGGTTTAATGGCAAGCTCGAACCCAGCCTGCTGTTTGATCCGGCCGGTGAAGGTTACCGCCATGTCGTCATGCCTTTGAAGAGCTAGCGACTGTACAATAGGTTTATGATTACCGATCTGCGGCTGCAGAACTTCCGGTCTTACAAAGACACCTCGTTTGAGGTTGACCCCGGGGTTAATATAATCGTCGGCCCAAATGCCAGCGGCAAGACCAACCTGCTGGAGGCTGTTTTAGTGTTAGCTCGTGGCGGATCGTACAGGGCCAAGGACATGGATTTGGTGCGGCACAACCAGCCATGGGCAAGACTAGATGCGCACCTAGCGGAAGGCGGCGAGAGGACCGTTAAAATTGTTTGCGAACCTTCACCAAGTAAAGCCCTGGAAGTGCTTGGCAAAACCTACCGGCGGATTGGTTTGGCGCAAACCCTGCCAGCGATTCTGTTTGAACCAAACCACTTATTACTATTGTCTGGTGGACCAGAAAGACGCCGCGATTACCTGGATGATTTATTGGAACAAACAGTGTCCGGGCACGGCTCATTAAGCCGTCAATATAAACGTACATTGGCCCAGCGCAACAGCCTTTTGAAACAACCAAACACCAGCACCGACCAACTTTTCCCATGGGACGTGCGTTTAAGCGAGTTAGCTGGCCAAATAGTCCGAGCCCGAACCCAGCTAGTGGAAAATCTAAATAGCAGGTTACCAAAACTCTACAAGGCGTTGTCTGGCGGTAAGGTTAAAGTGAGTATTTCGTATTTATCGCCTTGGCCTGCCGACCAATACGAATCACGATTGCTCAAGAAACTTGAAGCCGACCATGAACTCGATCGCCTGCGCGGCTTTACTGGCAGCGGCCCGCACCGTGAAGATTTTGCCCTACACTTTGATGAAAAATTAGCCAGTGAAGCGGCCAGCCGCGGCGAAGCCCGAACGGCGATATTGGCGCTAAAAATCCTGGAGCTGGAGTTAATTGAAGCCGAGCGCAACCAAAAACCAATCCTATTGCTGGACGATGTTTTTAGCGAGCTGGACGGCAAACGTCGTCACGCCCTGACGGACTACCTGGCGCCATACCAAACGTTCATCACCACCACCGACGCTGATTTGGTAGTCAAAAACTTCACCCAAAAGTGCAAGGTTATTCCGCTGAGCTAACTGGCAAATACTGCTTCATACGATGTTATTGTATGTTGTGTCCGTCGAGCGTGTAGTTGCGATAGTGATTATAGCCAATAGCGAACGTCAGCGCATGAACAGTAAGTGTTCCGTCACCCGTAACAAACTGCACCTGTAATTTGAAAGTGCTAGTGTAGGTTTTTGTATCGGTTGAAAGGTTGCTGTTTTTTCGAGTGGCAATGACACAAACCACCGACTTGCCGGGTTGCGCCGCGGCATTCTGCTCCTTAAGCACATCTGACAAGGCCTGCTCTAAGCTACTAAGTGTGGCCGAGTCAATCTGCCAGCCGCCCGGGTTGAACGAGCCGCCAAAACCACTATAGCCAGGCAGACCGCCACCTGTGTAATTACATTGATCCCCCAGGTTTTGTTTGGTTTGCCCTAAGCTGCTCCCTGTAAGTTTGGCCTGCGTCGCTAATGGTATACCCAGGTTCAGTAGATCAAGCGGGCTAAAAGAACTACCGCTTGCGAGCTGTCTCATTGACCCATCTTGGCTGACCCTGAAAACAGCAGTATAGACAACGCTTTCCTGCCCGCTAGTTGTTGGGTTAGTTACCGTTGCTAACGCGAACCCACCGGCCACTTTTACGGTGGTGACTATTGCGCTCGGGTTCACTTTTCTTGCAGCTGCCGTGGCGCTTTTTATGTATTTGTTCTGATGGCTATCGGGTTGTGAGCCATGTAGCACGAGTGTCGGTATAAGAGCGGCCGCAAATACAATAACCACTATCAATAGCAATTTTCTTATCCGTGCCTTTTCATAACCGCCAGATGTGTATGGGCTATTGTTCTGTGAATACGGACTCATACATAGCTCCTTTTTTAGTTATATAAAAGCTCATGCTAACTCCCTGAAGGGTCAATCCCATTAAATTCAAAGTGCATAAAATCCTTTGGCTGATGCCAGTTGCCACCCCAACTCCAGCCATGATCATAAAAGGCCTGAACATACGCTTGAGGCATGTCATGCGGAACGTTAGCGCCACTTTCGCTAAATGGGTTGGTGCTGGGGTTGATGTCGCAAGCAACACCATAGGTGTGGTAACTTGCAAGGCCTATGTTTGAGGTTCCGTTATCTGAGTCAAAACGGTAGCAGCCCATGTCGTTGATAGTGTAGTTGATGTTTTCTGAGGCAATTTGTTGTGCAACCGCAGCCAGACAGCCAGCAGCTTTTTTGTTAACCTGTACCGAGTTGCCATTAAAGTCGACAGTTGTAAGATTGGCAGTCATTGCGGGGTGTGAGCTGGCCGTGCCAGGATCTCCGAACAACTGCACTAGTTGTTCCTGGGTGTATTGTGGGCTATCTTGGGTTGCCGAAACACCTCCAAAGGGTTTTGTTGCGCTGCACGTTCCGGACCCACCATCGCTATTGCAACCTCCATTTGATATAGTCGTACCACCTTGTGATGGGTCACCACCCATAGCTTCAATATTATGCATCGCTTCACTTAACGGCGCACCATAGTCCTGTACTTTATTAAACTCTTTCTTCAGACCGTTGGGATAATAGACTTCCCAGGTCGCTGCTGCTGTTGCTGGTATATATACTCTACCGATTGATCCCGACGGCATATTTTTAAAGTCAGCATCTCCGGCGTCCTTAACGTCTTGCGGCACAAAGTCAACGGGGTTTCCGGCATCAACCCAGGAAGGGTGACTATCCATTACCTTCGACTGAGTAGAAATATACTGGGCATCGGCCGTAGCGGCTTCCACGCCACTGAGGCCGCTCCTATCGGTATGATTTATGAAACCATCATTGGCGCCACCAGCGCCACCCTCATTGACTGTGTATAGATAGAAAAATACGGGCGAAACGTTAGCAGCCTCAACGGCCGACGTGATTTGGCCGATATTACTCGAGTTAAGGCCGTATCTTGCTATTACTGGTTGAGCGCCGCCCTGCTTAAGGAACCACTGCTCGACCGTACTGTTAGATATATTCCACGTAGAAGTAACTGGTTCGCTAGCAAAGGTTTTCACCTGGTTATTGGGGAACTCGCCGGTTCCTCCACCTGAACCGCCAACAGAGCAGCTGGCGTTGCTGCCGTCATCCACATCGTAAAACTGAATCCCATTGAAGTAGACGTCATTCTGGTCTGCCGACAGGGCCATAACCTGACCGCCAGAACTTATGATCGATGCTGTCCCGCAACAAAAAACAACAAGTAGCTGACGAAGTCGCCGCAGCGAAGGAGCTTTCGGAAAGCGCATTGTTGATCTCATTTAGTTCCCCGATGGCGACCAGTGCCAGGCTTCCGTTACTACCTTGGAGTGGTAGCCAAAATTGTCGGCATATTTATTTAACCAGTCCCAGATTGGATTGCCGGGATCAGAACACTGGCCGTTAATTGTTTTGTCGCACATATCAACGGAAAAGTCTATGGCCACTCCCATTTGATGGTTTGATGTTCCGGGTATAGCGACTGTAGCGGGATTACCAGCACTGCAGTCGGCGTTATCGGCGCAAAGTTTTTGTTGGTGGGCCATGCTTCGATAGCTACTTTTAGCCGATAGCTTTACTCCATCAGCCGCAGCTGCCTTTACCATAGACAACACTGCTCCTGAGACTCGCGAATTTACTACGGCATTGCCAGCGCCACCAGTCACGCCGTAACCGCCATTACTTTCTTCTCCTGAGCTTGGCAAGTTAGGAATGGCACACAGTTTAATTTGTACCGGCTTACCACTCGTGTAGCCGGTATAGTTGCCAATGTCTTTAGTGCCGTCCGCACAGGCAACTGAAGTCGAATCTTTGTCCAGGTTGGCCATATCTATGTCAGAACCGGCCGTAGTAGTTGTGTCGCTACCACTATCATCAGCGCCATTGCCGGTGCTAATACCTTCATCGGTGCAGGATTGGTCATCGCCATTGAAGCAGGCCATATCTTTCATATCGTGCGTGTCGTGGACAAACATCACGATGCGCTTCCAGTCTTGATTGCTAATTTTGTTGCAGTCCATGCCCTTGTCTGTGTATGGAGCGTCGTAAGGATCAACTTCAACTGGGTCGGACTGGGTGCCGGCGATCGGAATAACATCCCAAACATCCTGGCTGCTGTCGTAAGTCAAATCATTTTCAAAGCAGGCCTTGATGCGCTGCCTGTAGCCTGTGCTTCCATCACAGGCACCATACTCCGGACCCCTGGCTATCACGTTGCCGTTGTCGTCACGCTTCACACAGTTATTTTCAAAGTAGCTGCCTACATTGGTAGAGTTTTGGTATGGATTGGCTAAATCATCTTCGTTTAGCATGCTGTCGGGAATGCCGTATTGTGGGAATCCCCAAGGAAAATCGCCGCTCCAGCTGGTACTGTCCGCGGCTGATGCCCGTGGAATCAGCGCGCCAAAACCCTTGAGTAAAGAACCGCCGGTATTTAATAGACCATTGAGCGTTGATGATGCATTGGTGAACAAGCTAGGGCTAACGTCATCCGCCAAACGACCGGTTAAGGACCTATAGTCCCTGGCGTCAAATATTCTGGCAAACATACTTTCATGCTCAAACTGTGCTTGTGCAACCTTATCCTGTGGGCTGACAATAGTCGATGTCGCTGAGCCAGTTATTGCAATTCCTCCTGCTCCAATGGCGGCCACATTGGCTAGTCCTCTAGCCCCAAAGGCCAGCAGGTTTCCCCCCAGAGGTCCACTAAATGCGTCAGCGGCTAGCTTGCCGGCCGTATGATTATTAATGAACCAGCCCAAAACCATGCCGCCAATCGGACCAAGCACATATTTTTGTAAGAACGCTTGGTCAGCAGCACCGGCACCTGCTTCCGCGACCCTTGTCGCGCTGGCAGCAGCTAATTCAGCCGCCGTCGTCCCGCCGTCGTCAAAGAAGTCCGTGACTAGCGATATCAAACCGACAAGAGTAACTCCAATTATTTGGCCATAAGGGTCGCAAATAACATGGTCTATGATAAAACCAGTGGCATGAGGAATTGCGCTACTCACACCAACAGTACCGCTAGTGACCAAGGCAGTTAAGAATGCATCCGCTACACTAGTCAGTTCGTCGGCCGTAGTGTGCTGGCTGAAAGCTTGCCGATCCTCGGACGGCAAGTCATTTACGTATTTATTGTCACTACCAATTGCCGGCGAGTTTCCCTGTAATGCTTGCATGGCCGCCGCCGAAAATACCGGATTTCCGTTTTTGTCGATAAGGCTAGATGCGAAGCCATTGACCTGGTCGGCGGTTAAGCCACCTGTACCGTTTTCTATTTGTGAGGCCCTTGCCAGGGCATCGGCGGCATGAATCTCTGCTGGTGCCTGAACCGCGTAATAATCAAGTGTGGGAATTTCAGGGCCTACCTGACGAATAACACAAGCCGCCTCGACCATGATTGCCAAGCCAGCGCTGGCAAATTTTTTATATCTGTCACCCTTCTGTTGTTTGTTAACAGCTTCAGTTACCTTTTCCCCCTCAATGCCAGCTTTAACTTTCGTGCCGGCCGTTTTCCCATCCTCGTCAGCTTGGACGGCTTTTTTGCTCTCATCTTCCTCTGACTCTCCTGGGCTAAGCCGCCCAAGTCCTTTTTGAATCGCGTTTTGCACAATATACGAGAACGGATGGAAAAGCTTTGAGCCTAAACCAAAAAATTTACCTACTTGGCGCGCTTTCAAGCCGGCAGAAATCTTGCCTCTGCCAAGCAGCCCTATTTGTCCCTGCTTCGACAATTTATATATTTGGCCCAGATCGAACTTTCTCGTGTTCAATCGCCATTTTGTAACTTTCCCGCCGGAGCTGATCTCCGCCGGCCTAAGGTCGTCTGGACTTATCTGTAAGCCGTCGGTACTTAGTGTGCCAGCCATAAATTCCCTGAATTCTTCGTTAGACATGTTCTCGGCATGCGGAAAAGTTTTTTGCAACTTTGCGCGATCAAGCGCTACAGACGTTGGCCTAAGAAGCAAGTTCTTGCCTTCAAATGACATTCCGGCAGCGTCTAGGTCAGCGAGCACTTTGGTGGCTGTGCGGGCACCAACAACGCCCATTCGCGTATAGCGGTAATCACCAGTCCTTAAGGCCCGCGCAAATTCAATCATGCTAGTAGAGCGGTCTGTAGAATCGCCTTCTACTTTTGAAAAAGGATGTTCGAGAGTTTCGGCCAAGTGGATGAGCTGCAAGGGCCCGGTAGTGATGACGGTAGCAATGATGCCACCACCAGTTATTATCGTGGCAATCGTACCACTTATGGCGAACTGTTTGCGTCGCTTGGTGCTGAAGAAAAAGCCGCGTAAGCCGCGCCTGCCACCAACGTCGGGGTTGTAGAGACTGTCCGGTTCTTCGGCATCTTGCAACTCGTCTTTACTGGCAGCTTTCCTTCTGGGCGTAGCCACACCAGAACCAAGGCTACCGGCGACCTCGCTGTCACGGAGTTTTTGGCGGTCGATGTTGGCGTCTTCTTGTGACGAGTCAGCTACATTGTCGGGATTTTCGAGAAAATCAAACAGATCGTCAGCATGTTTCTGACCAGGATTCAGCTCTTCGTCGTCTTTTTGATCCGGTCGCTCCAACAGGTCGTTTGCCATCTTGGTTTTACCTTAAACCCATTATGGTTACATTATACCCCAGAGCCGTCAGATGTACCTGAGAGCCTAAGTGGCTGTGCCCGGGCCGAGGCGGTTGCCGAGGTCAATCGTGCCTTGCGGCGCGTCAAAGCTGCCAGCGCTCGGGCCAACTGGCGAGCCATTGCCCACGGCCGCTGCGTCAATTTGGTCAAGTACCCGGATTGAATCAGGATTCGTGGTGATCAAAGCCGTTTCGGTTGGACTGGCGACGACTTGCAGGTGGACGTGGCTTTGACCGGCAAAGAATAGTCCCTGCCCGACCGGGAACTGGCTGAGACGTTTGCGTTCCTCGCTGGTCAATTTGAATACGTCAGTCAGTACGTCAACGGCGGTCGAAGATTGCTTCAAAAGGAACTGCATTGAAGCGTTGGCCACAATTGCCCGGCCAAGCCGGGAGCCCATGAAGTCTTCAACGTCCTGGGTGATAGTGGTGATGCCGAGGTTGTATTTACGGGCGCGTTTGGCAAGGCTGAACAAGAAGTTAGCCGAATCTTCGTACTTCATCAGCTGCCAGGCTTCATCGACAACCAGCATGCGGCGCTTCTGGTCAGCTTTGGTTTTGTTCCAGATGTAATTCAGCACGATGTACATGGCGACTGGCCGCAGCTCATCTTCCAAATCGCGCAGGTTGAAGACGACCATCGGGTTGTTGATATCCACATTGCTTTGCTGGCTGAAGATGCCGGCGAAGGTACCGCTGGTGTATTTGCGCAGGCGTTGGGCCAATTGCGGACCAGTGCCCCCCATGTGCAGCAGCGTGTCGTAGAGGTCGTTGATGGTTGGCGGGATGGCGTTTTGGGTAAGCGGGTCGCTGGTGATGCCGACACGGGCGTAGGTTTCAATCAATGCCGCGTCCAAATCGGCCTCTTCACTCGGTGCCAGGGCGGGCATGATGGCTTGGCCAGCTCCAGCTTGCATCTGGGCTTGGGCGCCACCCATCATCAAACGCAGTAGCCCGTGCAAAGTAATCAAGTTGCTACGCAGGGCATTGTCGGCTTCGTCGGAATCCACCACTTTTGGCAGGTCAAATGGATTGATCCGTGTGCTGGAGTTCAAACTTAGGCGAACATAAGCACCGCCAACGGCGTCGCACATCCGCTGGTATTCGTTTTCCGGGTCGATGATGAAGATCTCGGTGCCCATCATCATGCTGCGCAGGGCTTCCAATTTCACGGTGAAAGACTTACCGGCACCGGACTTGGCGAAGACCACGGCGTTGCCGTTTTCCAAAGTAAAGCGGTCAAAAATGACCAGGCCGGAGTTGTGCATGTTGATGCCATACAAGATGCCGTTGTCTTGGCTCAGGTCAGCACTGGTAAACGGAAAGCTGGTAGATAAAGCGCCGGTGCTCATGTTGCGGCGAATTTGAAGTTGGTCCTCCAGTTGCGGCACGGTGCTTGCGAGCCCCTGCTCTTGCTGGCTGGTGGCTGGCTTGCTGTAAACCAACTGCTGGCCGAGCATTGACTCGACTTTGTGGGCAACATATTCCAACTCGTCCATGCTGCCGGCGTATAGCGTGAAGTAAAAGCCGAAGCGGAAGAAACGCTCCTCGCCAACCTGCAATTTGTCGCGCATTTCTTCGGCGTCGAGGATGGCGGCTTGTTTAGCCGGATCACGGACACGGCCTTTCTCGGAATCAATCTGGATGCCGGCTTCCAGCGTCGTCACTTTTTTACGCAAGTTGTCCAGCACTACCTGGCTTTCCACCGGATAAATGTACAGGCTCATGTCGGCGACCTCGTCCACATTGACCATGCTGCTGATCCAACCTGTATATAGCTGGCGTGGATAGCCATAAACATAGTAGGTGCGGGCAAAACGGGTGCCGATCTGGAAGTGGCTGGCCTGGAACTCTAATGAACTTGGCGCCACAAAATCACGCAGTGCGGTGATGCCTTTTTGGAAGGCCGTTTGGACTTCCATTTCCTCACGCTGCCGCTGGGCTTGGGCAATGGCGACCGGGTCCAGCGGCGGCTGTTTGCTTCTGCCGAACATCAGCTTTTTCCTCCGGTTAGCAATAGTTCTTGGTTCCTGGTTCTTGGTTCTTGGAAAGCTACAGCCAGCCGGCTAAGTCCAAGAACAAAGAACGAATAGCTAAGAACGATCACTGCAGTTCTCCTTGCAAATGAGCTTTTGGAGCTGTGCCTTCGCCTTTTGTCACAACGTCGGAAGTCAGGCTGCCAAAGTTTTTGAGTTCCTGGCGGGTTGCAGTGTCCGGGTTGTAGGTGTCGTAGTACAGCTCGATCAGCTCCTGGGTGTCTAGCGGCAAGCCTTGGATGCCACACTGCTGCAGTCCGGCCAGCACTGACTGGACGCGATTACGCAGCTCGTCTTTGGCTTTCTCCAGGTCGGCTTCATTAATTACCACGTGTTGTTCTGTTTTATCAAAAATTTTGGTTATACCGGCCAGGAAGTTCTTGTTTTGGGTTAAAATCTGTTGGGTTTCAATTACTGGGTAGTATGGGATAACCACGTAAAAATTCTTGTCCATAATGTTGGTTTCCTGGCTGAGGGCGTCCATGTAGTCGATGTAATCTTCCATCAGCATGGCCAGCAACATGTTGTCGTGTTCCGATCGAATCTTGTCTAGTTTTTCAATGTATGGCCGCAAGTCGACCCGGCGTGAACGAATGAAGATTTGGATCGGGAAGTACAGCGAGTTCAAAAAGCCCTGGTAGCTATACTCGACAGCCTCCTGCTCTTGCGGGCTCATCAGGTCGAAGTTAATGCTTTTGACCATCAAGACAGAACGGAAACTGCCGTCGTTCATGATGACGATACCATCGCGAATTTCGGCAATCTGCAGCGTGTTCTGAGTGCTGTTGACATTAGTCTTCGGTGTGACTGCGCCCGGGACTGGCGCTATACCGCTAACCGGCGGAGTCGGAGGCAGGCCACCAGTAGTTGGAGTTACCAAGGTGTCAGGCGCGATGCCTGCTGGCGTCGATGCATAGGCTGCCGGTGCTGGTGGCAGAGGTACGGTGGCAGCTGGCGCGGTTGCTGGCTCAGCGGCTGGTGCTGGTGCTACACCGGTAACTGAGCCTTCCGGCAGAGCACTGGCTGCATACACGGTTGGTGCCAAACCGGTTCGCGGGTCAGCCGCACTGACAATTGCCGGCGGCACATACGGGGCGGCCGGAGCGTTAGGGTCAGCGGGCGCCCCAGCTGGGCTGACCATAGCGCCAGGTTGCAGCGGGTCATTAGGATTCACCGCTGTCCGCCTTTGATTGAAAATTCCATATCGCTACCCACCATACGGCTAATTAATTGTCTGTTAGTGTAGTGCAACAACAACCTCATCATCACCCTTACTTTTATGTGCTTCACGGGCTAGTGTTGCCACGTCGAGATCGTTGTTGTTCGCCAGGGACAGTATAGCAGGATCGGCTGGAGGGGGACTAGGTACAGGAGACGCAGGTGCTGGAGTCGCAGCAGCTGGATGGCTAGGCTGCAGAACCGGTAAATGTCCATAAGCAACTTGGGCGTTAGTTGGCGACGCTTTGATATGAGCCAACAGGGCCTGTTCTTCGTTGGTTGGATCAACGGCTGACGGGGCGGCAACTTGAACGGTCGGTAGCGAGCCGGGGTTCATAAACCAATAGTCAGCCTGGGCTTGTGGATTAGCCGGATTGCCAGCCGGCGCAGCCGGTGCTGGCGGCAATGGGATGGTGGCTGGCTGGGCTGGTGCTGCCACGGGTGTTTGGGCAGCGGCCTGGGCGCTAATTTGATCGACCAGTTCCTGTCGGTGGGCTTCGGCTGATTGGTACATCATGTTTGTGAGCTGCTGGGCCGAGGCGGTGTTAGTGTCCATGATGTCGTCCGGCAAAGGATCATCCACCACTTGCTGGGGCGTTGCCACGGTGCTGGCGGCAACCAAGCGGTCAGATGTGGCATCGACGTTAGCAAAGCCAGGCGTGTCCAGGTTCTTTACTGCCCAGCCACGGGTGTCGATGGTATTGGCCAAGGCTTTCAGGCGGCTTTTGACCTCTGTTTGGGTTAAACCATCGGTATACACACGCTCGACTTTTTTAGGAGCCGTAACCGTCACCAAATCTTTCATGCCGGTTTGGTCCCACAAACGTTTGCGCGGTTTGAACCAAAAACGGAACTTAGCCAAGGCCCAGACTTCAGTCGGCTGGTCGCGGCCAAACGGCACCGCAAAAAACCCGGTCAGCAGCGTGGGCGGACCGAACAGCAACAGCATAAACGGCACACCTTTGACTACCAAAATGAAGTCTATGTAAATCAAAAAAGCCGTGATCAAGGCAAACACAAACTGCCGCAGGGTGAGCGGCCCGAGGATGTGGTCTTCAGCCTCAATGTCCTGGATCAATTTATATGTAGCCATTGCTACATATAATTATATCGTAAAACTTAAGAAGTTTGGGAGTTAGCGACGGCGCCTGCCGCCAGTTCGCCTGGCTGCGGCTGGTGTTGACTTGCCTGCGTCGGGTTTAGCTGGCTTTTTGGCAGCTTCTTCTTCAGCCTTTTTGCGGCGTTCTTGCTCAGCCAAAAACTCTTGCATGGCGGTCATCACCACAGGTTTTTCTAGGGTGGCCTTACCCTTATTCTGTAATTGTAGTTCGGCCCAAAAACCAGACATAAGCTTTTTATAAGCTTCTTTATATTCAGGGCCGGCATATCCTACACCCTGCGGCAACAAGTCCTCTATTTTAGGCGGCTTTGTCCGGAGGTTTATAAGCGGAGTGTTATCAACTTTAAGGGCGCCCTTTGTCATTTCATATATCCTGTCTTGTAACGACTTAGACTGGTTGTAATCAGCTTCAACTGGGTATTCTTTCCACCTGTCACGTGCTTTCATGATCGTCTCAATAGGTGGCAATGTAGAATGCCCGTCATAACGATGATGATGGTTATGGCTATGAGACTGGTTGTAGCTAATTAACATGCGCAATTTGCCATCATCACAAAAGAACACGCCATTAGTGAATTGCATACTACTAAGGTAGCCAATAAGGTATCCCCTTATTTTCCTTCCATTTTCGTCGCGAATGTAAGGATCTGCGTTGTGGTCTTTTTGGTGTTGGCGCTCTTGCCTGTTACCGGGATGCACGGCGTGGGCGGTAACGTCGGTATGCATCATTTCATCGGCACCAGGCCACACATACTCAACCTCACCAGTTTTTGGGTCTTTAATTTTTTGTTTATTGGCATCAGCCACTTCTTTTAGCCTGCCTAAAAACGCAAACATATCAGGCGACACGTACCCCGCCGGATCAACACCGCTAGGATCTTTATAGACTTCAGGCAAAATGTCTACAAGATCTTGGATGGCGCGCTCTTTTGCGGCTTCACCTTCTGGGCGTGGATATTTGGCATCAAGCCTTTCGTGCAGAGCTGTCAGTTTTTCGTACATCACGTCGTGCAAGTTTGCACCCAGCGCTTCAGGGTCAAGGCCTATCATCCGGGCGGCTACCGTCGTACCGATATACTCGGCATAGGCCGCATCACGGTCAAGATTAGGGTTAGGGTATCTGTTTTGGGGAATCACATTATAAGTATAGCATAAAAGATGTAAAAAAGCAATACCTTTAACCCATTATTCGACTCCTCTAGCTGTGTGTAAAAGCGAACCAGTACGTTAAGTAAACTAGGCCTAAGGGGTGGCGCCAGTTCCACCACCGCCACCACCGCCACCACCAGCTCCGGCTTGGGCAGCTTCGGCAGCGGCACCCTGAGCAGCCTGTTTTTGTGCATCAGATAATCCAGCCGCCGTGTAGCGGTCACCTATCACCCGCTTAACGACATCATCATAAGTTTCCGGTCGCATCTCTTTCTGGGTCTCGCGCCTGATAACTGTTTTAGTTGGGTCGTTCGGGTCTGGTTCGCGTATTTCGACTGTCTCACCAGGAACTTCGATCATATTGCCAGTCTCCGTCGATAGGAATTTCTGGAGTTTGTCATCGCGAGGGGTTCCATCAACCGTGGTTCCCATTGCCTTATCAATAGCCATTTTAACGGCCTGAGTACCCTGGCCTTGGTCTGCCGAGTTCTTGTGGTCCAAAATTATCGAGGCGCCCAAGACTGCATCGTCTATCTGTTCCTGGCTCATTGGCTTACTGGGATCAAAAGTGGAGACTGCTTCGAAACCAAGCTCCATGTTTTCGCGGATGACCCTCTCGGGCGAGTTGCTGTTGTTTACCCAGGCAGGTGAACCAGCGGCAGCCGACAGCTGGGCCCTGCGCACAACATCTTCTGCGTTAGCTATAGCTTTTGCGTCTCCTTGACCGATCATAGCTTTAGCCACTCCAGCAGACTTAGCCCGCCAATCTTGTGACGGCATAAGTTCGGGTCGGTTCTTTTGCTTGCTGATACCCCCACCCTGGGACAGAAGATCGTAGGTGAGTGTGTCGTCGCCACCGCTAACCATGGCTGCCAGTCTGAGCGAGTCTTTGTAGTCACGGATAGCCGTGCCATCTTGGTGTGCCATCATGTAGGCAGCCAATGCCCTGCCTTCGGTATAGCCACCAACGGCTCGCATATGACCCTTGGCTTCGGCGACTTTGCCTTCAATCTCATCAGGATCTAGCTTCCGGCCATATTCGTTTTTACTTTGACCATACCAATCTCGGAGGTCTTTTTCTGCCTTGGCCTCGTCACCATGGTGCATGGCAGCCATTTGCATAAAGCGCATAGCAGCGTTGCTCTTACCAAGTGCTTTCATAGCCGGGTCTTGGAGCTCGTGCTCCATACCTTCCATTTTTAGGCGCCTAATTGCTGCATCGGCTCGGCCACTCTTGCCACGGCCAACTACACCGTAACCACCGCGCCAGCCAGCTCCATATAGCTGACCTGCTTGCCCGAACCTATGAGCGACACGGTTGCTTCCCCGACCAATTCTTGCAAGGGTTGCATTCTTAGAATTGCTTAGTCCACCGAGAGGATTGTTAACATCACCCTTCTTCCAGGCGTCTTTCTTTTCGCCAATCTTCTTGCGACGCTCGGCACGTTGGTTGCGCAGGCGGTCGAAGCCGCCTTTGCTGCGGTCGTTGACGAAGCCGCCAATTTGGCGCAGGGCGCCGCCAGCCAGTTTGAATGTAGCTGGGATTAGGAAGTATGGCGCGAAGTAAGCGATGAACGCAGCGAAGCCATAGAACAGGCCATCCAAGCTGTTGCTAGCCGTTGATGCTTGCGAGTTTGCTACGGCCGAAAAAACGCGGCCGGTAGCGATCATGCCAGCAATCATCGGGAACATCAGCAGCGCTTTGCTGAATGATTCCCACCAGACGTGATAAACCTTTTGGGTGTTTGGCATGATGAAGCACACGATGGCAATCGGGGCTACCAAGATCATCATAGTTATGGCAATCTGCCGCAGCACCAATACCAGCACTGCTACCAGTACCGCCAGGGCGGCCGTGCCGCACAACGAAACGATCACGCCTATACCACCAAACAGCAGCCAACCGGCAAAGCCAATACCACCGATCAAAGCCGTGCCGCCACCAAGCAGCGTGCTGAGCCCATAGCTGCCCATATTGATATGTAGAGTATTAGGCAAATCTGCAAATGGCTGATAAATAAGTTCACGAATGCCAATTCCTAGGTCATTAGCCAAGTTTACAGCTAGGTTCATTAGTGTCCACGACAGTGTGATGCCAATAGCCGCCACCAACAGGCGTGGCAAGACCTTACGAATGGTATAGGCATCGAGAATTTCCATTCCTAACGCCTGGGCTATCAACATTACCAGTCCGGCTACAACCATTATACCAAGTGCAATGTTTCGGAAGGACGTCCATGCGTCATAGTAGGCCTGGCAAGTATTTTTGGCTCTGTCAGAGCCACCCGTGTCACAGAAAATTTTGTCACCATTGACGGTCAGCTGTTTGGTGATAATGTAGTCGCCGGCTGCTGCAAAGCGCGTAAACAACTGTATGACTGGGCAGAGAATCCAAGTCAGCGGATTGCTAAGTCGGTAGTCACAGCCGAGAGTCTGGTTGCTAGCGTCAGCCTTTTCGGTTTTTAGTGCTGCGGCAACGTCACTGCTACCAGCTTCTAGGTCGCTGGTTTGCTTGCCTCCACCAAGGGGCGGATCCGCAATAACAATCTGGATACTGCGTTTACCAGGATCAGTCGGCACATAGCAGTCTCCTACTTTTGATAGATCGGGATGCAGGGAATCTGGGTAACCAGTGCTTAGTTGGTCTGAGTCAGAATTGTAGCGCAATATAAGTTTGCCTTGATGTGGGTCGGCTGGGTCCGGGTCGATTTCGCTTTGGCAGGAGTCATTTTTGGCGTCAGAACCGCCGGCAGCCAAGAAGGTGTTTTTGTCGCCGCCACATTTAAAATCATCACCAAGGACGGCTTGGTCTTTGCTGCTACAAAAAATCATACCGTCTTCATCAGACGTGCTGATAGTGCCGCTATCTTTCCAAGCAAAGTAGGCTTGAAACACACCATCTGGATCAGACAGGTGTACGTCAAAGTCTCTCTCCTGGCAGTTGCCGTCGGAATCTGAATAGTGGCTATGGTAGGTTATTGTCCTGTTTTCGTTGTCTGATCCTTCGCCGGAGTGGCTAAATCCATCCAAGTAATCGTCGCTAGTACAGCCGCCAAATGGAGCGCCCTTTGGCAGGTTACCAGTAATGCTCATTTTTACGCTTCCGTCAGTTTTACCGTCTTGGAATGTTAGGGTTTGACCGCCAAATTGCATTTGGACTGTACTGTGATCTACGTACTTAGCTTGGAAAGCCCTGTAAATAGTTACACTTTTTGTTGAATCACCACAGATGTAGCCGTCGGCATCACCATCAAACTTGCCATCGACGGTGGTTATAACTACGGATCCGCCACCACCATGACAGTCGGATATGCCAGCACTATAGTCTGTGCCATCACGCGAATAAGAACCGCTGGAATCTGTTTTTAAGTATTCAAATCCATCACCCGACTTTATTTTATTAAAGCTGGAGTTCTCGTAATAATAGTTAGGAAACGCAATAGCCGCGCTGGCCGGCGCGGGCTGCCAAAAAGTCATAACGCTGGATAGCGCTAAGACTAAGAATGGCAAGATGTAGGATAAACGTCGCAACATTTTTGTCTTCTATAATAGTACTGCTTTACTATAGCATAAGCTAGATGTACTGGCCGGTTTTGTCCGGCTTGCCAAACCAATAACTTAACGGTATAGTAACGATAAATGATCCAAAAATACAAACAACTGAAACTTCTACTCGTTACTTTGGCCCTACTGTTAATGAGTCTACCCATCGGTTCATTGCCGGTTTCTGCCCTTTCCGATAAAGCTAGCCAGTGTACTACTACAACTTGTGTTCTGGTGTGTAACGATGGCACGGTCATGAGCTACAGCGAACAGCACCCTTCAGATAGTGCTGAAAACGCTTGCAGCAAGCACGACGGGGCGGAGCTACTAATTAGTAACAATGTTAGTTGTAAGAGCGACCAGAGTTGTAACGCCAACCACTGCACGGGCGTTAACTGTAGAGTTACCTGCGGCAACCTGAAAGCCGCAGAAAATATTACCGCTGAGGGCTTAACTTATGTCCCAGATCCGATTAAATTCTGCAAAGGCAAAGGCGGCGTCGCTGTCATTATTAATAAAGACGGTTCGAGTGATGTTGGCGGCGGCAAGGGCTCTGGCGGCGGTGGTGGTGGCGGCGGTGGTGGTGGTGGAGGTGGTGGCAGCGGCGGCGATTGCGTAGATTCCACAACTACTGATTGTTTCGCAACAGCCTGTCCCGACAAAAGCACAACTTGCGCAGATCCGGCAATCACCTGCAATAAAGATGCCGATGGCAAATGCGTGGACTTTGTCGGCAAGTATGTAAACCCGGCGATCAACCTGTTTACTGCCGTGTTCGGCCTGTTTGCCGTGCTATCAATAATTATCGGCGCGTTGAACTACATTAGTTCCGAAGGCGATCCGCAAAAAGCCGGCAAGGCTAAGCGCCGAATTGCCAATACTGTGTTTGCTATCGTGGCATATGTATTCCTGTATGCGTTCCTGAACTTCCTAATTCCTGGCGGGTTATTCAATAAATGAGCAGTTTAATTAATGATTGGTTGCGAGGTCATAAACTAGCTAGATTGGTTTGCAGCCTGCTGGCGTTGGCAGTTTTAGTGCCAGCCAGCGCCGCGGCTTTGCCCATTAAATCAAGCGCAGCTACAGTCCCGCGCAGTTTTGCTATAAGCGCGGCCACTTGCGCCAGCGGCAACGGCTTTTTTGGCTTGGAGCCGTGGTATAAGTTCTTCCCGTCGTCTAACTTCAAGGGTGGCAGCAGTGACCAGAACAAGTGCGACATCGTCAATTTTGATCCACCTACGGATGTGCCGCTTATTTTACTGGCAGTCATCGACGACTTGCTGCGTGTTGCTGGCATCATGGCGGTGGGCTTTGTCATCTACGGGGGCTTTCAGTACACGGCCAGTCAAGGTAATCCCGATGCTACATCCAGGGCACAAGGCACGATCATCAACGCTCTGGTAGGCATGGCAATAGCTATGGTTTCGGTGCTTATCGTATCATTTATAGGACATGCATTATCAAATTAGTATGATCAATAAACTACTCTTCCAATTTTTTGCCGATACCCAAATTGGTCACGGCAGTTTGCCTACCCATGCTTCAGCCGATTCTGGCACCATCCAAACCATTATCCAGATCGCTATTCAGACGGTCGCTGGCCTGTCACTACTGATGATCGTTATTTCCGGGTTTCGCTACATCACAGCCGCCGGTAGCGAACAGAAGACGGCCCAGGCTAAAAGCGGCATCATATACGCCTTAGTCGGACTGGTTGTAGTTATAGTGGCTGAAGCGATTGTGATGTTTGTAGGGAACAGCATTAAATGAAACTACTTAGTCTATTGATAATGAGCGGACTGACCGGGCTATTATTAATGGTCGGTAGTGTCTCGGCGGATGACATTTTGACTGGTAATGGTAACGGCGTGGACTGTAGCGGCAAAGCCAAAACTTCTGCTATTTGCGCCGGTGGTGCCAATAATAGCGATGCTAACCCGCTCACCGGCTGCGAGAAGGACGGCACGGGCTGTGGAACCGGTGTTTTGGACGATGCTATTAATGTGATCTCGTTTATTGCTGGGGCGGCAGCAGTCATCATCATGATCATAGGCGCACTACAGTTTGCTACTTCCGGCAGCGACCTCAGCACCAATTCGCGAACTGACACTGATGTTGAAAACGCCCGGCGCACCATCGGCGGCGCGGTGATTGGCCTGCTGGTTATCATTTTGGCCAGGTTTATAATCTTATTTGTGGTAAATAGAGTAGCATCCTAAGGAGAAACTTATGAAACGTCTAATGCTCACCATCTTCACTAGCCTGGCGCTCATCATGGCACCGGCTGCCATGGTGCCGGCCTATGCTGCCTGCAGCGGATCAACCGCTAAAGACCAGGTTCTCAAAGGCATCGGCCAGACCTCTGGCGACTGTAGTGCGGGCGAAGACGCAATTAACCACACCGTCCATACGATCGTGAATATCTTGAGCTATATCGTTGGCATCGTGTCGATAGTTGCCATTATCAGCGCCGGGTTTAAATACATTACCTCTGGTGGCGAGTCCAGTAAAATCAGCAATGCCAAGAGCACAATCATCTATGCCTTAGTTGGCTTGGTGATTGCAGTTTTGGCGCAGATGATCATTTACTTTGTGATTAACGAAGGTAACAGTGCGGCCCATAATTGTGGGCAGAAGCAGCATTACGATGACCAAAGCAAGTCATGTGTTACCGATACATCCACTGGCGGCGGGGGCGGAGGTGGCGGATCCAACCCCCACACTACCGGCGGTGGTACGGACACCGGCGGGACTGACAATCCGGATGATCCAAACGGCGGCAGCACTGACTAGAAGTCGCTTGATTCGCTAATGCTTATGTAGTATAAGATTAAGTAAAGTTAATGAAAGGTAAAAAAATGATCCAAAAAATTAGAAAATTTATAGTCGTAGCGATAGCCGGGCTGACACTTATGAGTCCAGCTGTAGCTGCACCACTAATAGGTGGTATTGCTAGCGCTGACATTGCTGGCCAGTTGTGTACTGGCGTAAACCAGGCCGCCCAAGGCCAGGACGGCACCTGTAGTACTAGTGATAGTAATGGCACAAGTACAATTCAGAAGCTGGCTTCAAAGGCAGTTAACATCTTTTCCGTAATTGTCGGTGCGGCTTCAGTGCTGATGATTATTTACGGTGGTTTCCGCTACATCACTTCTGGTGGTGACAGCGGTAAAGTCGGTAACGCCAAGAACACCTTGATCTACGCCATTGTTGGCTTGGTCATCGTGGCCCTGGCCCAGCTGATCGTCCACTTTGTCTTGACCCAAACAAATGGTGTGAGTGGCAACCCTGACGTTACCACTTAAGTAAATCTCCTAGAGCAGCAAAAGCCCCGGGGTACAATCTCGGGGCTTTTTATTTGTTCCAGTGACAAAGAGTCGTTCCATAGATAGAAAAAGCCCCCGGTTTTACGCGGGGGCTTTGTTGCTTGGAATTCCTTAAGATCTACGCGGGATCTTAGAGGACTTGGATCTTCTTGACAGTGTCCTGCTGGACTTTGCCAAAGCTGATGGTCAGCACACCGTCTTTCAGCACGGCTTCGATCTCTTCTTCCTTAACCGGAACTGGTAGCGCGATAGTACGGCTGAACTCGCCCCAGTAACATTCCTGCAAGAAGTAGTTCTCAACGCCTTCTTCAGCGCCAGAACTCAAAGTGCCACGAATGGTCAGCTGGTTGTCGCTGATGCTGACATCCAGGTCGTCTTTGTTAACACCGGCGGTGCGGGCTTTTACGTACAACTTTTCGCGGGTTTCATAAACATCAACTGCTAACTGGCCGGGAACGTTTTCGTCTTCGTCCCATTCGTCTTCCATGGCTGGAGCGGCAGCAGCAGGCTGCTCGGCTTCAACTGGCAAACCAGCGTCGTCGCCCAAAAAGGCAGCAGTTAATTCATCTTCCTCTAGTAACAGATCGTCGTCGCGACTTCTTCGCGCCATAGTTGTACCCTCCGGTTTGATTGTGGAATCCCAAGCGGGATCAAAATATTAAAAACTTGTTAAGAGAATTGCTTTTTGTATTAGTAGCAGTATAGCTTAGGTAACAAAGAAGGTGCAATGGCAAACCGCAGTTATTTACAACACATTAAACACAACGGAATTGTTCGGGTATGAACTTACTGGATAAATTAGTTGGAACTATCGCTCCTCACCTCTGTTTAGGCTGTAATACTGAAGGCTGGTTACTATGTCCAGCATGTGCTGGATCTTTGCCCCGCGTGCCGGATCGTTGCTACCGCTGCCATCGGCTGTCAGATCATGGTAGGACTTGTGTGCATTGCCGCAGCCAAAGCCGGCTGTACTCTGTTAAAGTTGGTACGGCCTATGATGATTTAGCCAAGAGACTGGTACTGAAACTCAAGTTTGACGGTGCGCGGTCGGCGGTCGAGGATATGGCTAAAGTCCTGGCACCAAAGATTAGCCAAGCTGATTTTTACCTTGTGCCAGTGCCAACTGCTACCCGTCGGGCTCGCCAACGTGGTTACGACCAAGCCAAGCTGTTAGCCCGCGAACTGTCCCGACAAACTGGCCTGCCCTATTTGGATTGTTTACGGCGTCATGGCCAAGCCCACCAAGTTGGGTCGTCACGACAGCAGCGGTTAAAGCAGTTGCAGCAAAGCTTTCGCGTAACGCGCCTTGATCTGTTAAAAGGTTCCCGGATTCTCTTGGTTGACGATGTTTTGACCACTGGCTCTACGCTAGAATCAGCGGCTGCAGCTTGCCGCGTGGCTGGTGCGGCGCGCGTTTCGGCCATCACTTTCGCCCAAGCATGAAAGGGATAGCGGGCGGAGTTTATCCTGAACTTGATTCAGGAGCCTTTTCCGCTGCGGCGTGCCCGGAACATACAGGGGATAGAGGGATGACGCAGCTTTGCTGCTATGCCGTCGTTCCAATGCTCGAAGCTAGAGAGGGATATCGCGCATTCTTCGAACGCACTCCTTCCTGCGGTACTCACTAAAATCATGCCAGCACAATTTTAGCTCCGTTCCTCGTCCGCCGAACCCTTCGGGTTCGCATCCCTTTCAGAAATGAAAAACGTCAGGCCATATAGACCTGACGCTTTTCATGGCGGAGAGAGAGGATAGCGGGCTTCGCCCTTTTCCACTCAGCCATGCTCGGAGTAAACCCCTGCGCGTGGCGTCGCTCCACCGCCCCCTAATGCCGTTGGCATAGGGTTCCAGTCGCCCTTCGCTCAACCATATAAAAAGCCCGCCATAAAGCGGACTTTTTATATGGCGGAGAGAGAGGGATTCGAACCCTCGCGGGAGATTGCTCCCCCCTATCGATTTAGCAAACCGACCCCTTCAGCCTCTTGGGTACCTCTCCGTATCTGGCTGATTTGTTCCGCTATTGTAGCACGCGCATGGCGGAAGGGGTGGGATTCGAACCCACGGTACCATTGCTGGCACGACGGTTTTCAAGACCGTTTCCTTCGACCGCTCGGACACCCTTCCACGCTATGCTACGATTGCAAGAACAGGGGTGATTATAGCAGTTATCAGGGAAGATCTCAATCCACCGTTCTTTTAGTTGACCAGGCCGTACGCTACAATACTCTTATGCTTGAGGAAGAAAAACCGGATTCGCAGGTTGAAGACGCTGAAGCGAACTTCGCGCCGGACATGATTGGCGAAGATGACGATACGATTGAGACCGAGCAAGACTCAATCAATTGGGTCGGACCGGAATTTATTGCCAGCGAAAAACCGGGAGGCTGGTATGCCGGCTTGCTCGTAGTAACGCTGGTTTTTGCTGCCCTGTTATTTTTGCTAACAGGTTCAATTATCACTGTTGCGGCTGTTATCGTCGGTGGGTTGATGGTTGGCGTTTATGGTGCCCGCGAACCGCGCCAACTGGAGTACCGGCTTGGCGCCAGCAGCCTTAGCGTAGGTAACCGACATTTTTCTTACGAAAACTTCCGCGCCTTCTCAATTATCAAAGACAACGGCATTGCCAGCATCGACTTTATGCCACTGAAACGGTTTTCACCGATCCTAACAGTTTATTTTCACCCTGACGACGAGCAAGTCATCGCCAAACTGCTTAGCAATCGATTGCCGTACCAAGACCGAAATCCTGATGCTATTGAACGGCTAATGCGCCGGCTTCACTTCTAGGTTTATCAAACAAAACCGCCCGACTTACATCTGCGGGCGGTTTTGGTCACCGGTGGACTATTCGGGTTAGCTACGCTCAGCGCGTTCCTTGCGGTTAAGTTTGCGCTCCATGCGGCTGATAAAGTCGTGCTTGGCGTGCTTGGCGTCCCATTTTTCAAATTCTTCCATTAAGGCGTCTGCTTCGTCACTGGACATCGTGCCCTCCTTTTAGTTTTACAAAGCATATTATTGACCCGAATGCTTATGCTGAGCTGTAAACTTTTTAACTTGTTTATGGTTCAATAGTCGGTATGAACAGTTTCGAAAAAGCCTGGCATGGCTTTGATGCCTGGCAACAAAAAAGAAAAAGCGTTGGATTTATTGTAGCCGTCATCAAAAAATACTCGGACGACCAAGCTGGTTACAAAGCTGCCCTGCTGACGTACTATGGCTTTTTGTCACTGTTTCCGTTGCTGCTGCTTTTGACGACTTTGACCAGTAACTTTTTGGGCAACCATTCAAACGCCAGCAATACTATAATCCACGGTATTACCAGCTATTTCCCCCTGTTGGGTAACCAATTGTCGTCGCATGTTCACAGCTTGCATCGCAGCGGCTTGGCTTTGGTTGCCAGCCTGCTCTTCATTATTTACGGTACGCGCGGTGTGGCTGACGCGTTTCGCCACGGCGTGCAGGACATTTGGGGGATTCCCAAATCTCAACAGACCAATTGGGCGCAGTCGCTGCTACGGAGTTTTGGCTTGGTGGTAATCGGCGGGCTGGGCTTTTTGCTAGCGGCTGTCATTGCCGGGATTGCCTGGAACGCCGGCCACGGGCTGGAATTCAAGGTTTTCTCGATCGTCATAAACTTTATAATTCTGTTCTGGTTATTCCTGTTTTTGATCAACTTCAGCCTGCCCCGACATGTCACGATCCACGAGATCCAAGTTGGCGCCATCACGGCAGCCATTGGCTTAGTTCTTCTTCAGACCCTAGGTGGCTACCTGTTGGCGCGCGAATTGAAGAACCTGGATGCCTTATATAGCTACTTTGCCGTGGCGCTAGGATTGCTGTTTTGGATATACCTTCAAGCCCAGGTGCTGTTTTATGCCCTGGAAGCTGGTGTAGTCAGCAACCAGCGGCTTCACCCGAAGTCGTTGATTACCAACCGTGATAGCTAAGCTAACTCAGATATTCGCGCCACCACACCCGTGATTCGTCAGTGTTGCGACTGCGACGTGTTCGCCTGTCACTCATAAAACCTCCCAAAAGCTCACATGCTTAGCTTACCCGCTTTGGCTGAGAGCTTGCTGTTAATAATCCAACACGTCCCATATGTCATTCCGAGCGATAGTCGAGGAAACCCGTAGCCAAAGCAAAGGTGAGCGGGATCTCTCGACAAGCTCGAGATGACAGGATTAGAGCTAGTTTTTGGTTTTGTCGAGTTCGCTGACTAGTTTTTCGATCAATTTCAACTGTTCTTGGTTGATGGCCATCAGTTCTTCAATCTCTTTTTTGGATTCGACGTTGGTGTGGTAATCATGCTCGGCCATGGCAGCGCTAATACCGTCGGCACGTTTGGCGGCGATCAACAAAATCGCGCCCTGCAAAGCGGCCAACATCGACAGAAACAGGTTGAGCAGAATGAACGGGTACTTATCCCAGTGGTGAAATCCATTGATACTATTGAGCGTCGTCCAGCCCGCCAAAAAAATCAGCGCGCCAAAGACAAACCCCCAACTGCCCATGCCATTGCGCATCTTGTCGGCGGCGCGGTCGCCGGCACTCAGGCTAGCTTTGTGTTTTTTGTGCCAGTTCTGGGGCATTTCCATAAGTAGGAGTATATCGCTTATTCCTGGCGACGGATAGTGGCGGCGCCCAGGATCAGCGCTAAAACGCCGACCCCGACAACTACCACCAAGTCACGTGTTAGCTGGCCGGTCCAATTAGCGTGGGCGGTGACCTGCTTCATGGCATCGACGGAGTAAGTCAGCGGCATAACGTCGGCAAACCACTGCAACACTTGTGCCATGGAGTCACGCGCCACAAACAACCCGCAGGTCAGTAGCTGCGGGAAGATGAAAGCCGGCATAAATTGGATGGCCTGGAACTCGGTGCTGGCAAAAGCACTGGTAAACAAGCCAACTGACGTACCTAAGAAAGCCGCGGCCACGGCGCAAGTTAACACCGGTAAAGTGCCGGCCACAACGTTGACGCCCAGCCAGCCGAGCATTACCAAGCTGGTGATGCTGGCTTGCACCAGTGCTACCAGTGAAAAAGCCAGCGCATAGCCAAAAATAAAGTCCAGTTTTGACATCGGCATTGCCATCAGGCGGTCGAGCGTACCATCTCGGCGTTCGCGCAACGTGGCGATCGAAGTCACCAGGAACATCATAATCAGCGGGAAAATTCCCAGTAGCATCGGCGCCAACTGGCCAAATAACAGATCATCTTGAAACACATATTTCAGCAAAGTGATCAGCACCGGCGGCACCACGAAAAGCAAGCCCAGCGTCCGGTGGTCGTGGCTGAGCTGCCGCAGTACGCGTCCAGACGTAGCTAATGTTCGCTGGGCGATCACGACTTACTCTCCACCAGTTTCAAAAAACTGTCTTCTATGTTGCTGGTCTTGGTTCGATTTTCCAATTCTTTTGGTGAACCTTGGGCTAGTATTTGACCGTCGCGGATCAGCACCAGTTCGTCACAGCGGCTGGCTTCGTCCATAACATGGCTACTAACCAATAAGGTGACGCCGGTTTGGGCCAAGTCATGGAACAACTCCCACAGCTGCTTGCGCAATACCGGATCAACTCCAACCGTTGGCTCATCGAGCACTAATAACTTCGGTGATCCGAGCAGCGCGATAGCTAGTGAAACGCGTGATTTTTGGCCGCCGCTGAGGCTGCCAACCAGTTGGTTTGCTTGTTTTGCCAAACCAACCTTTGCTAACAACTGATGCACATGGCTAGCCTGACCGTTCATTTTGGCAAAGTAAGCTAGGTTTTGCTGGACAGTCAGGTCGGAGTAAGCTGCTGGAGTTTGCGGCATATAACCGATTTGCGACCTTAAAGCAGCCGAACCGGCTGGCAATCCCAAAACGTCCAGTGACCCGTGACTCAATTTTTGCCGCCCAATAACAGATCTAATAAAAGTCGTCTTGCCTGCCCCGGACGGACCAAGCAAACCGATAATTTTGCCAGCCGACAATTCAACCGACACGTTTTTTAAGATTTCAAAGCCGTCCTTGGTGACACCCAGATTGCTAGCTTTGATCGCAACTTCCATAACGCTAATGATAACAAAAAGCCTCCGAAGAGGCTTTTTACGTTAACAAATTGGTACACCCGACAGGATTCGAACCTACGACCTTTGGCTCCGCAAGCCAACGCTCTATCCAGCTGAGCTACGGGTGCCCGAGTTTGCGGTAGGTGTTAGTTTAGCATTTTTCATCTGTAAAATCCAGTGTCTGGTCTGCTAGAATAAGTCGTTACGGAGAGATGACCGAGTGGTTGAAGGTGCTGCTCTCGAAAAGCAGTGTGCGGGCAACCGTACCGAGGGTTCGAATCCCTCTCTCTCCGCCAAAATTTGTTATTTTTTATTTTTGAAAGAATGAATTGCATCGGTGATAAGTATCGCTACAGCACTACAGGCAGACCAAAGCACCAGATCTTC
Source organism: Saccharimonadales bacterium (SeqCode) (assembly GCA_035550295.1). Lineage (GTDB taxonomy): Bacteria > Patescibacteriota > Saccharimonadia > Saccharimonadales > UBA4665 > DASZPJ01. Next base: position 39,541 of record DASZPJ010000028.1, read on the forward strand.
AATAAAAGCAGTGCTATTTATCGTTTGCCTCTCTGAAATAGTCTTACCATAGCCACGCGAGCCGTCATTCAAGGCGTCAGATATTTCGTCACCTGTCGCGTAGAATTGCTCAGGAAAACCTGCTCCATACATGACAAAATGACTACCGCATTGGGAGCAAACGTCAGGCATTCCAGACACGGTAGACTGCTTAGTGTAGGCTGCGGTTAATAAAGTTATAAATAATCCGCAGAAGACAGCAGCGAACAACCGCTTATACATAGATCTAACTATACCACTAGATTACTGGATCAAACGTGGGGGTTTGCGGGTTTTGGGCTTTGGCTGGCCGCTGTTAGTAGACATTGGTCGCAGGTTGGTCGGGCGCGGACGGGCAGTTGGTTTTGGAGCCAGGCCATCAATGCTGACTGATCGTTTGGCCGGCGCGAGCTTTGGAACGACAGGTGCTGGTTCTGGTTTTACAGCTGGAGCTGAAGATTCATTAGGCTGGCGATTAGGCAATTGTGGCAAGGCTGGCAAACGCAAGCGGCGTTCGCGCGATAATACCAACAGCAAGATCAAAATGCCGGCAAACAGCACAAAAGCGGCACCAAACCACAGGTCGGGTTTGGTCAGCGAATCAACCGCGCGCTGTACAAAATTCTGCAGGGAATGCTGCAGCGGGCCACTGGAAGCGTTGTCGGCGCCGCCAAACAAGTGAGTACGCACTTTGTCGTAGTTAATGTGTTTGATGGCGATGTCGGCAACCAGCTTTTTAAGCAGGAGCAGCACGCCGCTGAGCATAAATATTTCGGCAATCCGCCTTACGCCACGCCGTCGGGTTGTAGCTGAGAAAAAGATCAGCACAGTTAAGACAACTGAGGAAACAGCCAAGATTAGCGGTAGTTTCTTTGCCCAGGAATAAATTTTGGGCAGGAACGAAACTTTGGTGAAGTAAGGCTGGCTGCTTTCATCGCCGGCTGTCAGGGTGGCCGGCGTGATCAGCGTGTTGCTCATAAAGTTGCTACCGTTGGCTAGTTGCTGGGTGACCTGGTCAGCTTCGGCATCCACGTTCATGGCTGCCGGCCGGCAAGTCAGGCTTAGTGGATCTTGGTTGGGGTTCAGTATCTGGCTCAATTGGCCGGTTGTGCAGACGGGCAGGCCTTTCAGATAAGTTTTAACGTACTGGCCGACCTGGTTAGCGAACTGCGCCTTGGCGCTGGTCAAGTTGATGTTGAACTGGGGTTTGTCGGTTTTGCCCTGCAGCCAACTATAATTGCCGTCCAAAAACTCCTGGACATCCGACTGTATCAGCTTGGGCGAAAAGGCACTCTCGGCTGCTTGTTTAACGGCGGCGTCGCTGAGTGAAACCGATCCGCTATTGTCTTGTCCGCCAGTTGATTGTTGGGACTGGTTGGTGACGTCGGCGATCCAATGCCCATAGATATCGCTTTGTTGCAGCCAGCTTTCCACCCGGTCAGGCTTTGAAAGGTTAAGGTTAAAGCTCACGGCCGTCACAACCGCCATCAGGCAGATGAACAAAAGTACCGACAGCAAAGATGTGAGGATACGGCGCAGCCAAATCATGAGAACCATTGTAGCCGAAGCGCTGGAATTTTTATAATCAAACCGGCTCGCCGGCAGCGCTATACTATATAGATTATGGAAGACAGCATTTTTACCAAAATCGTAAAGGGCGAGATTCCCTGCCACAAAATTTACGAAGACGCCCTGACGCTGGCATTTTTGGATATTCACCCAAAAACACCTGGCCACACACTAGTAATCCCCAAGCAGCAAGTCGAATTTGTTTGGGAGCTGGACGACCGAACCTACCAGGCGGTAATGACGACGGCTAAAAAAGTAGCTGAGCGGATCAAACAAGTTACCGGCCAGCCATATGTCGGTGAAATGGTGTTTGGCATGGATGTGCCGCATGCCCATGTGCATGTCTTCCCTTTTGCAACCAGCGATGAATTTGCCCGCAAACCGGATATGACCGCCGAACCGGACCACGATGCCTTGGCCGCAATGGCCGAAAAGCTGGCGTTTTAGAGTTTTACGGTACAATAGCTGAATGGATTGGCTCGTAGCTTTAGCTTTTGCCGCTGGCGCCGCCGGATTTGCCTACAGCAAACTTGGCCGGCACGTTGGCTATGGCAACCAGCAAAACGTTTGGACGATTGTTGGCGTGGTTTTTGTTCTGACTTGGTTGATCTTCCTGACTATCCTTAAGTTTTTCGTTCCACACAACTAGCCGTTTGTTGCCACCAGCTTGGTTTTTACCAATTCGATTGGTAATATATGGCTATGGATGAGAAGGGGTTGGGCAAACGTTTGCAAGAGGCGCGGCAGGCGGCTGGGTTGACCCAGCAGCAGCTATGCCAAAAAGCCAACCTCAGCTTTTCGACCCTTACAAAGATCGAACGTGGGGCCATTAAGTCACCTTCGATTTTCACAGTTCAAGCAATCGCCATGGCGTTGGAAACCGGCTTGGATGCCCTGATGGGAATGGCCGCAACACCTGTTGCTGGCCGCAATTTATTACAGACCAAAAGTGGCGTACGTTTTGTTTATTTTGACGTTAACGGCTGTTTGGTGCGCTTTTACCAGCGGGCATTTGCCCGGATCGCCGAAGAGACTGGCAGCACGGCTGACACCGTGGAAACCGCCCACTGGCACTACACTGACGATGCTTGCCGTGGCGTCATGACGTTGGATGATTTCAATGTTGCCATGGCCAAGCGTTTAGGGGTTGAGTCAATTGACTGGGCGACTTTCTATCTGGACACGGCCGAAGCTGTGCCCGGTATGCCAGAATTGCTGGCCTGGGCAATTGAACGCTACAAAATTGGCTTGCTGACGAACATTATGCCCGGACTTCTTAAAGGGCTGCAGCAACACGGTAAAGTGCCAAGTTTGCCATATGATGCAATCATTAACTCCTCAGAAGTTGGTACGATCAAGCCAGAGCCAAAAATTTTTGAGATTGCTGAAAGAGAAGCCGGTGTGCCGCCGGAGCAAATTCTGTTAGTCGATGACACCCAAGGTAACCTCAAGGTCGCTGAAGCCCGCGGCTGGAAAGTACTGTGGTTCGACTACGCCCGACCGGAAGAATCTGTCGAAAACATCCGCGCCGCCCTGGAACCCGCCAACTAGATTTTCTCCTGTCATCCCAGCGCAGGCTGGGATCCAATAGATTATTACTCCACTTAACTATTGTTTAATAACTGGTTGTTAGACTTAAATAATGCGACAGTGGTTTGTTTACATCCTGGCCAGTAAGCAAAACGGCACTCTATACATTGGAGTTACAAATGACCTGGCCAGACGAGGCGATGAACATAAGGCCAAAGAGGGCCGGAGCTTCACACAGAAATACAGAGTAACCAAACTGGTTTATTACGAGAGCTTTGATTCACCTGACGAAGCTATTCGTCGTGAGAAAAACATGAAAGCCTGGAAGCGTTATTGGAAGTTGAAACGGATAAATCATATTAACCCTGATTGGCGAGACTTGTCCAAGAAACTGCTTGATTGATTGGATCCCAGCCTGCGCTGGGATGACAAGAAAATTTCCTTAAGCCGAGAAGCGTTTGATCTCGTCGTCGAGGCTGTTTAGCAGCGCTTCGGCGGCGGCTAATTGGTCGCGGGTTTGCTGGACGACAGCTTCCGGCGCGCCCTCGACGTAACTCTTGTTCTTCAAACGGGCTTCAAGTTGCTTTATGACCGATTTCTGGGCCGTTTGCTTGGTTTTTAGCTCTTTGACGTAGCTTTCGGCGGTTTTGTGGTCGATGTCCAGCCAGCAGCTGTATTTGGTGCCGGTCAGCCGGACGCCGTTGCCAAGCTTGGCGGCTTCGACGACGTCTTTGACCCGACTCAACTGTTTAATAACGCCGGTATTTTCGATCAAAAACGGCGCGTTGTGGCAGAACAGCGACGCGTCATTTACTTTCAGAGCGCGGGTTATGAAGCGAGCTTCGCTAACCACGGCCTGCAGTTCCGCGAAGTCACTTGCCTGCTTTCCATCGGCTTCGATGATTTGTGGCAGCTCACGGCTAGCGAGGATTGAATCATCTTCCCACTTCAGTGTTTGCCAAATTGTCTCAGTTAAGAACGGCGCGAACGGATGTGCAATCAATAGAACTTGCTCCAGCAAATACGCCAGCAGGGGCTTGTTCGGCTCGGCTTTACTGGCTTCGATATACCAGTCGGCCAAGTCGTCCCATACGAAGTGATAGAGCGTGTCGTAAGCTTCACTAAAGCGGAAATTATCCAGGTCCTTCCCTATTGATTCGTGCGATGTTCGTATTTTGTGCAGTATCCAGTGATCGGCGGCAGAGGAGGGTTTTACCTCTTCCCTGTCCGGCTGGTCACCAACAATGTCTTCGATGTAGCGCGCGATGTTCCACAGTTTGTTGCAGAAGTTCCGGTTAGTAATAATTTTGGTCTTCCCTAGCCTTTGGTCATTGCCGGCTGACATGTTCTGAACCAGCGCCAAGCGCAATGAATCGGTGCCAAATTCCGGAATAACTTCCAATGGGTCGATGATGGTTTCCGGATCACTCTTGCTCATCTTTTTGCCGTGCTCGGTGCGCACTAGTCCATGCAAATAAACTTGCTTGAACGGAACTTGGCCGGTCATGTAGGTGGTGCTCAGAATCATCCGGGCGACCCAGAAAAACAGGATGTCCCAGCCGGTTTCCATGACGCTGGTTGGGTGGTAGGTTTGGAAGTCCAGGCTTTGCTGTAACAGATCATCAAAGCTCAAGTTCATGTCCGCTGCGAGCTTAGGATCAATCAACGTGCTCCATGTCCAAAGCGCTGAACTGAACCAAGTGTCCAATGTGTCAGGATCTTGCTGCCAGTCATGCAACCCTTCGCTCTCGTCAGTTGGCGGCTGGACGCCAACGTAGGTTTCCTGCCGGCCGTCAGTATCTTCGCGGTACCAAACCGGAATGCGGTGGCCCCACCAAATTTGCCGTGAAATGCACCAGTCGCGTAGGTTGTCGATCCAATGGAAGTAAATCTTTTCAAAGCGCTGCGGGATCAGCTCAATATCGCCGTCGTTAATGACGGCTTGCATGACTTCCTTCAGGCTGCGTTTCTGCCCTTTCCAATCAACAACCGGCTTGTTGACATCGACGAACCATTGCAAGCGAATTTGCGGCTCTATAACCCCTTTGCCACGGTCATTTAAGGCGATGTTGTGGACGTAATTCTCGTCGATGTTGACCAGCAGTCCCTTCCCTTCCAGCTTGGCAACGATTTGGTCGCGGGCTTCGGCAATCGGTAAGCCGGCAAACTCACCAGCAATCGGCAGCAATTTCCCGTGAAAATCTATGATCTGTTCCCTGTCCAGCCCATGCCGTTCGGCAATTTCGAAGTCGACCTGGCTGTGCCAAGGGGTAATCGTCATGGCGCCAGTTCCAAACTCCGGATCGGCTGCTTCGTCTTTGATCAGCGTGGCTTCAATTGGCCCGTTGATCCACTCAACAGTGAACTTTTGGCCGTGTTCGTACTGGCTGTAGCGCTCATCATCAGGGTGAACGACTACGTATTTGTCGCCGAACTTGGTTTCTGGCCGAGCCGTTCCGATCTCGAAAGGACCGTACTTAAACGTGTAGAATTTACCCTTCTCTTCTTTGTACACCACTTCGTCGTCAGACACGTTGGTTTCCAAATTCGGATCCCAGTTGACTATTCTATGACCCCTGTAAATCAAGCCGTCGTTGTACATCTTCACAAAGGTTTCATTGACGCAGCGATTGAGGGCGTCGTCCAGTGTGTAGCGGCTGCGAGTCCAGTCGACGCTGGCGCCCATGGCACGGACTTGCCCGTTGATTGTGTCGCGACTGTTGCCTACAAATTCCCGGGTACGTTCCAGAAAGGCGTCGCGACCGATGTCGTGCTTGGTTTTACCTTCGTCAGCCAATGCCTTTTCGATCAGCGCGTTCACTGGCAAGGCGGCGTGATCTGTTCCCGGCAGCCATAGTACGTCGTTTCCCTGTTGACGGGCGTGTCGGGCCAAGATGTCTTGCAGTGTCAAAAACAAAGCGTGGCCGACGTGCAGCGTACCGGTTTCATTCGGTGGTGGCATGCTGATGCTGAAGTGCTCCTTCTTACTTTCCGGGTGTGCCACAAAGACTTCGCTCTTTTCCCATAGAGCGTAGATGTCATCTTCGTACTGACTGGCCTCGTACACCTTCGGCAACTTCATGCCATCCATCATACCACCTCTGTTATAAAACTAAAACAAACCAGCTATATACACTAGCTTTATAGAAGCTATTATGCTATAATATGTATATATTAGGTTCAGAGAGTAAATAGTGGCAGCCGAAACCGCATCATTACCCGCAGATCAGCGGGCGCATCATCTTAGTAGTCTAAGCCCGGAATTTACCGGTGCTTTTGTTGATTTGGTGGGCTCGATTGATCCGGATCAGCTTAACTACGGTCAAGTCGTTGATAGGGGCATGAGCAAACAAACCGGAAAGGGCGGTCTGGGCAATCTATATTACGGTGGCTTGTTAGTCTGGCAAACAGTCAGAGAGCAACTGCAATTTGTCGATCCCGCGGCATATTTTAGCCAAGACCAGCAGGATTTAATTGATCATTACTGTTTCCGGAATTCCGTTATGCCAACCGTTGACGCCTTTGTGCAGTCGGCGTTAGTTTCGCCGGTAACTTTTGCCAGCTGGTACAGCGATGCTTTAGGTATTGGTGCCGGCGAAGACCGCTGGGAGCGTTATTCGCAGATGACGAGTGAGCAAGTTCAGTCGATTCTGAAGACTGGTTGGATGGCCAGAATGTTGCGCGAGGGCAGCAAAACCAGCACCGGATTTTACCGGAACAGCACGGGAATAGATTTGGGTTTTAGGTCGCATGTGCAGAGGTCGGTGACAAAGCCATTGACTCTTTTTCAAGATGAAAACCCGGACGCAGACGCAATAGAAATAGAAGTCGAGCAGGATTTCACGAAACTACCGCCAGCTCATCTCTCGGATTCTTTCAAAAAGTTTCTGGCCAAACGCATGCGCCAGCACAATAAACGAGCGCGTCAACCTGACTTTGTGCCGAAACAGGCGCACGAAGGCACCAGCCGGGGTTGTCCGGTTGCTCACGATGGTAAATCTGAAGTTGATCCGTACGCTGCGTCCTGCAATGTCCTCAGCCAGGTGGTTGGCCGTTTGGCTGAACTGCGGGATTAACTACATACTCAAGTTCGGAGCGATCTCCAGCGAGTACGGATCAGCTGCAGGTTGATCTAGTTTCATTTTGAAGCAGGCGAGGGTGGCGACCATGGCGGCGTTGTCGGTGCAGAGTTTTAGGTCAGGATAGAAAAGTTCTAGGTTCTGGGTTCTAGGTTCTGAGAGAGCGGCAGACAGTTGGTCGCGGAGTTCTTGGTTGGCGGCGGTGCCGCCGGCGATGACGATGGATTTGGGCGCGAATTCTTCTACGGCTAATTTGGCTTTATCAACGATGGTTTCAACGGCTGTGCGTTGGAAACTAGCCGCAATGTCGGCTTTCTGGGCCTCAGACAGGCGTTCTGACAGCTTGAAGGAAGGGAAACTGTAGTCTTCTCCGATTGCTGCTTGTGCTTGGCGTAAAACGGCTGTTTTGAGACCAGAGAATGAAAAGTCGTAGCTGGTAGGCCGTAGGCCGTAGGCCGGAAATTGTTCTCTGAAAGCTTCTAGACTGGGGTTTACACCGGTCATCTTGGCTTTGGGGAATTTGTATCTGTTAGGATCGCCTTTTTCGGCCAGTTCGGCCACTGACGGGCCGCCAGGGTAGGGCAGGCCGAGGATTTTGGCGACTTTGTCGAAGGCTTCGCCGATGGCATCGTCGTGGGTTTGGCCTAAGAGTTGATAATCGAAATGGTCTTTGAAAAGGACCAGCTGGCTGTGGCCGCCGGAAACCAAGATCGCCAGCATGGGGAACTCGGGCTGTTTGGCAGGGAAGACGTACTGTGCCTTGTCATCTCGAGCTTGTCGAGAGATCCCGTTTGCTGTCACGCGGGGTCCTTCGACTTCACTTGCGTTCCGCTCAGGATGACACTCCTCGGTGAGGAAGTTGGCGTAAATGTGAGCTTCGACGTGATTGATGGCGTAGAGCGGTTTGCCCAAAGTCGCGGCTAAAGTGCGGGCCGTCATCACACCGATCAAAAGTGATCCACCCAAACCGGCACCGTAAGTGACGGCAATCGCGTCAATGTCGTCCCGAGTACAATCAGCCTCTTCGAGCGCTTCTTTGATGACCGGAAGGATGACTTCGATGTGGCTGCGCGCGGCAATCTCCGGCACGACGCCGCCGTACTGGACATGCAGATCAGCGCTGCTTGCCACTACATTACTGAGCAGCTTGTAGCCGTCTTCGACGACGGCTGCCGCGGTTTCGTCACAGCTTGTTTCGATCCCTAAAATTTTCATCAGTTTCAAGTATACTCAAAGATATGCACCCTCGGAAAATTGTCAAAAAGCTGATTCCACGAAAATTGTTCGCCGCTGTCGAGCCTTACGGTCACCTGGCTGAAGCTTTTCTTTACAATTGCAAAGCCGGTTTCCCGGGTCGCGGCCTGAAAGTGATCGGTGTCACAGGCACCAACGGCAAGACCACGACGACATTTATGATCCACAAAATGCTCAACGAAGCTGGCATCAAAACCGGCATTATCAGCACTGTCGGCTGGGGCGCCGGTCCGGAAATCACGCCGCAAGTCCAGCACTATACTTCTGTTCCGGTACCGGTGTTGATGAGACGTTTGAAGAAAATGAAGCAAGAAAAAGTCGAATGGCTGGTGCTGGAAACGACTAGCCACGCGCTGGCGCAGCACCGCGTGTTCGGCGTGCCGTACCAAGTTGCCGTGTTCACCAACCTGACGCACGAACACTTGGCCTATCACCGAACTTTTGAACGCTACCGAACGGCCAAAGTCCGCCTGTTCAAAATCGCTAACCGGCATGGTTTACGGACTGGAATCATCAACTTGGATGATCCAAACGCAAGTTATTTTGCTGAAGCGATTCGGAATCGAGTGTTTTACAGCGTCCATATCCCAGACGAATCAAAGGCCAATGGTATGTTGCTCGACCCTATCGGGCCAGCACAATGTGCTTGGGCTAGCAAAATCGATTTAAAACCTAGCGGCGTCAGCTATACCGCAACGTTTGGCGAAGACAAGTATCATATCAAGACGCAAGTTCCTGGCAGCTTCAACGTCGACAACTCATTGGCCGCGTTGTGCGTTGGGCGCGTGCTTGGACTCACTCCAGAACAGATAGAGAAGGGAATTGCCGCGCTGCCGAGCGTTGAAGGCCGGATGACCCGCATCGACGAAGGCCAGGATTTTGACGCCATAGTCGATTACGCTCACTCGCCGGATAGTTTTGAGAAGTTATTTAAAGACCTCAAGCCAGTTGTGAAAGGCAAGCTGATTGTCGTCTTCGGTTCACAAGGCGGTGGAGACACCGAAAAGCGGCCCATCCAGGGCGAATTAGCAGGCAAATATGCCGATGAAGTAGTACTGACAGAAGAAGATGACCGCGAGGAAGATCCGCAGCAAATTATCGACGAAATTGCCGCTGGCGTGCAAAAATCAGGAAAAACGATAGGCAGAGACCTGTTTGTGGTACACGATCGGCCAGAAGCGATCGCTTTTGCGCTAAAACGTGCGAAAAAGAATGATACTGTGCTGTTTCTGGGCAAAGGCCACGAAAAAACCATCGAACGCGCCGACGGCGAACATCCGTGGGACGAAATCGCCACAGCCCGAAAAACCTTGAAAAACCTCTAGCTCTCACTGTCATTCTGAGCGAAGTCGAAGAATCTCGTACGAGATCTCTCGACAGGCTCGAGATGACAATTCAGCCGATGCGGTGCTCTTCCAAATAGCCGGTGTACCAGCTGTAGTTGTGTCCTAGGAAAGTTGTGATTAGCTCAATTCCCAGCTCGGCGGTTTTGCGCTGCTCGTCCTGTAGCGGGCTGTACTCCACGATGTCCAAGCCCACGACGTTGGCTTTTTGACCGATGTATTCGGCCAAAACGGCGATTTCGCGGTAACTCAAGCCTTTGTTGTTGGGCATGCCAGCGCCTGGCGCGTACAGTCGGTCAATTACGTCCAAGTCGACGCTGACCCAAAGGTTCGGCACACGGGCGGCTAGGGCGTCAATTTTGGCAAAAGCCGCCGCCAAACCCTGGCTTAGCAGGTCAAAAAGCGTGAACATGTGAATATGCTCGCGCTCGATAAATTCCAGCTCGGCTTTATCAAAATTGCTGGCGCCAATGTGCAGCAAATTTTCTTTGCGGACTTTAATATCCTGGCCGTGAAGTTGGGAAAGTGCCGGATTGCCAAAGCCCATCAGGGCCGCGACCTGCATGCCGTGGATGTTGCCGGTCAGGGTGGTTTTGTCGGTGTTCATATCACCGTGGGCATCGAAGTAAATCAGGCCCAATTCGCCGTTTAGTGCTACCGACGCGCCGGACACGGCGCCCAGGCAAATTGAACTGTCGCCGCCCAAAACTATGGTCCGGTGGTTGGCCTTAATGGCGGCCTCAACTTTGGTGGCGACTTCTTCATTGACGCGCACGACTTCTTCCAAGTAACGCAAGCGTGGGTCACCAACCGTGAGTTCGTGGTGGTCACGAACTTTGATATTGCCGGCGTCGTTGACTTCAAAACCAACCGAAGCTAGCTTTTCGACGATCATCTGGTGCCGGAAAGCGTCCGGGCCAATGCTGACGCCCAGGTTTTCAGCACCCAGGTCGATTGGCACGCCAAACAGCGTGATTTGCTCGGTATCCATTTATAAAAATTGTATCACGCCGCTTATGCTTGTTTTTCTAGTCCGCACCACTTTCTACTGTACAAATATCTATATACATGGTATAGTTACTATCAATGGATAGTTACTTGCGGGAACGCGGTGAGCCAAGCAATCTTAATGAGGCTGTTGAGTACCTTGAAGAAGGCCTACGCCAGTCTATTGACCGTGTAGAGGCTATGAGGCCGCATCAAAACGCGCCGCTCTGGCAGCAGATAAGTTTTGCATTCGAAGCAAATCGGATTGAAGCTGACACAAAGTTTATTGAAGAGCTCCGCGAAACAGGACAGTTTGCGGCCCATGTCGAGCTAGACCAACGCCAGTAGACGCTTTACAATACAGCAATACTATGCTATACTAGTAAAAGTTATCACAGTAAAACAAAAAAATTAGTATGGCCGAAACCCTCACTACACCTACAGCTAATACAGATCCGACCCAAAACCCTGGTTCACAGCTTGAAGTCGTGGATCAACTACCAGAGGACCAACGCGATTTGGTTGGTATGTACGAAGAAGTTTTCACTTTGCCACAAGGCACGGTGGAGGAAGGTGACCAACGACGTAAAGAGCTGGACGCAGTAAATGAACTAGCTGCTAGTGCCGGCGCTGATGCCACGCTCATCGGCCTATTGCGACACACTGCGTTTCTACGGGTTGAAGACGCTAAACGCCGCCAAGCCGCCCGAACCGAAAACCCATCCGAGCCTGCTTTGGCTACTGCCGAAACGACCGAACTAGAGCCCGACCGAGCCGGACGGCAAACTGCGCATGAAGGTGAACATCTAAGGGCCGTAAAACGAAACCTTGCCCTAACCGCTTTAACGCGAATGGGCATTGTCGTAGAGAAGAGTAAAGGCACCGGCCATTACAAAATTGAAGATCCTGAAACAGGCAGGAAATCAGTGTTTTCACTCCACAAGGGCAAAGAAATCTCTCCCCAGCTTTTGAAGAAAGTACTTGCTCAAATCGGTCGCTCTCCAGACGAGTTTATTGACCAACTATAGTTAGCGAAGACTTGACCTGTTTTTGGCACTCTGGTACAGTGAGTGCTAGAAACAGGTGTTAAGCGAGGGTTTTTGCGAGACAACGCCTGTGAATACTAAATTCATGGAGGATTTTATGAGTGCACCTTTGCAACCACTCGGCGACTACGTAGTCGCGCAGGCCGAAGAGGCCGAAAAGAAAACAGCCAGCGGGCTGTATTTGCCAGACAATGCCCAGGAGAAGCCAAAAACGGCCAAGATAATTGCCGTTGGGCCCGCCGCCAGCCAAGTTAAAGTCGGCGACCGAATCGTTTACAAAAGTTACAGTCCGACCGAAGTAAAAGTGGGCAGCGAAGACTACATTTTGGTCAAAGAAGAAGACATTTTAGCGACCGTCAAATAGGAGGACAACATGGCAAAGAAAGTTTTTTATGACGCAGACGCCCGGACTCGAGTATTAGCCGGCGCTGAAATCTTGTATAACGCAGTCAAAACTACTATGGGACCAAAAGGCCGCAACGTGGTGATCAGTAAGACATTTGGCGCACCGACCGTCACGCACGACGGCGTGACAGTCGCCAAAGGCGTGGAACTGGCCGACGCTGACGATGAAACTTTGGGTTACAAAGTTGGTGCTGAACTGATCAAACAAGCCGCCAGCAAGATGAACGACGTTGCCGGTGATGGTACTACGACTGTTACGGTTCTGACTTACCACATCCTGAACGAAGCCAACAAACTAATCGCTGCCGGCCACAACCCAATGCTACTTCGCAAAGGTTTGGAATCGGCTGCCACTGACGTCATCTCTCAACTTGAGAAGCTGGCCGAACCGATTGAAGGCAAAAAACAGCGCGTGGCCGAAGTTGCTACCATCAGTGCCGGTGATGCTGAAATCGGCGCGCTGATCGCCGATGTCATCGACAAAGTTGGCAAAGACGGGGTCGTGACCGTAGAAGAAGGCCAGGGCTTGGCGCTGGAGAGTGAAGTCGTGGAAGGCTTCACCTTTGACCGCGGCTTTGTTTCACCTTACATGGTGACCGACACGGCGCGCATGGAAGCGGTTTACGACCGTCCAGCCATCGTGATTACCGATAAGAAGATCGCCAGCGTCCAGGAATTCCTGCCGCTGTTGGAAAAGCTGGCCCAAGCTGGCAAAAAAGACCTGGTTTTGATCGCTGAAGACGTAGAAGGCGAAGCGCTTGGCACACTGATCCTTAATCGCCTGAAAGGTGTCTTTAACACTTTGGCCATCAAAGCTCCGGCTTTTGGTGATCGCCGCAAAGACATCCTGAACGACATCGCCGTTTTGACCGGCGCCCAAGTCATTACTGATGACCGCGGCATGACATTCGAAAATGTAGAACTCGACGTTGTTGGTTCGGCCCGCCGCGTTATCGCCAACAAGGACGAAACGACCATCATCGAAGGCGGCGCATCGGCTGCTGACGTCAAAGCCCGCATTGCCCAGTTGGACACTCAAATTGACGCTGCCACCAGCGAATACGACAAAGAACACCTGGAAAAGCGCCGTGCCGCGCTTTCCGGCAAAGTTGCCGTCATCAAAGTCGGTGGCGCTACGGAGACGGAGATTGAAGAGAAGAAATTCCGCGTCGACGATGCCGTTCACGCCGTTAAAGCCGCCTTGGCCGAAGGCATCGTGCCCGGCGGTGGCGTAACGCTGGTGAACCTGGCCGGCGGCATTGATGCCACCGATCCAGGCGCCCAACTGCTTAAGAACGCGCTGGAACAGCCGTTCCGCATCCTTATGGACAATGCGGCCGTAAACGCGGATGAATTCCTGCCACAGGTTAAATCAGGTAAAGCGGGGCAGGGCGTTAACGTCAATGACCCAACCAAGCTGGTTGATCTGAAATCAGCCGGCGTGGTTGACCCGGCCCGTGTAACCAAGGAAGCAATTCAAAACGCCACAAGCATTGCCGGCACGGCGATGACTATGGGCGCGCTAGTAGTCGACGTTCCAGAACCAAAACCAGCAGCCGATACCCCCGGAATGGGCGGTATGGGCGCCATGATGTAGCCTAGAACTTGGTTATACTAGGGGCGTTCCGTCTCTCGACAGTAAATGCCCACCGGGCATTTCTGGGCGCGTTGATGTAAAAAGATGAGGAACCCCCAACGGGCTCCTCGTCGTGAGAAAAATAGGAGCTGAAAATCCAGCTCTTATTTTGATAAGTCTAATTTTTAGGAAAGATCCCAGTCCAGGTGGGCAACTGTTGATTGGTTCGGCGTTGACTCAATAGAGATGTCGCCACCGAGGTAGAGCATGATCAGCTTGTCCAGGTACAGGCTAAAGCCAGCGCCTTCGTGGTTGAATTCTTCGGCGCCTTCGGCTTTGAAGAATGGCTGGAATAGCTGTGATAGTTTGTCGGCTTCGATGCCGCTACCGTGGTCGATAACGTCAATGCTGTTGGCTGATTGGTCGGCTGCGGCCGTGACTGTGACCTTGCCTTTGTCTTTGCTGTAGGAAACGCCGTTATCGATCAGGCTTTGCAAGACTAATGTTAGCAAGCCGGCGTTCTGGGTGGTTAGTGGTGAGTCTTGCTGGAGCTGGACATCAACACCGGCGGCCTGGGCTTTTGGCAGGATTTTTTGCAGGGCATTTTCGAAGACTGTTTGGGCGCTCACTTCGTTGTAGTTCTCGTTGCTATGGCTGCCTTTCAGGTGGGATGCAATGATCATCCGATCGGTTAGTTCTTGCAGCTGGTGTTGGCCGCGACGGATGAACTTAGTGTCGTTGCCAGCTGGCAGCTTAGAAGTGATTGCCGACAATTTGGCCAGTTCGCCTTTCAGGCTTTGCGAGGCGTCATTAATCACGTTGTCGCGCGTTTCATCAATCAACATTTGTTGTGACAAAACAGCCCGTGAGTTTTCGTTGTCGCGGCGACGCAACACTACACGCCGGAAAAGCTGGTAAGAAGAGAAGACGATCAGGCTGAAGGTTGCCACCTGGATAATTTCGTTGGCGGTGCCGGCGTCATAGCTGGTTTCGTGGTTAGTCAGGTATACAAAGGCAAAGACAAACAATCCACCCAAAACTAGTGGTAGCCACAGTCGCAATATGGCCGCGCCGGACTTCAGGCTCATTGGCTGGACAATAGGCACATCTTCCGACTCCAACAACGGATTCAGTTGGGTCGAAACGGTAGCTTCTACGTTAGCGCTGAAGCCTTTGATGCAAGCCTGCAACTGGCTGATAACATCGGCCGGCACAGCTGGTTCATGGAGCATTTCGACACCGCTGCGAATTAGCGTTAACGGCGTACGGATGTAGTGGGAAACCAGTTCGATAAGATTAGCCTTGGCTTGGTTAATAGCCTGCTCGTGTGCAATCAAGCGGTCTAGCGTGTGCTTTTCGGCGATCTCGCGTTTGGTTTGCAGCAATAGAACGATGGCATTGGCGATCAACAGCAAGAAAATGGTGTAGGGAAGGGTGTAGACGACAGTCTTTGGCAGGCTCTTAATAATGTGGCGGATGGCGGCTGCGATGTGGCCCGGTATGGAAGTCGGTGTTGTTAGGCCGGTGGTGCCGGCAGCCCCAACCTGGACTACAATGACGTCATAGGCGTAAGTGATCCTTTTGCCGGTGCTGTCGGTGATAACAATGGTCACCTTTTTGCCAGGATACTTCAGCGGGTCCCAGTGCCATGTTACTGAACCGTCAGACTGCGGCTGCTGGGTAGTGATCAGCTGGTTATCAATATAAATTTCGGCTTGTTTGAAAGTAGTGTCGTGGCCATTAAGGGGCACAATCGTAATGTTGTAGCCGCTTTGTGGGATGTGCTGGTTTTCGGTCAGGTTAATAGTGACAACCAAACCGGAAGGCAGGTGTTCTTTTACCGGCGGCGGGCTAGGCGTTGGCGTAGGAGTAGTAACTGGCGGCGTTGGACAGTCCACCTCGTACTGGCAAGTATCATAACTACCCTGGCCATACACCGAGGCCGAGGCAATGCCATCCGACAGCAAAGGCAGCACCACCAGCACTGGCATGACTAAGATTTTGCCGATAAGCTTGCCGCGGGACATGGCAGGTTCCTCACACTTTGTTAACTAAAAGCTTTATTGATCTTTGCCGCCACCGTAGGCGCTCGAGCCATAACCTACCTTTTGCTGGAGTTGGCCGCCCAATGACTTGCCGGTTAGCAAGTGGATAATGGTGGACAATCCCATAACAGAGGCCATGCCGAGAGCAAGAGTTGCCAAGAACTCTTTGCGCGTCATTTCGGT
Organism: Saccharimonadales bacterium (SeqCode); assembly: GCA_035550295.1. Lineage (GTDB taxonomy): Bacteria > Patescibacteriota > Saccharimonadia > Saccharimonadales > UBA4665 > DASZPJ01. Next base: position 55,576 of record DASZPJ010000028.1, read on the forward strand.
TTGCAGCAATGTAGCTACTGGTTTGTTCATAGTTTTTATTATTTGTTGTTTATTTTTTAACTAACAAATTTTAGTGTAACGAGCAGGAAAGAAGCTGTCAAGCTTATGCTTCTGATGGTTGTGGACGATTTGGTGGCAAAAGATCAAAGTCCACCAAGCGGCGTGGCCTGCGCATCTGTATCGGGGATAGTTGTTGCTGTGGTCGTGGTGGTATAGGCTTGGGCCGCAACTCAGTACTTATCCGGTTGGCTGGCATGAAGTCCATGAAAGCTCCCGGCTCTGGTTTTAGCGGCCTGGGGCGAGCCACCTGTGTGGCAGGTGCTTCCAGGAGTTCCGGTTCTTCGTAGACAAGCTCCATCAAGCGCTCTTCAGCTTGGGCTTCGGCTTGCTGCCAGGCAGCAACTTTGGCGTAACGGCGGTTGGAAATGGCCACCAATGCAATGCCAATCTGGTACATCAATATGAATGGACCAGCCACAATCATTTGGCTGAGCATGTTGGGCGTCGGGTTCATTAGCCCGGCCAGTACAAATGCAGCTAAGATGACCCAGCGTTGGTGGTTGAGTTTCAGCAGTGATGATGGCTTCAGCGGCTTGATCCTATTAATGAACAACAAAATTATCGGCAGCTGGAATAACAGGGCAGAACCGAGCATGTAGGCCAGCACAAAACCTAAATATGACTGGATAGTAACTAGCGGTTTGATCTGGATGGTGGTGAATTGGTGCAGCAAAAAGTGCAGGGCCGATGGCAATCCCAAAAAGTACCCAAAGGCAATTCCTGCCAAAGCCAAAAAACCCGACCAGATACTTGCCACCACGATGAAGCGTCGTGATTGCTGTTTGATGACCGGCTCCAAAAAAGCCAACAGTTGATAAAAAGCCACCGGTATACTCAGCGCCAAACCGGCATATAGACAGACACGAAATAGAAAATCAATCCCGCCGCCGGGACTGGTGTAGATGAAACTTTGCCCATGAGCTGGTTTTAGCAGAATGTTGACGATCTGCTGCTGCACGCCGTAGGCGGCAGCGCCCCACAAAACTACCGATGCGGCGACTTTATACAGCCGCCGCCGCAGTTCGTGGAGATGCTCAATAAATGGCTGCTTTGGTTTAGCAGCCTGATTGTTACTGGGCGCTGGTCTCCTGTGACTGGTCGCTTTGTGTTTGTTTTTCATTTACGTCACCAGACAAACCTTTGCGCAGTTCGCGCATTGAGTCGCCAACGGCCTTTGATACTTCCGGCAGTTTTTTACCACCGAAAAGCAACAGCACAATAGCCAGAATGATGATTAATTCCGGTGTGCCTAAATCTAGTAGAGCAACAGTGCTTACCATTTTCTTACCTCACTTTTAATTTTCGCGTGCCTTGTTATCAAGGTATCACTTTGTATAGTACCGCTTATGCAAATAAATGCCAATAGTTTCTTGCAGATGCCGTTGCCAGCACTAGGCGCAATCCCTATAATGTTTATGTAAACTTCTGAGGGCTAACAAACAATGACCCGCCTACCAAGTCCTGGTGGTGATGACAATATCTGGGGAGACCTACTCAATGACTTCCTGGAAGTAGAACATAATACTGACGGTACACTCAAGAATGTAGCCCGTCCCTCTGACCTAGTACCCAA
>DASZPJ010000029.1:0-4633 GCA_035550295.1 Saccharimonadales bacterium (SeqCode)
GAAAAACGCCAGCAGCACTGCTGCCAAAGTGATCAATCCCGAAACGCCAAATGATCGATGCATGCCTCTATGTTAACAGACTGCTCTACTTCCGGACATGTGAACCAAACTGGTTGCTGACCGCGTAGCTTAACCCACACGTGGAAGCCACTCCAGTGCGAGCTCGTTGTAATCGGGCAATAGTTAGCGATGAACTGCCCGCAGTCTTCAGCCTACACCTAATCTAACCAGTGCCTGCTCACGGCCGGATATAATCACAAATTAATTCTAGAGCAAGTTAGTTGATGTAGTAGGTTACGGTTACCTGGTAGGTCAGGTCATTCTGGCCTTGCTTGATTGGTGTCGATGTGGCATCCGTGCCACTTGCTAGGCCCTCGGCTACACCACCGTAAACTGGGTAAACCAACTGGTCTTCGGGTTCGTCCTGAAAGACTTTAACTTTGCCAATTTTAAATCCAAGGTTGTGGGCACTTTGGTCGGCCTTGGCTCGGGCGTCTTTGGTGGCTTGGTCGCGGGCGCTGTTGGTCAGCTGCAACTTCTTGGCTTTACTAAAGTCGGCACTAGGTGTTACAGAGCCAGTCGGCGAAGTGGTCAGCAAGTAGTCCTGGACTTTTTGGGCCAGGGCTTTGTTGTCGACGGTGATTGTCAGCGAGGCGTAGTATGTGCTGCTGCCGCTGTCGTAATAGTTGTCGGTATAGCCGTTGGCGTTGGTCTTGATTTTGTCATCAGCCACGCCCAGGGCTTTGACTTTGGCCACAACTTCGTTAAGTTTTTTGGTGGAATCACTCAGCGCTTGCTGCTGGCTGCTACTTGTAAACTGATATTCTGGCGTAAAGGTGTATTCATCTGGCGTGGCAGTAATGTCGGCTTGGCCAGTGACGGTAATTGTGCGGGCGCTAGTGCCCACTTGTGACCAAGGCCGCCAAATGGCCAGCATGGCAATGATAAGCAACAGCGCCAAGGTTATCGGCAACTGCCCCGATATGTTAGGCACATGAAAAGTGACAGATTTTTGGTTACTGGTAGGTTCCTCGGGTACGTTATCCATGGTTTCCTCCGCTTGAAGTTTCACTTCGAGCATAAGCTTTTTGCCAAGAAAAGTAAATTTAAACCAAGCCGTGGGTTTGCGAGTTGGAGTGCTGGAAGTCAGTTTCGTCTTCGATTTCGTGGCCAATAATCTCTTCGATCAAATCTTCAATCGTCACAATGCCGACTATAACGTCGTCCTTTTCAATCGGCATCAGGTGAGTTCTGGCGGTGATGAATTTGCGGAACATGGTGTCCAATGCCGTCATGCTGCCCACCAGCTGGACTGGGTGCAGCGGAATGTCGTCCACCTGGTAGCGGCGCTCGTCAAAGTCGATGTCCACCAAATCTTTCATCAGCAAAATGCCGTAGCACTTGGTTAGCTTGTGGTTGAAAATTGGGATGCGGCTGAAGCCTTTGGCTTTCATTTCGTCAATTTTGGCGTCGTCGAGCACGGTATCCAGCGTCATCCAATAGGTGTGGCGAATGTCGGTCATAATGTCGCGGACACGTTTTTCACTGAGACTGAGCGCGCCGCGCATAATTTCGACTTCGTCATCGTCCAGTTCGCTGGCTTTGTTGTCTTCGTGTTCGCTGATCATCAGGCCCAGTTCGTGGCGGGTTTGCAGGCGACTGCTTTGGCGCGGGAAGAGTTTGTCCAGCAGCAGCTGCAAAGGCTTGCTCAGCACATAAGTAATAATCATCATGGCTTGTAGCAGCGGCGCGAACATGCTCGACCAGAACAGCGGATTTTTGAGGAACAGGGCTTGCGGGATAACTTCACCAAAGATGACAATTAATAGCGTACTGACCAAGCCAGCTAGCCAGCCGGTCAGGCGTTGGTCGAGGACCAGCGATGTCGCCGAAACAGCGGCGATGTTAGTGAGCAGAATGCTGGCCAATGTCAGGTGGGTGTGGCGGCGCAGGGGCAGCACGCGCTGGGCTTGTTTGTTGCCGAGTTTGGCTTTGCGGCGCAGGTCGGCTTTGTCGAGCGCCATGACGGCAATGTTCAAGCCGGAACAAATAGCCGACGCTAAGATCAGCAAAACTACTTCGATGGTCACAAGTGTCAGGCTTTGGCCAGTGTGCATTAGCTTTATTATACTTTATACATATGAGTACTTACCAAGACTTGTCAAAAACGCTTGCGGTTTCGGCCGCCGAAGCCGCACCACGCCTCTTGGGCTGCTATTTAGTGCGCGAATTAGATGGCCAGGTTTTGATCGGTAAAATAGTTGAGACCGAGGCCTACGACCAAACTGATGCCGCCAGCCACAGCCATCGCGGCAAGACGCCGCGAACTGAAGTGATGTTCGGTCCGGCCGGCCATTTGTATGTCTATTTCACTTACGGGATGCACTATTGCTGCAACATTGTGGTTGGCGAAATTGGCCATGGGTCGGCTGTGCTGGTCCGGGCGCTGGAACCGGTCCAAGGCGAACTGCTGATGCAAGAAAACCGTAACGATTCAGCGGGCCATAACCTGACAAATGGTCCTGCCAAGCTCTGCCAAGCCCTGGCTATTAATAAGACTTTGAACGGCCACAACCTACAATCGGGTGAATTGCGGCTGCAGCTCCAGCCGCCCCTCAAAACAGATCAAATTGTCCAAACTACACGCATTGGCATTAGCCGCGCCCAAGACCAGCCGTGGCGGTTTTATATCAGGGATAATCCGTGGGTTTCCAGATTGGGTTAGCCACAATTTGTGAGAGATATCACATTGCAATTCAGCCCGGCCGGGCATAAGCTGATTGGTAGGAAGTGTGAGGCTTCCTAACCGACCCGGGTTCGTCCCGGGTCTTTTTTATATGATTGCCAGGATTGCCACGCACACTGCCGCGCCCACTAGGCCGCTTAATACGGCTTGGAGATTCAGCTTGCGAGCCCGCTTCTGGTCAGCCGCATGTTGTTCGGCCGTCGCTTTAGCCACATCTGCAAACTTGTCGCTGGCATTATACTCACCGGCGGCGGCGTAACTCACACAAAAGTGATTGCGCGCCTGGAGCTCGCTGATCGAACCCAACCAGATCGGCAAAAACAGTACCAGCCCAACAGCTGGGGCCGCCTTGAAAACCAACAAAAGTATCAAGACCACCACTGCTGCCACGCCAAAACCCACGGCATACTTTCGACGATAGGCGACTTCTTTGGGATTGATGTTGCATATACCGGGCGTGTAAAACTCTGATTCGGCCATAATGATCTCCTGGAATTAAACGATCTTTACAGTATAGTCTGAAACTTAAGTTTGTTAAGCATTTAGCAAAAGCTCGGGGCAAACAAAAAGAGACCTTTTCAGGCCTCTTTTTGCTTCGCGTTAGACATCCTTTCGGATGAATCGCTTACCACCTCACAGTGGCTATTCCTAAATTTACGCCTGCCCCAAAGCCTTGTCAATAACAATCGTTGATTATAAAAATGCTTGTGTTTATTTTCTGTGGATAAGTGCGGGTTTTGGCTGGCGGGCTGGACGCCAATATGGTAAAAATTACCCTTTAAAATGCGGGGCAAATTGGCTAAAGTGGAGTGACTATGCGGAAGAATGCTGTCACGACACTGCTATTAATTGTGCTGGGGTTGGCCTACTGGCCAGTGCAGCCCTGGCTAGCTAATGCCAGTTCGCTGGGCAAACTGGACGCCAGCGCCCAGCACATTAGCTACTTGCCATTGGGCGATTCCTATACCATTGGCCGTGGCCTTTGCCAAAGCCAAAACTGGCCGCACCAGCTGGCCACTTGGCTAGCTGTAAATGATTACCAGCAGCTGGACATCGTCGACGAACCGGCCGTCTCCGGCTACACCTCGGACATGTTAATACAGCAGGAACTGCCGGAAGTCGCCCGCTACCAGCCGGATTTCGTAACGGTGATGATCGGCACCAACGACGTTATCCACCACGCCCGAATGGATTCTTTCAGGCAAAACCTGGTCGACATCTTGGCCACTATCCGGGCAAGCGACCCGCACGCTGAGATCCTGTTGGCCAACATTCCGGACATTTCGATTACGCCGCATGCCCAAACCGGTATTTTTGGCTCAACCGAAGAGCTGGCTAGCCAAGTCCAGACTGCCAACCAAATCATTCACCAAGTTGGCGTGATATACGACGTGCCGGTGGCCGATGTTTACGATGCCAGCCAGTCCAGCATTAGCGACCCGCAGTTTTTGGTTAGGGACGACTTCCATCCCAACGCCGCAGGCTACAACATCTGGGTAAACTCGATTACCCAAACTATCATCGACTCACAGCTGTTAGTCCATGCCCACGACAACGGCAACGCACAGTTGCCGGGCCTGCCCAGCTTTTAGCCGCATGCTAGAATAGTCACTAATACTTATGAAGTGGCGTCTAACCAAGCAAGAAAAATTGGATGTGGATGTGCGGTTTTTGCTGGCTAACGAACGCACCCTGCTGGCCTGGATCCGCACCGCACTGACCATCGAGGCTGGCGGCTTGGCTCTCATCCAGGTTCACCTGCGCCAAAAGTGGATTGGCCTGGTCGTGCTGTTACTCGGGGCTTGGGTGGCGATCATTGGCTTCACTCGCTACCGCGCCGCCGACCGGGCTATTCGCGCCGGGCGCTTACCGGGTGCCGGCATTGGG
>DASZPJ010000030.1:0-31004 GCA_035550295.1 Saccharimonadales bacterium (SeqCode)
CAATTTTTTGCAGTACAAAGTCGGTGGCTTGCGTACTTTTGAGCTCCATTTGGCCGCGTGCCGTGCGAATGATGTTTTCGAGCCCCCAGAAAATGTGGCGGAAATCGCCTTTGCTATCCCACACGAACCACTGCATTTTAGCCAGCCGGCTTTCACTAATTAAACTTGGCATCAGGAAGAGGGCGATGATCGGCACCAGCCACCAGGTAATTTGCGCCACGACAACGGTAATCGCTATAAAGCGTAGAATGGCGTAAACCAAGTCCAGACAAATGTCAGAAAGATTCGGCAGCTGCCAAATGTAGCCACCGCCGACTTTGTTTAGCTGATTGCGCGTGTCTGGGTCGTAGAAGTCCTGCAGATCAAACCGACACACGGCTGCCAAAAACTGGTTAACGTCCCAGCGTACGAATGCGAAGTAGATCATACGCTTGCAATATTCCATGATGAGAAAACTTATGCCGGTGCTGGCGATGGTGACGATGTCGATCCATAACCACAGCCAAATGTAATCAGTCCGGCCGGTGGCAATGAACGTGGCCAGCAGCGACGACAATTTGGCCGTCGCGTACAACGCCGCCAGCATGCTCGCAATTTCCAGCAGCGCACCGAGATAGTAGCCGACCACAGCCGGCGCTCGGACCCGCCATGCCAGGCCGAGCATGCGGCGAAAAATTTGCAGCCGACGCCTTAGGCCAACATCATTAGTTTTCATCGTTGTCTCCGTCATCGTCAATGAAACCACCACTTTGATGTGTCCATAGTTTAGCGTACACGCCGTCCATGCGCAGCAAGTCTTTGTGACTGCCTTCTTCTACTACTTTGCCGCCGTCCAGCACGATGATGCGGTCCATTTTCTGAATGGTGCTCAGCCGGTGGGCAATCACGATAGCCGTGCGACCTTCCATTAATTTCCAAAGGGCATCTTGTATCAAAGCTTCACTTTCACTATCCAGCGCTGAGGTAGCTTCATCCAACACTAAAATCGGCGCGTTTTTAAGCATCGCCCGGGCGATTGCCACGCGTTGGCGCTGGCCGCCACTTAATTTCACACCACGTTCACCCACCAGGGTGTCGTACCCTTGCGGCAGTTCGCGTATAAAATCATCGGCATGGGCCATCTTGGCCACGGCGTAGACTTGTTCGTCACTGGCATCGGGCTGGCCGTAGCGAATATTTTCTATCAGGCTACGGTGGAACAGCAATGGTTCCTGCGGCACATAAGCTATGGCTTTGCGAACATCACGCTGGCGGATATTACGAATGTTTTGGCTGTCAATCAAAATTTGGCCACTATCAATATCCATGAAGCGCGATAGTAGTTTGACCAAACTACTTTTACCGCCACCCGAGTGGCCCACCAAGCCGACTTTTTCTCCTGGCTTAATCGTCATGCTCAAATCATTGAACAGTGGTTTGCGATTCTTCTCGCCGTAGCTAAAGTTCACCGACTTCAATTCAATTCGGCCACGGTGCAACCTGGCTGGTTCTGGATTAGGCAGGTCTTTGACGGTAGGCTCTAGTTGCAAAATGCCCGTCATTTCGGTGGCATCGCCCAGGGCGCGGTTAATGTTCTTAATGATGAACATAAACTGCCACAATCTTTCGGCCAACGACAAGGTGTAAGTTATGGTCAGGTACAGCGCACCGATTGGCGCGTGCAGCAAAATCAAACCAAGCATGCCCAGCCCAAAGGCCAGAGTCTTCACGACGGCCACGCCGCCACGGCTGATGAGTTCATTGCGCATTTGGACTTGCATCAAATTCCAATAGGCATCTTTGGTTTCGCCGGTTTGGCGGTGGAACAATTTGGTCTCGACGTCTTCGCCAGCAAAAGCCCGCACGGTCGCCACGTTAGTTATGGTGTCAGCTAACTTGGCAGTATTTTCGCTTTCGCGGCTGGCGAGTTTACGGTTGTATGGGATCTGCTTTTTCATTCGGTCGGCCAAAACCAAACAGAAGAAAAAGGAAAACACCGTAAAGGCCAGGGCATACCACGGGCTGACAATTATCAGCACGGCCAGTGATACCACAAAGGCCGTAATGCCGTTGACGATGTTCCAGTTGTAGGCCGCGGCCAAACTGTCGTAAGCGCTGACAAACTTGTTGGTCTGTGACACTAAAGCGCCACCAAAACGGTTGGCGTGGAATGAGTCATCCATCGTCTGTAAGTGGTCAAAGATGTGTTCCATGATCCTTTTCTCGGTCAAAATCATGTACTTCCAGGATGATTTAGCCTGGACTTGCCATATACCCATCGACAGGATGGTCGCAATTGAATAGCCAATAAAGTATGGCAGCAAGTCATGTACGGTGGCCGGCGCATGAGCAGCGTAGATTTTCTGCAAGTGGTTGAAGGCCTGGGCGACCATCAGCTGCGGCACAATGTCATTAGCAATCACGCCGATCACGGAGCCGACGGTAGCCACCCAAAAGTAAAACTTATTGGCTTGGGTAAATTGCCAATAAATACGCAGTGTTTGCTTGGTGGTAGGTTTATTAGGTTTGGTCATAGCACGCCGTCTCCTGCGACGCAGATTTTTGATTGGTAGATGTAAAAAGTAAAAATTTTTTGTAAAAAATCGAAGGCTAGCACCCGTTAGCGGCGCCAACAGTCTGGGTTTTTGGGTTGATGTACATTTTTGCCGCCTCCGGGTTAGTTTGCCGAACTGCTCCGACAAATTGCTAAATAGTACCGTCCATCTTATACTAAGAAGTTAATAAACGCAAGCAAGCATGAAAGTTAATCCCTAATGGAAGGTTCGCCACCCGCGGCCGAAAACACTCCGCCAGCGCCGGAAGCCAAAGAACCCAAAAAGTCCAAGAAGAAACGGGCTGGCGAGTTCGGCGCTTTTTTAGTTGAAGCCAAAGAACCACAAGCGGCTGCGGAAACAGCAGAAAAACCACGCAAGCGACTATTTGATTTTTTCAAAAAAGATTCGGATCCTGGAACCAACAAACCAGAAGCCGAAAAAGAAAGTAAAACTGACAGCTTTCTAGCCGAGTTATCTAAAAAAGAAATTGAACCGGCGACTGAAGCCGAAGCACCAACTGAGCAAGCTGGCGAAGAAGAAGCCCACGATATTAGCAAAGTTTTTGCCCAGGAGCGACCAGTTGAAGGCAGCCCGGTGGATAGCTTTCACGATAAAATCACCCAGGAAGACAAAAGTGTTGACCAGGCCTTTGCTGAAACTATGGACGAGCTGGGCCTTAGTCCGGCCGAAGCCGCTATGCTGGACGCCGAACCGGCCATCGAACCGCTGCCGGCGGAAACTAGCGCCGAAGAAACGCCAGCCGAGACCGAATCACCAACCTTTGAGTTACCAAGCCAGCCTGTCGCCGAAGCCAGCCCGATTGCTCCGGCCGCAGAGATTGTGCCAGAGTCTCCTAGCGAAGCCGCCGAGCCGGAACCGCCAACACCACCAGTCACCGTAGCTCCGCCGCCTATCATCCCACCAAATCTGCCACCGACTCCCAACACCCCTCCAACACCCCCAGTACCGCCGCACATTAGAATGGCTGCCATGTTGCCGCCAACTTCGCCGGTCGAAGCACCCACGCACATTACGTCGGGCAATGTTCACGCACCGGAATACGACCGTGGCAACCCGGCCGTTACGGCGTTGGTTGGTGGAATTGTCGGTTACTTGATTGGTCGCCGCCGCGGCCGGATCAACACCGAAAAGAAATTGCTGCCAGTCCAGAAAAAACTCAAGCACCAAGTCGAAGGCCTGGAGTGGCAGCTGGCCGACAAAGAAGCCAAGATTCGTCGTGCCGCAGCAAGGGTTAAAAACCCGGCAGAAGTTCGGGGCGGTTTGTTCAACTTTGACAAGTCCCGCAATACGCTTGGCAAAAACATCCACTCCGAGCAAATCCACAATTCTGAGCAACCTGCCCGAGGCGCCTCAGCCGAGTCACTGCATGCTGCAGCCCCAACATCAGAACACATTGGCCATATGCTAGTTAACAACTCCACCGAGACCGAACCCCAAAATCGTTTTAACTTGCCACTGCCAGTGCCGGAACAGCGCCCAGCACCAACCGCCGCTATTGCGGAATCAAATATGCGCGCAATTAACCAAGCTGAAAAAATTCCGCCCACAATTGGGACGGAAAAAAGGGTCGAAACCATGAACCGCGCCGACCTATTAAGCTTGAGCGAGAAGATTACAGTCGATGGCACGACGCTAAGGCATATTTACGAAACGCATTTAATTGGTGAACAAGGGCTGCGTCGCTTGGTCGCCGAAAACTTGCGGGGCGGCGATGTCAGCCAGGCACTGCGTCACGAAATCGTGCAAAAACAAACCGATTTTGAGCGTGATCCAAGAATGCGTGATGCGCATGCTGATGATTCGCCAACCGGCAGTGCCGCCGCGCCACTAGCGGGCCAGGAAAAGCTTAACCAATTGCTACAGGTTGCTGGCAGCAATGTTGGTGACGGTAATCCTGAACCGGCATTTTATCAAGCCCAAGCCGACCAGCAAGCTGCTGCCCAGGCACGCAAACAGCAAAAACGCCGCTGGGCCGACATTGGCCTAGTCGGTATCATTACGGTACTTATTGTGCTTGTCGTGGCTCTCTACTTAACGCGTTGATGGGATATAATTAAACGGATGCAAAAGATTATTCTTTACTACTTATTTACACCAGTGAAGGACCCAGAAGCGGTGCGGTTGTGGCAGCGTACGCTGTGCGAAAAGCTTGGCCTGAAAGGCCGCATATTACTGGCTGAACATGGCATTAATGGCACTTTAGGCGGGGAAGTCAGCGCGCTTAAAAATTACATCAAGGAGACTAAAACTTATCCTGAGTTCAAAAATATATCTTTCAAATGGAGCGAAGGTTCGGTCGAGGACTTTCCAAAACTTGTCGTTAAAGTTCGCCCGGAAATTGTGACTTTTGGCGTCGCAGACAAGATCAAAGTTAACGACAAGGGCATTGTTGGCGGCGGCAAACACTTAAAGCCAAAACAAGTCCATGAATTGGTCAAGCAACGTGGCGAAGACGTAGTTTTCTTTGATGGCCGCAATGCCTACGAAGCTGCAATTGGTAAGTTCAAGGACGCTGTCGTACCGGATGTCGAACACACTCGGGATTTTGCCCACGAACTCCAAGACCCCAAATACGACGAGCTCAAAAAGAAGCCAGTCGTTACTTACTGCACGGGCGGTATTCGCTGCGAAGTATTAAGTATGATCATGAAAGATGAAGGTTTTGAAGAGGTTTACCAAATTGATGGCGGCATTGCTAAATATGGCGAGGAATTTGGGGATGACGGGCTTTGGGAAGGCTCGCTGTATGTATTTGATGACCGGATTGCAACAAAATTTAGCGATAAGGCCAAAGACATTGCTAGTTGTATTTATTGCGATGGCAAAACCAGCCGCTTTATTAATTGTGACAACAAAAATTGCAATAAACGAATCTTAGTTTGTAGCAACTGCCAAAATAAAATGCTTTGCCCGGACTGCGCCAAACAAACCACTCTTGCTTAAAACAATCACCCCTGTTATAATAGCCTTTCTATGTCTAACTCGGCTATACAATACGAGTCCGAAGATGCAATGCCTATAGCGGTTGTTGATGCTGCCATGGAAAGTTTTGGCAGTGATGACCCTAGGCTGTTGCTTGATGCAGTAACCCACGCGCCCGAGCTAAAACTGATAGGAACTTTGCGGGCTATTGAAGAGATCGATAAACGTGTTGGTTTGAGCGACGCGGATGCCCTAAAGAGACAAAAAATTATTGACGGCTCGGCTCGGTATTTGCAGAAAACTCATCCAGTCCTGCTCAGTACACTTTACCGTCATGTGCCGTACATTCCTTACGATCCACCGCGACCGGAACGACATCATTACGACGACTAGCGTTAGAATGGTAGGGTGACAGTGAGTAGTAAAATCCAAGCCAAGTTGGCGGAGCTGCCTAAAAGCCCCGGCGTATATTTTCATAAAGACAAATCAGGCGAGATTATTTATGTCGGCAAGGCGGCGGTGCTGCGCAACCGGGTGCGGCAATATTTCCAGGCGTCCCGGAACCGTGACCCAAAGACCGAGGCCCTAGTTGCCGAAATTGCTGACATTGACTGGATGGAAGTCGAAAGCGAGCTAGAGGCGCTATTCTTAGAAGCCGAAATGATCCGCCGCTACATGCCGCGCTACAATATTTTGCTGCGCGACGACAAAGCACTCAGCTATATTCGTATTGACTACGACAGTGATTACCCGACGGTCACGACAACGCGCCGACCATTGGATGACGGCGCACGTTATTTTGGACCTTACTTCAGCACGCTGGCCGTCCGTCAGGCATTGAAACTATTGCGTCGAGTTTTCCCTTATGCAACCAAGCGGCCAATTGGCCAAAAGCGCGTCAGCCTGCACTATCATTTGGGTTTGGATCCGGGTCTGGAGGAAGGACGGACCAGCCTGGAAGATTACCGCGCCAACTTACGAAAACTTATGGCCATAATTCAAGGCAAACGCAAGACAATCGTTCGTGAAGTCGAACGTGATATGCGCCGCGCCGCCAAAGCATCCAACTTTGAACTAGCGGCCAAACTGCGTAACCAACTTTTTGCGTTGCAGGGGCTAGACAAACAAGTCATCTTCAGCGACAAGGAGTTCCTGGACATTAGCAAAGACCATGCTTTAAACGAACTGGTTGAATTACTGGGCTTAGCGGAATTTCCACGTCGCATCGAGGGCTACGACATCAGCCACATGCAGGGTAGCGACGTGGTGGCCAGTATGGTAGTTTTTACAAACGGCGTTAGTGACAAAGCCGAATATCGTAAATTTAAAACACGGATCAACAAAAATGATGATTTCTACAACATGAACGAAACCATCAAACGCCGTCTAAGCGAACGTAATCGTAAAGCCTGGGGCTTGCCAAGCTTGTTCTTGATTGATGGTGGCAAAGGCCAGCTAGACGCCGCCCTCAAAGCTCGTGACGAGATGCAGCAAAGCCAAGTCCCTTTTATCGGTCTAGCCAAACGCGAAGAGCAAATTGTTATCGACAAACGGCGCTCCGGTATATCACTTAACGAGTTAAGTCTGCATAAATTAGGCGGTTTTGTGACCGAGAGCGAGGACTTCATTCTGGTGAATGTACCGCACAATACCAATGTTGTTAAATTGTTGCAACGCATTCGCGATGAATCCCACCGTTTTGCTGTCAGCTACCACAGCGTTCTAAAAATAAAACGCCAAACGTCCAGCCTGTTGGATGATGTGCCAGGCATTGGACCGGCGACACGAAAGCGTTTGATACGCCAATTTGGTTCGTTACGCGGAGTCAATGGCGCCAGCGAAGAAGAACTGGCGGCAGTAGTTGGCAAAAGCCGCGCCAAGTCAATCAAACAACAATTAAGCTGACAAAATTGGTAACGGAAGATTATCCGTCAGGTATTTTTTGTACAGGCCAATGCTTTTAGCGTGATCAAATGCGATTTGTTCGTCGGGTGGAAGATCGTCCAAGCCAAACCATTCCACCGCGTCGCTTTCCCAGTCAGGTTCACCTGTTTTTTGGACAGCCTCGCAAAAATAAACAAAACTGACGTTTTGACGGTCTTCATGTGGCCGGTCGGGGCCATCAACAATCGTAAGCAGTGTCAGCCCCTGTATTTCCCAGCCGGTCTCTTCGTATACTTCGCGGGTAGCACATTGGGCAACAGTTTCATCACGGTCCATAAAGCCGCCAGCCAAACCCCATTTGCCGCCTTCCAAAAGTTTTTGGTTACGTCTCACCATTAGGATTTTGCCATCTTTAACCACGATTACATCCGTCGTCACATGACGCAGTTTGGCTTTGCCACCATCTTCGAACTCGCAGTTTATCATCAACATAATTGTAGCAGTTTTGCTATACTGGGTGGATTATTATGCAGGCGAAACTGACGAGCGACTTCTTTGCTGGCAACCGGCAAACACTGCGCGAACTATTTACTGGCACGGCGCCGATTGTGATGACGGCCAACGGGCTGTTGCAGCGTGGTGGCGACAGCACCTTCAAATTCGCCCAGGACGCCAGCTTTTGGTACCTAACGGGCATTGATGAACCGGATATCGTGCTGGTTATGGATCGTGACCGGGAATATTTGATCGTGCCCAAAAGGTCTTCAGTGCGGGCTGCATTCGACGGTGAAGTCGAGACTAGCCAACTAGAAACAGTCTCCGGTATAAAGTTAGTTTTCGATGACACCGAGGGTTGGTCGCAGCTGGAAGCCCGGCTCAAAAAGGTCAAACACGTTGCCACTTTGTCGGCTGCGCCGGCTTACGTTGAGCAATACGGCATGTATACCAATCCGGCCCGCGCTAGCCTGATGGCACGTTTGCAGGCAACTAATCCCCAGGTTGAGATCTTGGATCTGGCGACGCATTTAGCACGAATGAGGATGATCAAACAACCGGCCGAGATTGCCGCTATCCAAGAGGCCGTTGACGTTACCACTGCCAGCATGAAGTCTGTTTTGAAGGCTACCAAGTTACCGACTTATAAATACGAATACGAGATTGAAGCCGAACTGACTAAGGCCTACCGGCAAGCTGGCACCGGCGGCCACAGCTTTGAGCCGATTGTGGCTAGTGGCCAGCGAGCTTGTACGCTGCACAATGTGGCCAATAATGGCAAGCTTGGATCTGGCGAACTGATGGTTGTCGACACTGGTGCCGAAGTCAGCCATTACGCCGCCGACATTAGCCGAACCCTGGTTTTGGGCAAAGCTTCAAGACGCCAGCAAGCTGTCTATTCGGCCGTACTGGAAGTCCAGGAATTTGCGGCTGGCCTGCTTAGGCCTGGCGTCTTATTGCGGGACTACGAACACCAGGTTGAGCATTTTATGGGCGAAAAGCTGCGGGCCTTGGGATTGATCAAAACTATCAACCACGATAATGTCCGCAGATTTTACCCGCATGCCACTTCACACTTTTTAGGTCTCAATGTCCATGATGTTGGCGACTACGACCGCCCACTGGAGCCGGGCGTGGTGCTGACGGTCGAGCCCGGTATATACATTCCGGCCGAAGGCATTGGTGTACGGATTGAGGACGATATATTAATTACCGCCAAAGGCACTAAGGTTTTATCATCCAAACTAGCGCGGGACCTGACGAAGCTGTAGAATATACATACCAGATGACGCACAAGAGCCTTAAGCACAAAAAGCTGTATGATTTTCTAACCCGGTGGTTGGTTTGTAGTCTCGGCCTTTGGGTTGCGGCTAATTTTTTGAGTAGCAGCATCAGTTACGACAGCCGTTTTCGCGTCATTATTATTGCCGGTTTGGTGCTGGCCATCATAAACGTTGTCATCAAACCAATCTTGGTAATTTTTTCGCTGCCCGCGATTCTGCTAACGCTTGGACTGTTCATGATCATCATCAATGGCCTGACGGTTTTCATCGCCAGCAAGCTGTATCACCCGTTGCACATCACCAACTTTTGGGCGGCCGTGTTTGCCGGAATGGTCATCGGACTGGTAAACTATCTCGTATCGGCCATTTTGGAGGACTTTGCTAAATGAGCATCTACAATTACGCGACTTTGATATCAATGCTACTCATGACACTGCTCATATTGGTACAGACTCGCGGTGCCAGCCTGGGCGCTGGATTGGGCGGCGCAGGTGAAGTCAACACGACACGTCGCGGTACCGACAAAACCATTTTCCAGCTGACCATTGTGTGCGGGCTGGTTTTTGCCTTATCACTTATTCTAGGTGTCGTTGTTAAGTAGTCATTAAGGTGGAATCATGCAAACGCGATTGATCCGCCTGCGCTTTCGACGGGGTTTGCGGCAGCGCCAGCGCCAGATGGAAGGACTCAGCACCCAGGCTGAAGAAAACATCAACCAGCATTTGCTAAAGCGCTTCAATCGTTTGGCCGGTATTCGCCGTTTTCTCATGGCTTGGGTGGGATTACTGGTCTTGCTGATCGGGGGCCTGGTAGCCCAAAACCTGAGCCTGAGTGGTTACTTCCAAACGCTGCAGCCTGTGCCAGGCGGTATTTACAAAGAGGGCATGATGGGCCGCTTTACTACGGCTAATCCGTTGTTTGTGCGAACCAGCGCCGATGCTGCCGTATCCCGGTTGATGTTTGCCGGTTTACTGACCCAGAACCAACGCGGCCAGCTGGTCGGCGACTTAGCAAGTGATTATAGCGTGGATACACATGGAACAACTTACACTGTTCATTTGCGGCCGCATTTGACGTGGCAGGATGGTCGGCCGCTGACGAGCGCCGATGTTGTTTTTACGTTTCAGTCTATCGAAAACCCGGATGTGCAGTCACCATTATTTGGCAGTTGGCAGGGCATTCAAGTCTCGGCAACGGATGCTTCGACTGTCGTCTTTAAGCTGCCGGATATCCTGGCATCATTCCCGTACAATCTCACCACGGGCATTTTGCCCCAGCATTTACTATCCAAAGTGCCGGCTGTCGATCTTCGCTCAACCGACTTCAATACGCTCAACCCGATTGGTGCCGGGCCGTTTGTCTGGCAAGGCGTGCAGGTTAGCGGTAATGATCCCACCAGTACCGAGCAGCAGATTGGCTTGGCAGCTTTCCGCGGATTTCATACTGGGCCACCAAAATTGCAAAAATTTATCATCCAAGTCTACGCCGATCAGAAAAGCCTGATACATGACTTTAAAACCGGACAGCTGAATGCTATTGCCGGCGTCCAAGATGTGCCGAAGTCAGTAAAAACTGGCAAGGGCGTAGTGGTTCACGATTTACGGCTGAGGGCCGCCAATATGGTGTTTTTCAAAACTAGTAGTGGCTTACTGGCCGACAAATATGTCCGTGCTGCATTGGTGCAGGCCGCCAACGTTCCGGCGATTATTAACGGCCTGGACTATCCCACGCTGGCAGTGCGGGAGCCATTACTACCCGACCAGCTGGCCTACAACCCGGTTTATGTCCAAGCGGGTTTTAATTTGACGGCTGCCAAAAAAAGCCTGGATGCCGATGGATGGCGAATTGGCGCAGATGGCATTCGCCACAAGGCCAACCAATCGCTGGCTTTTAATTTGGCTGTATCTGATGATCCGGAATACCTAAAAGATGCCCGTCAACTAGCTAGGCAATGGCACGCCGCCGGCGCTGATGTAACGGTTCGATCAGAAGCCGCCAGCGACTTCCAAAACAACCTGTCACAGCACGATTACGATGCCATCCTGGATGGCATTACTATTGGCACCGATCCGGACGTCTTCGTGTATTGGGACAGCTCGCAAGCCGACATCCGATCGGCTAACCGTCTCAATTTGTCAGAGTATAAGAATACGACTGCCGATGTAGCACTAGAAGCCGGCCGCACCCGGCTTAGCCCGGCACTGCGCATCATTAAATACCGACCATTCCTCAAAGAGTGGCAGCATGACAACCCGGCACTTGGTTTGTACCAGCCACGGCTGCTTTACCTGACAAACGGTCCGGTTGCCGGATTAACCGACAAGTCACTCACCAACCCTGAAGACCGTTTTAACAACGTCCAAAACTGGGAAATCCGCTTAGCTAAAGTGACGGACTAAACTTTGTTTAGCCTGTCAGCCTGAGCGAGCCGAAGGATATTGTTTCGAAAGATCTCTCGACTTCGTTCGAGACGACAACAGAGGCTTGAGTTTTTGGCTCAAAACAGATAAGATATGACGGTCTATTTTCACACGCGGATGTGGCGGAATTGGTAGACGCGCTAGCTTCAGGAGCTAGTGAACTTCGGTTCGTGGAGGTGAGAAGCGCCAGTGGCGCTTCGCAAGGCCGGAAGCCCGGCAGGCGAATGCCTCCGAGCTGAGGCGGGGTCGCAAACGGTTGACAGCTTGCTGGCAGCAGGATTGTGACCAAGTCCGATATAATATTGGCTTGAACCTTTCGGTTGTAAATACGCGGATGTGGCGGAATTGGTAGACGCGCTAGCTTCAGGAGCTAGTGAACTTCGGTTCGTGGAGGTTCAAGTCCTCTCATCCGCACCAAACTAAGAGCCTAGCCTAAAGCTGGGCTTTTTCATTTTAGAACACCCGGGCTTTGCCCAGACTGAGACGCAAAAATACTGTCTGCAAGTAGATAGTAAATGTCACGCTGCTCCACGACAAAAAGGCATAAACAACACCGTAAAAACTCAAAAAGTCGTCGGCGCTGGCATTAGCATCGGTGATACTGTAGGGTAAAACGTGCTTGAAAAGGATTATTGTTAGAGCCGCCAAAACGCCCAGCGAAACCAGCCGCACCACCAAGTGTTCGGCAGTATCTTTAAGCTGCCGGCCGCGGTCGACATGGACATAAGTCATTTCTTCAGTCAGCTGTTTGGCGCCGGTCAAGAAGTGGACAACAGCCATGGTAACAGCATAGACAGCCAAGCCAATACCGCACCAAATTATCAATAACGGCCAAGTGCCTTTAAGGCCGGGGTGATCATTTTCGGCCAATGTCTGATCGGGCGTTGTCAAAGTCGGCTGGTTTTTGGCTTCCCAGGATTCCAGTTGCTGCTGTATGACACTGTTATGAAACTCAAAACTTAAAATCACCCCAACCGTAACCAGTAATCCAACCATTACTGCCACTGTGCCACTCAAAAAAGATGGTGTCAGCAGGGCTTTGAAATGGAGCTTGTCATCCTGGTAGATCATAAATTTGGGTTACGCACTAATGCCTTTGGAGCATAGCGGCCGATCTGTTATTTGTCAACATAAGCGCGTCGCGTCAAGCTGTGCTATCATAACTGCTAGACATGCGAGGACTGACGGGGGTAACACTTTAGGCTATGAGTAAAGTTGCGCATTATTTGCAGGAACACCTGGTTGGTGAAGTTATGACCGGCACTGACGCGCGCCGTTATTTTTCGACCGATGGTAGTATTTTACAGATAGCACCGGCGTTGATTGCTTATCCACGCAACGAGAACGATGTGCGTAAAGCCGCCCGTTTTTCGTGGCAGCTGGCCGAACGTGGTCGGGTGATTCCCTTGACCCCACGTGGCTCGGGCACTGATACTTCAGGTGCTGCCATCGGCCATGGCATCGTGTTAGTTTTTCCGGCTCATATGAACCGCGTACTGGAACTCGACACCCGGGCAAATACTGTGACCGTCGAACCAGGAATTAACTTTGGAAAACTCCAACAAACCCTGCATACCCACGGGCGCTTCCTGCCACCATATCCCGCCAGCCTGGAATACTCAACAGTTGGCGGCGCGGTTGCCACCAACAGTAGTGGTGAAAAGTCCATCAAATATGGCGACATGCGAGCATACGTAAAAAGTTTGCGTGTGGTGTTAGCAAATGGCGAAGTTATCGAAACCAAAAGATTGACCAAACGCGAACTCAGCAAAAAACTCGGATTGGCAACTTTTGAGGGTGAAATTTACCGATCGGTTGATACTTTGCTGGAAGAACAGCGCGATGTGATCGAGCAAATGCAAAAACTAGTGACCAAAAATAATGCTGGTTACAACCTGCTGGACGTAAAGCGCCGGGACGGCAGTTTTGACCTGACGCCCCTGCTTGTCGGCAGCCAAGGCACACTGGGAATTATCAGCGAAGCGGTATTAAACACCGAAGCCCACAACCCCCAGCCAGCACTACTGATGGCGCGTTTTGATAGCCTGGAACAACTGCAATCAGCCGTGCTGGAACTGCGCAATATGCCTGAAAAACCGAGCGCTATTGAAATGGTCGACCAGCATGTGTTGGAGCAAGTTGACGGTCTTAACCCCAACCAACTGAAGGAAATTATCGACAAACCATATCCGGCGGCCTTGCTGTTGGTGGAATTTGATGCCGCCGAAAAGAAGATCAAGCGCCTGACAAAGCGCGCCAGCAAAATCCTGGAAAAATATGCCGTGACATGTGATGTTGCTACGGATCCGGAACAGCAGCAAAGCTTCTGGAAGATCCGCCAGTCAACCAGCCTGTTGATTGGTCACAATGATGGCTTACAACGGCCAACACCAATCATCGATGATGGCGCGGTGCCGGTTGACCAGTTGCGAGAATTTATCGAAGGCATTTATAAACTTATGGAAACCAACGGCCTGCCACCAGCTATTTGGGGGCATGCCGGTGATGCCAGCCTGCACTTACAACCGCGATTGAACCTCGGCCAAGTCGGTGATAGGCAGCGGGCTTTCCGGCTAATGGAGGATTACCACAAATTGGTTCTAAGCTTGGGTGGTACTATTAGCAGCGAAGCCGGCGACGGCCGTTTGCGCGCCCCTTACCTGGAACAAATGTACGGTCCAGAACAGTTCGCCATCCTGCAAAAGGTCAAACAAATTTTCGACCCTTACGGCATTTTGAATCCCGGCGTTAAATTCGGCACTTCCGTCGAAGACCTCAAGGCCATGATCCGCACCGACTTCGGCCTCGACCATCTCTACGATCATATGCCTCGCAACTAAACCTGTTTACGCTTGCCAAAGATTTAACTAACAGTATGATGTAGTTATGACTGACGGAGCAGAGGTATTACATTCTGATGTCGAAATCCTAAGTGAAGTTTCGGCCGAAGAAACAGAACGCTTACGCAAAGAAGCCATAGTTGACCAGCATGCTCTTGAGATGATTGTTAGGGCCGGGATTGTTGATCCAAAATTACAAAACTTAGCCTATCAAGCGATTAGGAGTAATCTCTATTACGATAATTGGCGCACCGAGCCGCCAGCCACCGGTCCGATCCGCGTCGGTATTATTCACGCCGATACTTAGGCAAAATAAAAAAGACCAGTCTCTGCTGATCTTTTTGTGGTGGGTGATGAGGGACTCGAACCCCCGACCCTCTCGGTGTAAACGAGATGCTCTAGCCAACTGAGCTAATCACCCGGGTCTTATCTTTCAGGCTTGGTGCGGACGAGAGGACTTGAACCTCCACAGGATTGCTCCCACTACCACCTCAAGGTAGCGCGTCTACCAATTCCGCCACGTCCGCAAAATATGCCATAGGCATATTTTGTAGGCTCGAACGAAGTGTCATTAGTGAAACTACGTCAAACCATGTACCTCAGACAAACCAAAATACCATGATATCTTATCTGTTTTGAGCCAAAAACTCAAGGCTCTAGTTGAACGGGTGAGTTAGGCGCCACCAGGCTGATGGTGCAGGAATTGTCTTGGCCAGCTTGATCTCAACTGACTTACCCCTAGTAGCTACGCTGCCGATAATTTGGCCCTCTTTGCTGGTGGCTGGAATTGTACCAAGTCCTATTTGGGCGCCCACTTCGGTGCCGGCCCAGGTTTGGAAATTGAGATCCGAGCTTACCACTGCTGCCACGCTGCCACCCCACGGCAATTTATAGTGTCCAATGACGGTATTTTTTTTGACAAAGGTGACGGTTTTGAAATTTGTCTGGGCTGATTGGATCATCGGCAGGCTTCCGGCCACTGCATCATAAAGGCTTGGTGCACCAGCATAAGCGATGACGAGAGTGCGCGGGTCACCGTTGAGCGTAATGCTGACGGCCGAAACGAATACACCGCCGGCTTGGTCGCTATTGCCAGTTTTTATCCCTACTATGTGATTGGTTCCAAGCAAGAAGTTAACGTTCTTAATTTTTCCGGCCACCGGAATGGTGGCGGTTTTCTGGCCGACAATTTGGGCCAGGACCGGATTTTGCATAGCAAGTTGGCCGATCAACACAAGGTCACTAGCCGTACTGGTTGTGCTTGGGTCAAGACCGCTGGCATCTGACCCTACGTGGGTGTTCTGTAAATTAAGCGTTGCCAAATAGCTATTGGCAGCTTTTGCATAGGCTGGCAGGGAACCATAAGCCCAAACTGCCAAGCTGTCGGCTACATTATTGGCTGATGGCAGCATCAAGGCCTGCAACATTTGGTATTCGCTAATCTTCTCGCCAGCCACGACCCTTACTACCGACCCGTTTTGGGCGGCATATTTTTGGTAGAGTGCAACATCGCTGGCTGTTAGGGTAATTGTCGGGCCGGTTTGGCCCAATCCTACTGGTTTATCGCGCAGCACCATTAGTGCCGTGATCAGCTTGGCCGTGCTGGCAGTCGGCACCGGCGTTTGTTTGCCGTGAGTTTGCAGGGTTCCGCCATCAACTAAACCGATTGCCTGTTGGCCGGTTTTAGGCCAAGTCAAGCTGCCGGCTGGCGCAGTAACCACAATGTTTGGACTGGTTTGTTGTGGCCTGAGATACGGCAAGGGCCTGTGCAGGGCCCAGTAGCCGTATCCGCCCAATATCATCAAGATTGCCAAGCCAGCAATCCCAAATTTGATGAATTTACTGTTTTTCTGCCTGATCATCTTCTGGTTTTATGATACATCAGGCCAGCTGACGGTGTATAATAGAGTTACTAAAGGGGGAACGCCAATGTCCGTTATTGTTATCATAATCATCGCAGTTGTACTGGTGGCTATCATCTTGGGAGTCATGTACAACAGTTTAGTGCGCTTGAACCAGCAATCCGATGAAGCCTGGAGCGACATCACCGTCCAGTTGAAACGACGGGCTGACCTGATTCCAAACCTAATAAACACCGTCAAAGGTTACGCTGCCCACGAAAAGGGTGTGTTTGAAGCCGTCACTGCGGCTCGTGCCAACACAGTCAACGCCCAGTCACCAGCTGCAGCTGCCAAGGCAGAAGGTGACTTCCAGCAGACTATGAAGAGCCTGTTCGCGGTGGCCGAAAACTACCCCGACCTTAAGGCAAACCAGAACTTCCTGGATTTGCAGGCGCAGTTGACTGACACAGAAGATAAGATTCAAGCTTCACGCCGTTTCTACAACGGCGTCGTCCGTGACTTCAACACCAAACGAAAAGTCTTCCCGACCAACATTTTCGCTGGCATGCTGGGCTTCAACAAAGACAAGGAGTTCTTTGAAGTTAGTGACGCCGAAAACGCCGCCATCCAGAATCCAACCGAAGTCAAATTCTAAGCATTTTCTAAGATCCAACAGCTAAGATCAAAGATTAAGAATGTATAGCGATATTGCCCAAAACAAGCGCAAAACCCTATTCATCATGTTTGTTTTCATGGTGTTTATTGGCGCTATAATTTGGCTGTTTGACGTTTTGTACGGCGGCAAAAGCACTGGCATTTTTTACGGCGGCCTGATCGGTTCAGCCATCTATGTGATAATCAGCTATTACAGCGGTGCCAAAATGGCTTTAGCCGTGAACGGGGCTAAGGAAATCCAGAAAAACGACAACCCCCGACTGTTCCGGATAGTCGAAAACCTGGCTATTACCGATGGCTTGCCAACTCCGCGCATTTTCATCATGGGTGATCCGGCGCCGAACGCTTTTGCGACCGGCCGCGATCCAAAACATGCTGCCGTCTGTGTAACCAGCGGACTTTTGGACATTATGGATGACCAGGAACTTCAGGGCGTGATTGCCCACGAACTCGGCCATGTCAAAAACTTCGACACTCGCGTTATGCTTGTGGCGTTCGCATTGACGGCTGTGATTTCATTTGTGGCCGATGTAATTTTACGCATGACATGGTTTAGCGATAATCGTGACCGTGAGAATAATCAACTGACTTTAGTGCTGGGAATCGTGGCGGCAATTTTGGCACCGTTTGTTGCCAGTTTGATCCAGCTGGCCGTATCACGGCAGCGCGAATACCTGGCTGATGCCACTGGCGCTTTGACGACACGTTACCCCGAAGGACTAATTAGCGCCCTCAAAAAAATTGAGCAGTCAGGTAGTGTGGCAGCGCACCAGAATACGGCAACGGCCCACTTGTTTTTCGCCAATCCGCTAAAAGGCCACAGCATCACCAATTTATTTAGTACCCACCCGCCAATTGACCAACGCATAAAGCGCCTTGAGGATATGGGCGCCCACGCCTAACCTTGTATACTTGAGAGATGGCAAAGAAACCTGGGAGCAAAACAGGCAAGCGGTCGGCAAAATCTAGGGCAGCGGCCACAAAAAAGTCACCGGCCGACAGTAAGAAGCCTGTTCGCGTACCACGAAAACTGGAACCCAAACGCCATCCACGTTGGCAATTTTGGCGTCGCTTGCCAGCCAACCAACTCCCAAGCAAGTTACCAAGTAGCTGGAGACTAACTAAACTGTCAGCTAAAACTTTGCGTGGCCACTGGAAGTTATTTGGAAAAATCAGCCTAATTTATGGTGTACTGAACCTGGCTTTGGTGCGGGGTTTTAGCAGTGGCATTGACATTGGCAGCTTGCGAAGCTCGTTTGACCAAGCCGTTGGCGTCAGCTCAGGGTCGTTTACTTCGGGTATTGGCACTTTTGTTTCGCTGCTGGGTTCGGCCAGCACCAGCGGAAACCCCGGTGCCGGCACCTACCAATTATTCCTGGTTTTGTTTGTCAGCCTGGCAGTTATTTGGGCGCTGCGCCAAGTCGCGGCCGACCATCCGGCTAACGCCCGGGGCGCTTACTACCAGGGAATGTATCCGTTGATTCCGTTTATTTTGGTCACTATCGTCATAGGCCTGCAGCTAATTCCACTCACCATCGGTTCGTTCATATATTCGATTGTTATCAGTAATGGTATTGCTGTCGGCTTTTGGGAACATGCGTTTTGGCTGGCGATATTTGTTTTGCTAGCGGCGCTTAGTATTCGCATGATATGCTCATCAATTTTCGCCTTATATATTGTGACTTTGCCGGACATGACACCCATGAGTGCCTTGCGATCAGCCCGGCGACTAGTGAAGCATCGACGCTTGTCAATTTTGCGAAAACTCCTGTGGCTGCCGATATTACTGCTGATTATATTGGCTGTCATTTTGGTGCCGGTAATTATCTGGATAGACCCCATCACCCAATGGCTGTTCCTGTTGCTAATCATGTGTGCGCCAGCAGCAATCCACGCCTATATTTATACTTTGTATCGGGAACTTCTGAATGACTAAAGCTGATGCTGAACAACGAATAGAAAAACTTCGCGAACTGATTAACGATTATCGTTATCACTATCACGTGCTGGACGAGTCAATCATGAGCGAAGCCGCAGCCGACAGCCTGAAACATGAACTTTCACAGCTGGAAACCGAATTTCCGGACTTAGTAACGCCAGACTCGCCAACGCAGCGCGTGGCCGGTGCGCCATTGCCGGGTTTTAAGCAAGTTGAACACAGCAGCCGGATGCTGAGTTTGAACGATGTTTTTGACGAGGCCGAAATTCGGGCTTGGGAAGAGCGTATCACCAAATTGTCGCCAGCTGGTACGAAGTTTGAATATTTTGCAGACATCAAAATGGACGGCTTTGCCTGCGCGTTGGTTTACCAGGACGGGCATTTGGTGACTGGCGTGACGCGTGGTGATGGCTTTGTCGGCGAAGACATTACGGCCAATGTCCGTACCTTGGAATCGGTGCCACTTACCCTTCGCAAAACCAAGGCAGCAGCTGGTTTTTTGAAAGGCCGCACCGAAGTCCGCGGCGAAATAGTAATGTACAAATCCGATTTTGAAGCCCTGAACGCTGCCCAGGCCGCCGCCGGCAAACCGCTTTACGCCAACCCGCGCAACACTGCTGCAGGTACGATGCGCCAGCTGGATCCGGCCTTGGTTGCCCAACGTAAGTTACACTTTCGGGCCTATGATTTATTGCGCGAAAATCCGGCAGAAGTTCCAACCAACGACTTTGCCTACAAAACGCTGCGTGAACTCGGCTTTCTTGCCAACAAAGACGCCACGGTTCTAAACTCCGTCGAAGATATTATGAAATTTGCCGACAAGTGGGAAGACAAGCGAAAGCAGCTGGAATTCAATACTGACGGCCTAGTTGTAAAAATTAATGACCGGTCGCTGTTCGCCCGGCTTGGAGTGGCAGGCAAAGCACCACGTGGCGCGATAGCCATCAAGTATGCCGCCGAACAGGCAACCACCAAAGTCAAAGATATTTTTGTGTCGATCGGTCGCACGGGTGCAGCTACACCGGTAGCCATGCTGGAAGCCGTGGTTGTAGCCGGCAGCACCGTCCAAATGGCGACGCTGCACAACGAAGCTGAAGTTGCCCGCAAAGACATACGCGTCGGTGATACGGTGATCGTTCACAAAGCCGGCGATATCATTCCCGAAGTTGTCGAACCACTAGTCAAGTTGCGGGACGGATCCGAAAAAGCTTTTGTAATGCCAACGCATTGCCCGGAATGCCAAACCAAACTTGTTAAACTAAAAGCCGAAGATGCTGTCTGGCGCTGCCCGAACGAACATTGCCCCAGTCGCAGTTGGAAGCGCATTGAACACTTTGCTAGCAAGGGCGCGCTTGATATTGAAGGTTTAGGCGAGAAGAACGTAATTGCTTTAATTGACGCCAAACTGGTTAATGACCAAGCGGATATTTACAAGTTAAGAGTTGAGCAGGTGCTTGGTCTTGATCGCTTTGCTGAGGTGTCAGCCAATAAACTGGTGGACGCCATCCAGGCCAAAAAGAATCCACCGCTGGCAAAGTTTATTTATGGTTTGGGTATCCGGCACATTGGCTCCCAAACAGCAATTGACCTGGCTAATACCTACAAAAATTTGCAGGCTTTAAGTGAGGCTACGATCGATTCATTATCGGAAGTTGAAGGGGTTGGCGAAGTGGTAGCCGAGGCGGTAGTGGAGTGGTTTAGCGAACCGCGCAACCAACAGCTGTTAGCCAAATTTGCTGAACTTGGCGTCCAACCGGTAGCAGTCAAGCATGTTGGCGGCAAGCTAAGCGGGCAAAACTTTGTGGTTACTGGCACGCTTGAATCTATGGGCCGAGACCAGGCCGCCGAAAAAATCCGGGCACTAGGCGGAACGTTCCAAAGTTCGGTTGGTAAAGACACCGACTATTTAGTGGTGGGCGCCAATGTTGGTGCCTCAAAACTTGCAAAGGCCGATAAACTAGGTACAAAGCAACTTACCGAAGCTGAATTTTTAGAGATTATAGGATGAAACGCTCATCGAACCGCCTAAACTGTTTTTCGCCACCGGTAATGCTGGCGACGCTAACAATTGAAACCCTGCTGGCGATTTATACCGTTTGGCGCTACCGCTTGAACAACGCGACGCGGCTGATTGTGGCCATGCTGGTAGGGCTGGCGACTTTCCAGTTGGCGGAATATCACGTCTGCACCTCAACCGGCGCGCCGGTGCCATGGTCGCGACTTGGGTTTGTCGCCATCACCGCCTTGCCGCCGTTAGGCGTGCATCTGATGCATGTGCTAGCAGGTAAAAAACAGCGCCGGATGGTGGCGGCAGTCTATGCCCTTATGGTCGCCTTTATGGCCTTCTTTTTGGTTTGCCATGTTTTTACGGGTGAGCAATGCACTGGTAACTACGTGATTTTCCAGTTCAGCGATTGGGTGACCGGAACCTACAGCGTTTATTATTACGGGCTGCTGATTTTGGGAATCTGGCTGGGTACTATCTGGTCGAATGACCTACAAAAGCAGGGCAAGAAAACCCGTCGCCAAGTCCAATCGACTCGGGGCTTGATTGTTGGTTATTTTGTCTTTTTGGTGCCGGTTGCTGTCGCAAATACCATCCGGCCGAAGACCCGGGATGGCATTCCCAGTATAATGTGCGGTTTCGCTGTGTTATTGGCAGTTATTATGGTGACCTATATTTTGCCACGGGTAGGCAAGCTTCGCCACGCCAAACCCCAGCAGTTTTAAACTGTTCAGCTTGGGACACCAATGCGCTATACTAATTCCAAGTAAGCATAAACGGAACATCAATGTCCCCACAGGAGTTTTCACAGCCATCGGGCGTGCCGCCACAGCCACAATCGCAACCGCCAAATGGCGGTATGCCACCTATTGCACCCCGCCGTCCAATGCACCAACCGCCTTACCAGCGGCCAAACCATGCCATGCCACCCAGGCAGCCCATCCCAGTCCATTCACAACCCCTGAGCCCGCTACAGCCGGCTCAGTACTCCCAGCCAACCCCAGCTGTGCCACCAGCGCCACGTGGTCCAGTGACTGATGAGGTTGATGACGCCGTTTTCCAGTCACTCAATACGGCCGATCCGGCTCCGTTTGTATCGCCGAACCAAGCACCACCACAGCCGGCAGCGGTCCAACAGCCCGCTTTAGCGCCGCCAGAACCAGAACCTGCGTTGCCAGCAGGCCAGCCCATCGCCAAATTGCCGCGGCCAAAACGTGGTATAAAAATTCCAAAAAAGCTGGCGTTAGTAGCGCTGGCGGCTTTAGTTACCGGTGGCGGCACATTCGCATGGCTGCGCTACGAAACTTTGCAGAACGACCCGACGCGCGTTTTCCAAAGTGCTATGCACGCGGCTTTGTCTACCAGCCAAGTTGAGATTACTACGACTGGTACGAGTTCGACCACGGCCGACCTGGACTTCAGCGTGCCCACCAATATTTTGGTCAGCACCAAGGCCAGCCTAAACATCAATGGCAGCCCGGCTGAGTTGATTGGCTACGGTTCGGCCAGCAAGACTTACTTCAGTTACCAAAAACTGCCAGCCGGTGTAACTGGCAACGTGGCGGCCGTCGCCAAAGGGGCCTGGATCCAGTTGCGCAGCAAAGGATTATTGCCGGCCGGGATTAACGCCAACCTTAGCCATGTGGCTGATCCGCGCTACCAAGCTTTCGGTCCAATTATTTTCGGCAACTTCTTGCCAAAAAACGCCAACCAACTAATTGGCTATGCAGTTGATCACAACATCTACAAGTTCAATCCCCAAAAGGTTAAGCACACTGTCCAAGAGGGCACCAAAGTCTTTGCCTACCCAATCACTCTGGATACCGGCAACCTAACAATCCTTAACCAAAGTGCCGCCAGCAGTGAAGGCTTCCAAACCGGTGATGTGCAGGCGGCAATCAACCAACTGGACAACTACAAAGGCATGAAGATAATGATCTATATCACCAGTAGCAGCCACCAATTCTTTGGGTTCGATGCAACCAACGGCAACCAAACCGTTTCGATTCGTTACAGTAAATTTGATTCTGTTAAGATACCCGCCGAACCACAAACTAAACTGGGCTGGGCCAACTTTGCTGCCCTGCAATTACAGATTGAAGCGGCCGCTGCTGCTCATGAAACGCCGGCGCAACTGGATGCCGAAAGAGCACAACGCCTGGCAGCGGTTAGTTCGAACCTGGCTGATTATTTTGCAACCAATAACGCATACCCAACATTTACCCAGCTGAATGATCCAGTCTGGCTGCAGAACAACTTAGCAGGCCTGGATCCCGAAGCGCTGGACGACCCGCTGGCAGTAACCCGCCGACTTGCCGCCAAGCCTACACTGAAGAATTTTGCTTACCAGCCGACATCCGATAATGGCAAATTGGCTTGCGACAATGTCACCCAAAACTGCAGCCACTACCTGTTAACGGCAATCTTGAGCACCGGCAAACCCTATGCAGTCAGCGACAAAGTCACCCCATAGGCTTGACAAAAGTCAAAAATTAGTTATGCTTATTAACAGATCGTGCGCATAAAGCGGCGCGTGAAAAGTCAAAACAAAAACGATCAAAAACAAATATGACTCGCCCGCCGCGGGTGGGCGCGCACGAAACATCAAAAGACAAAGCCGGGCTCCGAAATGCCTGGCTTTGTACTAATAATGCTGAGCCGATTCGGCCTGTGGTATAGTCAGGATAAGGACAAGCACTATGATCAAATACTTCTACAAAAGCTTGCGTGATCAAGCCGTCAACGAAATTGACCAGCCAAAACCCGGAACTTGGGTGCATGTTGAAGCCCCCAGTGAAGATGAACTGGCGCTACTGGTTGATCACTTCAGCCTAGAAGAAGGCTTTATTCAAGACGCCCTCGACGAAGACGAAGTGCCACGTTTGGAAAGGGAAGATGACAAAACTTACATTTTTGTACGTTATGCCTACAAGACTGCCGACGGCGAACTGGACACGGCGCCGCTGTTGGTTGTAACTGATTCAAAAATGGTTTTGACTCTTTCGCCGTTGCCACTGCCAACTGCCGAGTCGCTACTGAAAGGCCGCACGCCAGCCACCACCCAACGCACAAAACTCATCTTGCTGATGCTGTCGCATATCAGTGACGAGTACGACGTATTTATTAGCCAAACCAGCCGCAAAATTAAGTCAGTGCGGACGCGTTTGCGTAACCGTGGCGTCACCAACCAGGATCTCATCGACTTCGCCACCATCGAAGACGAATTGAACGAGTTCCATAGCTCGCTGCAGCCAACCAACGCCGCCTTGCGCCGACTTTTGGCCGGCCGCCAACTCAAGCTTTTTGAAGAAGACCAGGACATCGTCGAAGACCTGCTGCTCAATAACGAACAGTCTATTGAAGCCATCCGCGGCAACCTGAAATCCATCGCCAACATCCGCGAAGCTTATTCGGCAATCAGCGCCAACGACCTTAACCGAACCTTGACCATCCTGACCGTGGCTACTGTTTTGATCGCCCTGCCGAACGTCTTCTTTGGTATGTATGGCATGAACGTGCACTTGCCATACCAGCACTCCCAACACGCCTTCGAGGTTATCGTTGGCTTCAACTTGCTGTTGATCCTAGTTATTTTATGGTTTGTCCGCAAAAAGCGCGTGATCTAGTAAACGAAGTCTTCCAGAACCTGTATGGCGCAGCAAAAGACCGCGCTTCTTTTGTGTGGATTAGGCAGTATATCTCGAAGGCCAGTAGCGCCGGCCAACGATCTGAAAGTGGCCTCTAGTTCTTCTGTCCCAGTGGCTGTAGCTTCTGCCGAACTGGCACATCTACCGAGTAAAGTGAAGGCCTGATTGTAGGAAGCCTGGTGGCGGGGCAGTGTGGGAAAAGTTTCCCGTAGCGCTGCTTCAAAACCTTCCTGGTCAAACATAATAAAAAATACTATCATAAAAATAGTACTTTGTCAAAATCTTGGTGGAGATACGGGGACTCGAACCCCGGACCTCTTGCATGCCATGCAAGCGCTCTAGCCAACTGAGCTATATCCCCAAGTCACCCGAGTATAACAGAGAGGGAAGCTTGATTCAATTGGCTGGGTGCTATCATAAATCTATGAAACTTGATAAAACCTTCACTGCAGTACTGCAGAAAAGCCCGAACACTGGCGGCTGGACGTATGCTGTCATGCCTGACGCTTACGAATTCTTTGGCACGCATGGCGCGGTCAAAGTCAAAGGCACCGTTGACGGTGAGCCTTTCCAAACGTCGTTTATGGCTATGGGCAATGGTACACAGATGCTGCCAATCAAAGCAGATATCCGGAAAGTCATCGGCAAAGAAGCGGGTGATGAAGTCACGGTTCATTTGACCGAGCGCCTCTAAGAGCCGTACAATGAGCCTACTAACTGACGGAGGATGACTATGTCTGGCGTGGCAATTTTCTTACTGGTTGTTTTGTTTATTATCGTGGTCAACGGCATTCGGCTGATCAATCAGTACGAACGCGGCGTTGTCTTCCGGCTCGGTAAGGTTCGACCAAATGTTAAAGAACCGGGTTTGCGTTTGATCATCCCGATCATCGACCAGATGCGCAAAGTTAGCATGCGAATCGTGACGTTGCCTGTTGAATCGCAGCAAATTATCACCAAAGATAACGTGTCTATCAGCGTTTCAGCCGTTGCTTACTACCAGGTGATTGATCCTACTAAGTCCATTGTAGCTATCGAAAACGTCGTATCGGCCATTTACCAAATTGCCCAAACTACAGTTCGTAACATCGTCGGTCAAAGCGTTCTGGACGACGTGCTCAGCCAGACGGCCGCCATCAACGACAAGATCAAAGCCATCCTTGATGTCCAGACAGAGAAGTGGGGCGTCAATGTCAGCACTGTCGAGCTAAAGGACATCCAGCTGCCTGACACCATGCAGCGGGCTATGAGCAAACAGGCTGAAGCCGAGCGTGAAAAGCGCGCCAAGATCATCGCCGCTGAAGGTGAAGCCCTGAGCGCCCAAAAGCTTGGCGACGCCGCCGACATTATTTCGGCTCACCCAATCGCCTTGCAGCTGCGTAACCTGCAGGTCCTAAACGACATCGCCGTCGAGAAAAACAGTACCATCGTCTTCCCAGCCCAATTCATGGACACTGTCAGCAGCGTCAAAGAATTCATGTCCAAAGAGAAATAATACTCGGCACCAATTGAATTTATAGATAGCTATACCAGCTCGAGTGATGTCCACCAGTTGGTATATTCACACCAAACTGCCTCACTTAACGGCATTGATGTACCTTCAAACTCGCTGGGGATATTCCTGGCAGGACATCCTTGGCCTCGTTTCGTAAGCGCTTCAATATCTGCGGTGATCTTTTCGTTCCATCCATAAATCGGTGTATCGTTGAGCCCCATTTGTATAGTAATTGTGTCAGCGCTTTGACCCGCTATGATCAGCAGCATATGGTTTTCGGCTGAGCTTGGAAGCTTTGCTGGAGCGGTCAGTGCTTCTCTGCTTTGGATCATCCCTTTTTTATGTAGATCGGCTGAAATTGCTGAGCCGAAGCGGCGTCTAGCCGATTCCACTTTTAGGGCAATGACCATACAGTCTTGAAAGAGCGAGCTTGTAAAGTTCGCTGCTCGGCTAGCTTCTGATGGTTCCAGGCCCGCAAGTACATTACCAATAGCGCTGGTTGAAAGACCAACTGCGCCCAAGAATCTTTCTTCTTCAGTAAGAGGTTTCTGGGCCGTTCGGATAGTTTCAAAGACTGGCTCTGTCATGTGACGGGCAAGAGAGACGCGGTTCATTAAAAACAAAAATACCACAAAAGTGGTATTATGTCAATCTTGGTGGCTCCTCCCAGACTCGAACTGGGGACACGCGGCTCTTCAGGCCGCTGCTCTACCAACTGAGCTAAAGAGCCGTAAAGTGTAAACAAAAATTTGGTGCGGGTGAAGAGACTCTAACTCTCGGCCTCTTCCTTGGCAAGGAAGCGCTCTAAACAACTGAGCTACACCCGCAAGTACCGATTAATAGTACCGAAACAGATGAGAAAAATCAATTATTAGGCTCAAATTGGTCGGTATATTCAGCCAGCTTCATAACATGGGAACTATTAAGATTGGGATTTTTGCTGGTTGCGTTGGGCCTGGGCTTTGACCAGACGTGTTAGTAGTTCGGCAGGAACTGCTTGGTCGTATTGGATCTGGAAGTTTTTGCTGCCGGTTTTGTAGCCAAGGGATTCAAGTTCTTCGCGGTCGGCGTCTGTCAGCCCATCCCAAATCTCAACACCCAAGTGCTTGGTGTAGAGCGTAATGCCGGTCATCCAGCCGTGGTATTTGTAGTACGGTTTGCCGTAGCCCATGGTTTCTTCCACGTCCGGCACGGCCGCTTTGACGACCTCGCGGATTTGCTCAATAACGGGGCGCGCTTCAGCCGGGGATTCGGCGATGAAGGCGTCCACGGTTGGTGCTTTGCTGGCTTTCATATCTGTAATTGTAGCAAATTATGGCCGCTTGGCAGCATTGCGTCGGGTTGGAGTGCGGGCTTTTAGTGTGGTTGGCCGTGCCGCTTCTACTTGCTTGGCCCAAGCGCGTCCATATCGCCTGAGTGGCCGTTCAATTAAAGCCGTCGAGACCTCTTCAAACAACAATATCATTGCAAGCGCACTCAGCGGTACAAAAAATTTCGCGTCGCTATATGAAGTACCATGCCACCGGAAGTAGAGCTCATTTGCGAGCAAATAGGTCGGTATATGAATCAAATAAAGAGCATACGAGCGATCACCTAACCAGAGGAAAAGTGGACGCAAGCGGACGAACGGCCGGGTAAATAAGTTTTTGTTAAACGAAGCCACAAACACCATCGACATTGCGATGGCATCTACCAGGCTTTGTTCAAAAGTGACGTTGGAAAGGGCTCCCACCAGGCCGATCAATAGAGCTCCAGCCACGGCAAACAAAAGGCCAAGGCCATATTTTTCCAGGAATTTGGGGTAGAATTCCTGGTACCAATCTTTAGTCTGCGCGAAGGCTAAAAGCACGCCCATGGCAATCGCGTCAAAGCGTAGCACATAAAAGAAGTGCCGGCGGCGATCGACGAAGAGTAAAACAATCGGGATAAATGCCAGGGCAATCGTCAGCCGGCGGCGATCGAAAAATAGTAGCAACAAAGGGAAAAGCATATAGAATTGCTCTTCGGTGGACAGGCTCCAATATGGTGCCAGCGGTGTCTGGCCCCTTGGCTCTACAATATCGCAGGTACCTGACAACTCTACGACATCGTTACACACCTGCCAGTGGAAGTTGGCTGTTTGGGTGACGTTGGCCAGACCGTCGCGCGCCAATCGAAAAGTACTCCCAAACACTCCACTCGAATTGAAAGAAAACGCCAGCAATATCGGTATGACGGTCCACAAGTAAGCCATCGGCAAAATGCGAAAAACGCGTTTTATCCAGAATGATTTAATAATCGTGGTGGTTGCCTGTTTCTTTTTTATTGAATTCAACAAGCTTGTGGTGATTATATAGCCGGAGATGACAAAGAAGAGGTCCACCGCTCCAGTGGGCGCAAAATAATTACCGATAGGGAAGGACCGCCACAAGAATAGTTCCGGCAAATGCACAATCAGGACGAGGATGATTGCGATGCTTCGCAACACTTCAAGGTCTACATTTTTGAAAGGAATAGAACTACTATGCGCCGTTTCTTCAGCAAAGGCACCAGTCTTCATAGCCGGCTCATAAGTTTACGCATCACTTGAAATAAGTATAACTCCGGGTAACCATCAAGCATATTGCTTATGCAACTTCTTTACACATTTAATTGAACTGTCGGCGCTTAACGCTCATGGTTGCATAGAGGTGTATTTTATGACACCATCTCCTATAAGTTACAAGGAGACTTGATGCCCGCCCACTTCCGTGATTACGCAGATCCCCGAATTGATGAGTACCGCCCAGCTATCTTAGAGCCGGAAAATGATGACAAACACCGCCGGCTTGTACGCCACGGCGAACGGCTGCTCAGTGTGGTCGGTAAGCAACTGGATGACAGCGCCGACGGACAACGTTGGCAATTTCCGAGATTTGGCAAGCCTAAGGCCGTAATAGAGATTCGTGAACCAAAGATTGTCATTCCCGCCATGCTGGAATACGCCGATGTCGGCCTTTTTTATACGCACGTTGAGGGTATGTGGGGTCCGGATATCGAAGCGACGCCCGTGCCTGACGATGTTGAAACCGGTAATCCGGAATCTGACGCCATGGTGATGGTCGCTGTTGGCCTGCAGAAAGCAGTCCGGCCAATTCGCAAACACGCTTGGGCACGATCCAGGCGACACGAAGAAGAAAATGACGCTAAATCTATTGCTGCCTGGACTCCAAGCGCCAAACGAACCAAACAAGAAATTGCTGACCACTACGATCTAACGCCGGAAGTTTATACCGGCGAATACGGTTTTTTGGACCAGAAATACGTCCAGTATTCATCCGGCCTTTTAGCGCCGAGCAAGACCACCGAAAGCCTGGAAGCCATGCAGGAGCATAAAGTTACCGCCATAGCCGACAATTTATGGCTGGACACGGCCGATACGCTAATTGAGATCGGCGGCGGGTGGGGCGGTTTGGCAGTCGCTTTAGCCGAGCGTAATCCTGGCCTACGTATTACGTCCCTAACGGTTTCCCACGAACAGCTCCTGGTAGCCCAACAAAAAGCCATTGACGCCGGCGTTGCCGACCAGATCGATTTCCGGGAAGAAGATTATCGGGATCACCAACCTGAAAAGCCGTACGATCGATTAGTATCAATCGAAATGCTGGAAGCGGTGGACTGGCGTGACCACGACGATTATTTCAATCATATTAATAAGTTTCTGGCAGAAGACGGCAGGGCTCTGTTGCAAGCTATTCATATTCATTCCTCGCAATGGGCTAATCAAAAGCACGCCCGAAGCTTTGCCAATACGGCAATTTTCCCCGGCGGCGTGTTAACGCCCAAAGACGTGATTCGTCAAAAAATGGCTGAACGTGGATTACAAGTAGTCGGCCAAGAAACCGAACTTGGTTCGTCTTACGCCCAAACTTTGCGGGAATGGCGGCGTAATTTGGAAGCTAGTCGTGCCGCGCTAACGGGCAAATGGCGGGGTGAAGGGCGTAGCCCGGCGCAAATTGAGCGGTTTTATAGAGGTTTCGGCAATATCTATCTGGCCTGGTGCCAAGCCGGCTTTATGCCGCAGATGAATAACATTCAAGCCTCGCAAATGACTTTCCGTCGCGCGGGCTAAGCTAAAAATCACTCTAGCTACAAACTATTACTAACAATTTTTATTTTTGCTATTGACATTATGTTGTGTTTACGCAATAATTGATTGCGTAATGATACATAACCGCATTGCCTTACTAAGAAC
Organism: Saccharimonadales bacterium (SeqCode); assembly: GCA_035550295.1. Lineage (GTDB taxonomy): Bacteria > Patescibacteriota > Saccharimonadia > Saccharimonadales > UBA4665 > DASZPJ01. The sequence goes on from DASZPJ010000030.1 coordinate 30,215, forward strand.
CGAGCAGGGAATTTCCCGCCAGCATTTGGCCGACAAGGTTGACGTAAATTACCAAACCATCGGCTTCATTGAACGTGGTGATTATTCACCAAGCCTGGAGTTGGCTTTCAAAATTGCCGCGGTATTTGGCGTGCCGGTTACGACCATTTTTTCGGACCAGCCTTTCGAGCCGTTATTTAAAAATAAGCAGGAGGACAACCATGCGTAAACTCGACGGACGAGCACTTTTTACTTACCTAACAATTACGATGGTCGGCCTGGCCTTGCTGGCTTTGGTCTCGCCAAGTATTGGTGATGCAGTGCCACTGCAAGTTGTGACTTACCTGGTGGCTTTTGTGCCACTGTTAGTTATAGCGGGATTGCTGTACTACGTTTTCGGATCGTCAAACCGTAAGTCCAAAGAATTCAGCCATCGCACAAGCCAACTGCTATCCGCCGTTGCCAGTAGCAGCTTGGTGGCAAGCGTGTTGGCAACCTATGTTTCGACTGCAGGGCAATATAGCTTAACTCGGGCCCAGTCGGTTCTGGAAAATACCGGCGTGGCGTTCCTGTTCGTTGCTTTTGCTTGCACCTTACTGCTGATCAACAGCCAGAAATTTGTATATTGGCCATTGTGGAACAGCAAAGACAGGCGAAGTGCCGATGAGCGACAAAAATCAGTCCGTAACCGGGTCTATGAAAAGTCGTACCGCACATTATTGTTGGTCATTTTTGTACTTGGCGAACTGGCTAACACGAAGTCGCAGCGTTTGCACGACGAACTACTCCAAGTGTTTGTACTTTGCCTATT
>DASZPJ010000031.1:0-26602 GCA_035550295.1 Saccharimonadales bacterium (SeqCode)
CTTTGAGCACGTGCGACGGTTCTTCGTCGCTGGCGCTGCAGGCCGAACCGGCTGCCGCCTGAATACCGGCTTCGTCCAGCTGGATAAGCAGCCTTTCGTTATCCTGGCCGGGAATTGTCAGGTGGACATTGTTTGGCAAGCGGGTTTTTTGTGATCCGTTAATCACGGCATTTGGAAGTGTTTGGTCAATTAGATCGAAAAATTGTCGCTGAAGCTGCTGCAATCGATTGCTCTCGTTGTGACGGTCAGTCTGGGCTAGATTTAAAGCTTTGGCCAGGCCAATTGCTGCCGCCACGTTTTCGGTGCCTGAGCGCATGCCAAACTCTTGCCCACCGCCGCTGACTAGTGGCTTTAGGCTAAGTCCGGCTTTCACGAATAGCACTCCGCTCTGCTTCGGCCCGTACAGTTTGCCACCGTTGATAGTCATCAGGTCAACGGCCAAACGGCTGACATGCAAGTCCAAGTAGTTGCCGGCCTGGCAGGCGTCAGTGTGAAAATACAGCGGTTGTTTGACGGCACGCTGCCGCCGGTCATTACGAATTTCATCGAGTAATTGGGCAATTTGCTTGAGCGGCTGGATGGTGCCGATTTCGTTGTTGGCGTAGCCGATGCTGACCAAAACGGTTTGATCATCAATTAATTCTGCCAAATTTTCCAGGTTGATCCGGCCGTCGGGCAAAACTTTGGCCAGCCGACATGCGTAATCTTTAGCTGGTGCCAGAATTGAATCGTGCTCAACACCGGCCACCACCAAGTTGGCCTGTGGGAACTGGCGCATTACACCGTGGACGGCCAAATTATTGGCTTCGCTGCCGCCAGCCGTAAAAACAACTTCGCTAGGCCGGGCACCCAGCCAATGGCCAATGTCGGCCCGGGCCGTTTCCAAAGCTTTGCGGGTTTCGCGAGCTGCAGCGTAGCTAGCCGATGGGTTATAAAAGCGCTCGGCGAAAAACGGCTGCATAGCCGCTAACACTTCTGGATGTAGCGGTGTGGCGGCAGCGTAGTCTAGGTAAATCGTCTTGGCGGACATTGACGTAAGTATAACCTTCGGGGTGCGGCTAACGAAGCTTAAGCCGTTTTGGCAACTTGTAGCAGGCGCTGATATTCAGCTTTAACGCGTTCGGTGTACATCCGGGTAGCACGGTGGAAGTTGCGGATTTCTTGTTCGGATAGGCGCTGGTAAGTTTTCTGGCCGTCTTGTGATTTGATGATGCCATTCGGACGGATGTCGTAACGCGTAGTAATGGCGTGTTGGCCTTGCTGGTCGGCCCATTCTTCGTGCCAAATCCAGGTGGCCCGGTCAAGACAGAAAAATTGGCGTTGGTGGCCTTTTGGCACTTCGCCAAATAACTGGCCGCCTATCTCGGCTTCGCGTCGCAGTATATTTCGCTTGAAGTCGGCAGCACGCTCGTCGGCAGTCCGCGGCATGATCTTAGGTAGAATGCTCATGCGAACAACCCCAAATTACTGTTGTTGGTTTGCAGCGCTGCACGGCGATCTTCACTGTCAACTTCTTCCAAAACTTTACGACGGGCTTCTTCCAGGTCGATCGTCTCACCATTATTCCACTCCACCGGCGGTGTTACGTGCTTTTCTTCAATAACTTCTTGGGCCGGCTGCATTTGGGCAAAAGCTTCAATTGAGAGGTTCGGGTCACCGCCATGCGCCAGGTAAGCACCGTAAAGAGCGGCCAGGATTTCTTGGGCAGCACGGTCAACCTGTGGCTGGACTTGGATTTCATAATCTTGGGCTCTGGCAGCGGCATTAATCACATTACCGGCAACTTGGCGCTGTGTTTGGACTGGAATTTCCGGGCCGACCTCAGTCAAAACAGCGCGGTCAACGGCCGCCTGCTTGAAGTCGATCTCTGGCAAAAGCTCGCTACTCAAAATGTGGGCATCTTCAGCAGTAACACGCTCAGTCGGGCGCTCCGACAAAAACGGTATTTGTAACGGTGGAATCAACTTGTCTAGATCGAAATCAAAATGCATAGGTTATGTTTTTAGAACTTTATAGGCCGAAGAGGTGGCGGGCGTTTCTGGTCGTCACCGTGGCCAAATCTTCATATTTTTGGTCACGCATTTCGGCTAGAAATCGCGATACGGTTTCCACCTGCCTCGGTTCGTTTATACTACCACGATAAGGGGTGGGAGTCAAGAAGGGCGCATCGGTTTCTAGCAGCAGGTTTTCTAGCGGAATAGCTTTGTACATCTGTAATTGGGCTGGATTTTTGGCAAATGTGGCAATTCCATTGACGCCGATGAAAAGCCCGTAATTTAAGGCTTTTTTAAGATTTTCCTCTGAATCGGTAAAACTATGCAGCACGCCGCGGATACCCTGATACTCCTCAAAGATAGGCCAAAAGTCTTCAAAAGCCTCGCGGACATGGAAAATTAGCGGTAGATCGTTGCTAAGTGCCAGCTCAATTTGGAAGCGCAATACTTTGACTTGGTCTACTTTCGGTGAATGGGTGTAAAAAAAGTCCAGGCCACACTCCCCTACGGCCACCACTTTTGGTGATTTTGCCAAAGCCGCAAACTCGTCCAACTTGGCTTGGTTGCCAGCAAAGTGCTGGGCTTCGTGCGGATGGATACCGACCGAGACGAAGCAGCCTTCCCTATCCTTCGCGAAATCAATTGCCAACCTGCTGTCTTCCAGGTCGCAGCCAACGCAAACCAGGCGTGTAGCACCGGCTGCGGCAGCATTTTCGATTACCTCGTTAGCAGTTAAATTGGCTTTGGCCCATAGTTCGCGGGTGGCTGGTTCGCCCTTTCTCAGTCCGATTGATTGGATATGGCAATGCGTATCAACCAACTCGATCATTTGGCGGTGTCGGTAGGTTTAGGAGATGTGTCTTTTGGAAATAGCGTGCCTTCCACGGCGTGGGCTTGGCCGTCTTTGAAAGCGGCTTGGATTTTAGCGGCGGTTTCCGGCAAAAATGGTTCCAGTAACTCGGCGATCTTTTGCAAAGAACTAACTTGGTAAAGCAGCACCTCACGCAAATGTTCATCGTCGCTGGCTTTGGCCAATTCCCAGGGTTTTTCTTCGTCAATGTACTGGTTGAGACCACGAACTTGTTCCCAAACTTCGTCTAGCGCGCGGTCAAAACGGCACTCCGCAATCGCCTGTTGGTACTGGGCAATATCGTGCTCGGCTGACGGGACTTCGCCAAGTTGGCCATCAAGATTTTTGGTGACCAGCACCAGCGTGCGCTGCAAGGCGTTGCCGAGCTCGTTGGCCAGTTCGTTGTTGTATGCGTTTTCGAATGATTCCCAACTAAAATCGCCATCGCTGTAGCTGGGAATATGGCGCAAAAAGTAGTAGCGGAAGGCGTCGGCGCCATATTTGTCGATAACGTCATTGGGTGAAACGGAATTGCCAAGTGATTTGCTCATCTTTTTGGCATCAACGGTCACGTAGCCATGTACATAGAGGACTTTTGGCAGCGGCAGCTTTAGCGCCAGCAACATTGCTGGCCAAATTGCAGCATGAAAACGCAGGATTCCCTTGCCAATAACTTGGACATTGGCTGGCCAGAAGTCTTTAAAGTCCTGATGCTCGGGATAGCCCAGAACGGTGATGTAGTTCATCAATGCCTCAAACCACACATACATCACCTGGCTTTTGTCGCCGGGCACCGGGATTCCCCAGCTGATGGTATCGGTCGGTCGGCTAATGCTGATGTCTTCCAGCCCGCTTTTGAGCAGCGATAAAATTTCGTTACGGCGCGTTTCCGGAACAATCTTGAACTGATCGCTGGTGATAGCTTCCAACACCGGTTTGGTGTAGGAGCTTAATTTGAAGAAGTAGTTCTCTTCTTCAATTTTTTCATATGGGCGATCGTGATCCGGGCAAACGCCATTGTTGGCCTTAACTACCGTCTCGGTAAAGAATTCTTCATCGCCAGTGCAGTACCAACCAACGTACTTACCTTTGTAAATGTCTTTTTCTAGAGCCTTCCAGATAAGTTGGGCTCGTTCTTCATGTGATTCGTCGGTCGTTCGTATAAAGCGATTGTTGCTGATGTTGAGTCGCTTGGCCAGTTCGCTAAAACGCTGGCTCATTTGATCGGCAAGAGATTTGGGATCAAGCCCAAGTTCGGTCGCCTTTTCGGCGATCTTGCCACCATGTTCATCAGTGCCGGTGCTGAAAATTACGTCATCGCCAGCTTGCCGTGCGGCCCTGGCCAGAACGTCAGCCAGCACAAACTCCATGGCATGCCCCAGGTGCGGTTCGCCGTTTACATAAGGAATCGAGGTACAGACGTAGTACTTGCTCATTAGCTATATTTTAGCGTTTTACAGGGATAAATGAAACACTTAACTAGCTTTGCAAACCGGCCAGATCAAAGGCTACAAATGGTTCATCACCTACGACTTCGGCATCGTGGCCAGCCGGCAGATCCAAAAAATCACCAGCTTTCATAATGGTTTCGCTGCCATCGTCCAACACTACCTTCATTTCGCCGGATATGGCGTACAGCACGTGGTGCATTTGGCAAGTTGCCGTTCCCACTACCGGACTCATGTCTTTTGACCATTTCCAGCCTGGCTGGTAGACCATTTGATAAACATTTTTGTCGCCGACTTTTAGGCCGCTCATCTTAGCGTTTGACATATCGTGCTGTTCGTCCGGCTTTTGAAAATTTTTGGCCTGCATACTTAACTACCTTTCTTGAACTTATGGTGGGACTGAGAGGACTTGAACCCAGAAATGCCCAGTGGGCATTTGCTGTCGACACTAGCGAAGCGTCTGTCAAAAAGTGGTGGGACTGCACGGACTCGAACCGTGGACCTCACGGATGTGAACCGCGCGCTCTAGCCAGCTGAGCTACAATCCCAAAGGTTGGTCTGTAAATTGTACCACTTCACCTCTGTTGGTCGATGTAATCGCGACAAAAGCGTTCGTAAATAGCATTGGTCCAGCCAAAGCCGGTTTGCGATGGATACAAGCCTTTGAGTGGTGGTTTGTCTGGTGCAACCACATTGTATTTTTCCAGGAAAAGGCCGTTTTCGTTGAACCACCAGGTGTTAGTTTTTAGCCATTTCATGGCAATGCGCCGGGCGTCTTCGTGGTAGCCGTAGCGTTCCAGCGCCTGGACGACAATGAAATGCAGCGGTGCCCAGCCATTGGGGTATGACCACTGCGTTGGCGTGCTGCCGAGCACGAATTGGCCGATGGGCAAAGTATCGGTCGTGGTCAAACCGCCCTTGTACTCAAACCGGCGCAGGCCTTTGACCAAACTAGCTGCCTGTTTTTCGTCGACCATACCGGCCCACATCGGGAAGAAGGCCGCCAAACTGCTGATCGGACCCCGTTTTTTCTTTACATAGTTATAGTCGTAATACAGGCCGCGGACTTTGTCCCACATTAGTTTGTTCATAGTGGCTTTGCGTGTCTCAGCAGCTTCATCCCATTTGGTGGCTGCGTCTTCCTTGCCCAGAATCCTGGCAGCTCTCGCGAAGTCGGTTTCGTATTTATAGAGCAAGGCATTTAGGTCGACCGGCAAAAAGTTTAGCGCCCGGCGGTCGAAGCGCGGTGTCATGTCCCAACCACTTTCGGCCTCTGCCAAATCATGCAGGTAGTTGATGTCGTAGTAGCGGCTCAGGCCTTGGTAAACCTGGCGTTCGTTGGGTTTTTTGACACCCATCCAAACAGTGTCGTATTCCTGTTCGGCCGTCTTCATGGCGCTGGCTAACCACTTGTCACCAGGCTGATAGGTTTCATAAACGTCAAAAATGAAAGTCGTCAGCAGTGGCGGCTGGGACCGCCCGGTCAGGTAAGTCCGCGAAGCATTGGGAATGACTTTGAAACGCTTAAACAGGTAGATGAGGTCTTCCAGTATGCCGCTGACTAAGTCCTTATGATTGGCATCGAGCATGCCCTGCACCATAAAGTAACTGTCCCAATAGTAGAGTTCGTTGTAATCAAAGCCGGTTTTGGCCTGGTACGAAGGCACTAAATACGGGTGTGGCAGACCCAACAGGCTTTCGTCATCTTTGGGGTGGTTGCGCTGGATGTGCGGCCAGTAGTCATCAATATATTTACGCGCAGCTTGGACATCGGCAGCCGTCAGATCTTTGCCTTGGCGAAAAGACAAGCGTAGCTTTTGGCCGATAAAGGCGCGGGCATCTTCGAATGGCATGCTTCCAGCCTAGCGGTGCAACTGGGTAGCGGTCAAGCCGAAACTGCAGCGGCTTCGACAACAAAAAAGACCCCTTGCGGGGTCTTTAATCTCAAAGATACCTGCTTAGTAGCGAGGGCGTTCTTCGCGAGGACGGGCTTCGTTAACAACGATAGCGCGACCGTCAAGCTCTTTGCCGTTGAGCAAGTCGATAGCCTTCTTGGCTTCTTCGTCGCTGCCCATTTCTACAAAGCCGAAACCTTTGCTGCGATTGGTTTCGCGGTCAAAGATGACGTTAGCAGACACAACTGTGCCTGCTTCTTCGAAGAAAGCTTTCAAGCTGTCGTCAGTTGTAGCCCAGGCAAGTGAGCCGATAAATAATTTGGTTGCCATTTTCTCTCCTACAGTCACTGAGGTAATCTGGCAAACCAGTTAGCTGCGCCTCTGCGAACCTTACATTTACTTAACTTATTAACCTAGAACCGGACTATTGTCTCTAGCAGCTTCTCTAGTGCCGCAAGTGTAACAGAGATAACCACCCCATGCAAGCAGTTTAATTAGTAGTTAATGAATTCGTTTGACATTTAAAGACTAGCTGTTACATTAAAAGTATTAACAGCAAAAACAGAAAGGGGGTAATCCATTGAAAAGTCCTAGATCTAACGGGCAGGCAATGAAGAGCTTAGCGCAGGAGGTACGCGCCTAGGCCCCCTGGCCGCTAAAAACTAGCGGCGCCCCCTCACATACTATTGATTTTGCCAGCCTAAGTAGGCCGACAACCTCAAGCCGCTCGGGTCAACCGGGCGGCTTTTCGCATCTTATAATTATTGGACTTGCAGCAGCTGGACTTCAAAAACCAGGACCGAGTTGGCCGGAATTCCATTTTGGGCCGTCGATCCATAACCAGCCGCAGGCGGAACTATCAGCAACCGCGCGCCACCGACTTTCATGCCGGCCAAGGCCTGTTCCCAACCACTGATCACCTGGTGTGCGCCTTCGGTGAAAACAAATGGCTGCAAATTGCCGGACGAATCCGGGCGGGATTGGTCAAAAACCGTGCCGTTTGTCAGAAAGCCTTTGTAATAAACAGCTGCTTTGTGGCCAGCAGCAAGTGCTGTACCAGTGCCAGTTACTACGTCACCAAACAGCGCCTGCTGGCTGGTTTTGTACTTATCATATTGGGTGAACGTTGAAGGGTCTGGCCAGCTAGCGCCGGATGACGACGAGCCATTGGTAGCCGAACCATCGCTGGTATTGCCCTGTCCGGTTAAGTTTTGGCCGTTTGTCCCACCGAGCTGTCCAAGGTCGCTGGCCGATGTCGATGGCTGGGTTTGGGTGACATTCAACTGGCTAGTGCTGCTATCGCTGCTGGCTTGACCAGCATCGGCCGATGAATCACTAGCCTTGCTCGGGCCATTCTGATGCGTCACATGCCAAATAGCAAAACCGCCGCCAGCCAAGGCTCCAACGCACAAAACGACATACACGATTCCCAAATATTTGTTTTTCATACTTGGTTCAATTCTAGCAGATTTTACGCAGAAAGATCAGGGATGATCTACACTCCTATGCACTGTTGCTGGACGGCGGAACCGGACTCTAGCGCAAATAGAACCACCGAATCGCGGGCAGTGCCAGCGGCGCCAATTCCAGTACCGTCTGCTTTGCAAGTGGCTTCGTTGACGATATACACGGTTTTACTGTCGGGCACGACTAATGTGCCTGCATATGTTTGGAAGGAAACGTTGTCCACGCTGTAGAATCCCAACTTCGCTGATCCGTCTCCATCACATGATTTACCACAGAACTCGATCGTTGCTTCAGCTGCACCTTTTTGCAGCGACGTCGGCAGCGCGCCCAAATTGTTAGATTGGTAGTCACTAACTGCTGCTAGGATCGTGGCTGCGTCATTTTTTCTGGATACGTTATCAGAGCTTTGCCCTAATGACTCAGATGAACTTTGTTTATCCGTGCCCTCCGACTGGAGCTGTTTGCTGGTGTCATGAACGGATGCAGTATTATTTTGTGTATTCTTTTTATCGTTATTTTTGGAGTGCAGGACGAAATAGCCAGTGACACCCAGAGCCGCAATAACAATCACGATTATCAAAGCTTCGACGGCGCCAAAGCCTTTGGAGTTAAGTTTGCTCATCAGAAGTTACCCCTTAGTTAATTGTTTTTAGCATAAGCGTAAATGGCTGCAATTTCAACCAATGAAAAAGCCCGAGCTTTAGGCTCAGGCATTTTCATTGGAGGAGCTGGCGGGTACTGCCCCCGCGTCCGTCGGTTTATTTAGTTAGTCGTCTACAGGCTTAGTCCGTTTTAAAATCTTAGACTCGTGGTATCGAAGCGGACAAACATTCACGAGTAGCAATCCAAATCTTAGCGACCAAGTTGGATAGTCCTAGTCGAGCGTCCAGAAAATATGGCGTGCCTTTGCACTATCTGGCATCGCGCGCGGCACGGCTGTAGTTATTAGACTACAGCTGGTGCGACTTGCAGTGTAAATGCTGCAGCGAGGTTTTTGGCCCCGTCGCAAACACTTGCTACAAAATCGCGAACTTTAGATGTTGCATCTATAGTTTTGCCTATACGCTGACAAGCGACCTGCTGATCTAACCGATAAAGTCCAACGTCGAGCTTAAAATTCAGCCCCGTAACCTACAATTATAGCACTTTTACTTCTTAAATGCTAGTGGTTATGGAATGCTTCACTCTCTCTGCATATCCTTCAATACAAGGGTCAATATACACAAAAAAGCTCATGGTTGTAATTAAATGCTTTAGTATACTTTTGCTAGCACTTAAGGATAAATATGTGAGGATATAATGGCCGAAAACATCAACGACATTCTCGACGCATTAATTAAGTTGAAAAGTTTAACAGAAAAACCCATTCCGGAGAAAAGTAACTCTCGGCATGATCCAATAGAAAACAAAGAGGAGGCTGCAACTTTAGAACTTATTATTAGGGAGCAGAAACGTGATTATGATTTTTTAGTTCACATTTATGACAGAATGCGTGCAACTGAGGGGCTGCTTTTGACTGCGGCGTTCGGTATATTGGGATACCTTTACCATCCATTAGCGGCTGGTACCAAAATGACGCTCATGCAAAGAATCTCTTTTCCTTCTGATGATTCCGAAAGAGTTATTTATGTTATTGCAGGAGCATTTTTCCTATATGGAGTTATTAAGCTTACGCTAAATGTATTTGGTAAAAATCCTTGGATGACTGCATATGAATCTTCAAAAACTAGCTATGAATACAACAAGCTTAAGACTTTGCGTTATATCAAGCACCAGTACGAGGAATGTCACTCATTTAATCAGAAAGCCTACTTCAAGCGTAAAGACGAACTCTCATTTCTATTCTTCTGTATTCTCATAAGTGCTATAATATTAATAGTCATAAAGACTCTTAAATAGTAGGGGGTATGCTATGACCAAAGATGTCTATAACACCTAAGAATATAGAGCCCCGAAAGGGGCTTTTTTCTTCATCAAAATTAAAGCCCCAGGGGGTGGTCGCAGGCGCCGGTTTTGCCGGAGCGGCAGACGATGGCGTGCAGGCGCTGCAGTCCGGCCGTCAGCTGGAGCAATTGGTCTTCGCCAAGTCCGGCAAAGTCCGGGCCAAAGCTTCGGCGCATGATGTTGGTTGCGGCTTCGGTCAGTTGCATACCTAATGGTGTTGGCGCGGTAATGTTGCGGCGGCCGTTACGTGGATCGGGCTTTACGGCCAGCAGACCCTTAGACTGCAGCAGGTTTACCTGCCGGCTAATGCTGGCTTCGGTCTGGCCCAGGCTGTCGGCAATGGCCTTTTGTTGGACGCGCGGGTTCCATTCCAACACCAACAAGATCTTGTACTGGCTAAGGCCAATGCCGAGTTGTTCCTGCAAAATCTGGTCGGCCTGCTTGCCAATGACAGCTGCAACGTGTTGCAGCAAATAGTGAAGATTGTTAGTTGGCCCCATGTAATTCCAGTTTAGCGCTGGAATCTTAACTTATCAAGAATTACCGTCAAGTCTCGTAGGAGATGTATAGGTTGTACCATTCATCCAGGCTGAGTGTTTGGGCACGGCGAGACGGGTCAATCCCGACGCTTTCGCACAAAGTTTTAACCGTTGGTTTATCTATCTGCAGGCCAGCACTAAGACTGTTCAGCAAAGTTTTGCGTTTTTGCGAAAAGCCAGCTTTGACCAATCGGAAGAAATCTTTTGGAAGCACATCGCCGAAAAGTGGCTCGGTTCTATACTGCATAATCAAAATTTGCGAATCAACTTTTGGCGGCGGCGTGAAAAGTTCGGCCGGCACTAAAGGCCCAAGGCTCACTTGCCAATAAAATTGGGCTGTGACTCCCAGCAGCGACATGGCGCCAGGTTTGGCGGCTACCCGCTGCGCAACTTCTTTTTGGACCAGCAAAACGGCGTGGCTGGGCGGATTGGACGTTTCGCTGAGCACGCGGACAAGGTTGCTGGTCAGGTAGTAAGGGATGTTGGCGACGACTTTGTAGTCAGGCGGCAGGCTGGTGAAGTCAAACGTCAGGATATCGTGTTGGACGACTTCTAAATTTTTGGCTTTTATACGATTGGGCAAATCTTTGGCCAACGCGGCATCAAATTCTACGGCCAATACCTGCCCTGCCCGTTCGGTCAGAACTTCAGTCAGCGTGCCGAGTCCTGGACCGATTTCCAATACAAAATCATCGACCTGCACACTTGCAGCATCAGCCATGGCATCCAAACTGGGTTGGTCATGCAGCCAGTGCTGGCCAAGTGATTTTTTGGGAGCTGGATCTGCCATTACCAGTAGTGATTATTTATCCAGAAGGAGTAAGCATTGGCCCAGCCGCCGTAATGAGCTGAGGCATATCCCGAACACCAGCGTAATTGGGTAATCGGGTTGGTGCGCCAATCGCTGCCGGCGCTGGCCATTTTGTAGCCAGGCGTTGATTGGCAAAGTCCGTAGCCACCGTAGTCCGGCACGCCGCCCGTCAATGGTTCACAGCCGCCATATTGGCCCTGGATCTTGGTTGGGCACCAGCCGGACTCATGGCTGATGATGTAGTCGGCGTACTGGTAGTCGCGGCTGGAGATGCCGGCCAAGGCCATGTCGCCTTTAATACCGCCCAGGGAAGTACCGACGACCACGATTTCAGTCACTGGCTGGCGGGTAACGACTTTTTGAATGATCTTACGACCGACTTCAACATTGTTTTTCAGGACAATCTTGTAGGTAACAGTTTGCTGGCCGTCACTGCCCTGCTGGCGAACGGCGGTAGTTCCATAAGCCAGCCCGCTGTCGTATGTGGCGTTAACTGGTGCTTTGATCGCCTCGTTTACGGTCACCGTTTTAATGCCGGTGCGTATGAACGCCAGCTGCATGTTTTCGGTGATCGGCGTCGTAAGGGCCGGCACGACTTTGTCGCCTTTAATAATTCGGATGCCTTTTTCTTTTACAAGATCGGCCACAGTTTTGGTGTGGGTCCGCAGCACGACTTTGGCGCCGTACAGGTCAACATTTACAGGCGTTGCCCGGTCAACGACTATGCGTTCGCCAATGGCACCTTGGTTTAAGAAACTATCTGTTGGATCGGAATTTGGTATGTCTTCCGGGTAGATGTTGGCACCGACCTGGGCGGCGACCGACCGCAAGGTTTTAGCGGCACTCAGGCCAAATGTGTGTTGGGTGCCGTCAATGATTTCTACCGGCACAGCGCGGTAAATATTGATCCGGAATTCGTCTTGGTTAATTTTGGTAGTCAGGTCCGGCTCGACCACATCACCACGGTTCAGTGGAATGTGCAGTTTTTGGAGTAATTGGCCAACGGTGGTTTCTTTGACCGGCACCGTTTGCTGCGTGCCATCGTGCGAAATAACGACGATTTTGGCATCAGACGCCTGCGGTAAGTGGTGTGTTTGCAACGCCACTACGAATATTATGGCCGTTAATAGTACCAACAGGCCGATGGTGATCGCCGGTACCTTAAATGACGGATGGCGGCTTAATATCTTGAATTTGCGGACGCGCCGTGGCCAATGCACCCGGCGGGCACGTAGCAATTTAACCTGTAATTTTTGCCAAAACTTTTGCATAAGTCAGATAGAATCTGTCCTCTTATTGTAGCAAAAACAGCGGTGGTGCGACAGGTACACCACTCAAGCGTCATTCCCGTACTGGCTTTCGTCAGCACAGGCTCCAGCAGGAACCCAGAATGTTTGTGCTTGTCATCCTGAACTTGTTTCAGGACCCATACGAACAGGTCGGACTCTGGATCTAACGCTTCACTTGTACAATCCAACAAAACCCTCTCTTTGATATCTTCTTTTGTGCCGACAAAAGAAGCAAAAACTCCCGAACACTCACCAAACATTACTGTCAATCAATCACTTCTGGCTGCGCCGCCAGAATGCCTACGGCATCCCCTCACTTTTACATAAGATTATTCGGGGCAAGCTGGCGGCTCGACTCAGCCAGAAGCAATTGCTTGCCAATCAGTTTGGCTCGCATGTTCGGGCTAAATCGCAGCCTGGTGACTGGGATTTTCTAAGAACCAAGAACGAATGGCTAAGAACGATTAGAGCTTTTCGAGGGGCGCGAAGCTGATATTCAGTTTTCGGGCGCCTTTGCCCTTGAAATAAACTACGACGTTGTCGCCATCAACTTCCATAACAGTACCCGTGCCGAACACCTGATGCCGGACGCCGTCGCCTTCGACTAAATCCGGCACGTAGCGCGGCTCATTGTCTACTGGTGTCGGCGCTGATCCAAAACCAGTTGGCTGAAACGAGAAGTCGGATTCATAACCAGTACTCTGGAACTCAGCGTCGATTTCGCTTAGGAAACGTGATGGCGGATTGTGCTGCATACCGCCGTACAGCAGCCGGCTGGAAGCGTACAGCAAATAAAGTTCTTCGCGGGCCCGAGTCATGCCCACGTAACACAGCCGGCGCTCCTCTTCCATTTCGCTTTGGTCGTAAAGTGCCCGGGAATGTGGGAAGATTGATTCCTCAAGTCCGGTCATAAACACCACCGGGAATTCCAGGCCCTTGGCAGCGTGCAGGGTCATTAGCGTCACGGCGTCGCCGCTAAAGTCAGCGCCATCGAGATCGCTTACCAGCGCTACCTCTTCGAGGAAACCATCCAGGCCGGCGTCCTGGTATTGCTGGGCGACACTCAAAAGTTCCTTAACGTTTTCCTGCCGGGCTTCGCCCTGGGGCGTGCCGTCATCCAAATAGCGTAAATAATCAATCCGGCGCAGCAGTGAATCAATCAATCCCGCCACGGTTGAGCTTTCGCTGGCCGTACGCAAACTGGCTATCATGTCGCCCAATTCATTTAGCGAGTTTTTGGCTTTGGGCGTTAGGCCATCGCAATCATTTACTTCCTGCAGCGCTGCCAGCAGACGCAATCCATTGGCTTGCTGCCACTCAAAAAAGACTTGCAGGCTTTTGGCGCCCAGGCCACGTGCCGGCACGTTAACTATGCGCTCAAAACTGACGCGGTCTTCGGGCTGGAAGATGACGCGTAAGTAAGCCACCACATCCTTAATTTCTTTGCGGTCATAAAAACGCACGCCGCCAACCACGCGGTACGGAATGCCATAATGTACGAAAGCCTCTTCGATGCTGCGGCTTTGGGCATTGGTCCGGTACAGCACGGCGTAGTTCGAATACCGCCGCTGTCCGCCGTCGACACCGTTGCGGATGCGGCGAATGATGGCCTCACTTTCGGCCCGTTCGCTGCCGACTTGCACCAGCTGCACCGGCAAACCATCGCCAGCGTCAGTCCACAAGCGCTTGTCGGATCGTTGGGCGTTTTTGGTGATCACGGCATGGGCGGCGTCAAGGATGTTGCGCGTGCTGCGATAGTTTTGTTCCAGTTTGATTACAGTACAATCTTTAAAATCTTTTTCGAAACGCAAGATGTTGCGAAAATCAGCGCCACGCCAACTGTAAATGCTTTGCCAGTCATCGCCGACGACAGCTAAGTTACGATCACCGTTGGTTAGTAATTTGATCAACTGGTACTGAGCGGCGTTGGTGTCTTGATATTCGTCGATCATGATGTAGCGGAATTGTTGCTGCCATTTTTTGCGGACTTCCGGTTTTTCCTGCATTAACTGCACGGTTTTATTTATCAGGTCGTCGAAGTCCAGGGCCGAGGCGTCATGCAGGGCTTTTTCGTAGCCCGGATAGACTTTGGCGGCGACGTTGGCGGCCGGGCTGCTGGCACTATTGGCGTATTCGGCTGGGCTCAACATTTCGTTTTTGGCGCTGCTGATAAATCCGCTGATCACTCGCGGCGGAAAGGCTTTTTCGTCCACCATCAGCTGTTTTGCGACTTGTTTAACAGCCGCCTGGCGGTCGGACTCGTCAAAAATTACGAAGCTGCGCGGCACGCCAATCGCTTCGCCGTCCTGGCGCAGCAAACGCACACAAATGCCGTGGAAAGTTCCCATGTACGGCATAAAGCCGCGATTGTCAGAACTTTGGCCCAGCAAGTTGGCGACGCGTTCGCGCATTTCTTTGGCAGCCTTGTTGGTGAAAGTTACGGCCAGTATATTGAACGGCGTCGCTTTGTTTTGGGCGATTAGATAGGCAATGCGATGGGTTAGGGTTTTGGTTTTGCCGGAACCGGCGCCGGCCTGGATCAGCAGTGGACCTTCCGTGGTTTGTACGGCCCGGCGCTGCTCTGGGTTCAAGCCCTCTAAGAGATCATCTGACATCCATATATTGTAGCAATAATGAAGAGGGTGGGCAGTAGGCTGAAGGCCAAGAAATTTAGATTCCAGCCTGCGGCCTTTGTGCTGCGGCCTACTTGTTATTGAAGAAATGAGTCAGTGGATGTAATCCCTGTATATGCACTAAGCCGGCATCCAGCGCAAAGTCCAGCCAGGCAGCAGCCAGTAGAACAATGATTATAAATCCGCCGATCAAAAGATGCTTGGTGCGGCGTTTTTCGACACTGTTGATGGGCAAAAAGTACTGCTTGCTATCAACGATTTTCTGGACAGCCGCCTCGTGCTCGGCACGCTTGGCGGCATCGGCTTCTTCGGCAGCGACCGGATCCAGCTGCTTGTCTTTAGGCTTTTCGTCTTCGGTTTTTTCGGTACCTTCGCCTTCACCAGCCGGGACAATTTCGGCCTTTGTTTCACTTTTAGGTGAGTCCGGGCTTTTCTTGTCCGCCCCTTTTTCGTTGGTTACCGCTTTGCTGGCCGCTGTTAGGTGCTCTTCTGGATCGGTAGTTGCTTTGCTATTGTCGGCCGGTTCAGTTTCTTCTGGTTCGTTGCCTGCAGCAGGTTTGCCTGGCTTGTCACTGGCTGGTTCTTCTAGTGGCTTGAGTTTGACGGCCGGCTTGGTGCTTAGCGGTTGGGATTTGGTTGGTTCGACCTCAAGGTCGGTTTGGGGTTTTTCACCCACAACCATCGGGTCTTTCATAATTGCCCGGTTGGTCACAATCACCGGTCGTGAAGTAACATCTGGCGGCGTTTTGCCAGGATGGGCTACATCAATAATCGGTTGGTTTTTGGGCGCAGGTTTGCCCGGTTTACTTTCCGCCATCGTCAGTTTCCCTATCGTGCACAACTTTGTAGGCATTGTTCACGATGTCAGCAAATTTGTGGTAATTCAGGCTGGCGGCGCCAGGCAACAGGCCGTCAACGCCCGGCAGGTTCAAGATGTTGCCAACAAATTCAGCGTCAACGCTGGCGCCATAAATGACGCGCATAGCTTCAGCTTTTTCTGCACCATAAAGCTCCTCCAATAAGTGGCGGATCCATTTGATGGCAGTTTCAATTTCATCGGGTTTAGCCGGTTGTTTGCCACCAAAGGTACTGATGGCCCACACTGGTTCGTAGGCAATTACTACTTCGCTGACTTCGTCTTCGGTTAAGTTTGATAGCGCTGTGGTCAACTGGTCATGCAAGACTCTTTTTGTTTCGCCGGCAGCGCGTTCATGTTTGGTTTCGCCAATGCATAAAATCGGTTTGATGCCGTTACGAACGGCCGCCTGGACTTTGTCGCGGATCATTTCTAGGCTTTCATGGAAGTAAATTCGCCGTTCAGAATGACCCACCAGGCAGTAATCGGCCACGCCGCGCAGCATGGTAAAGCTGACTTCACCGGTGTAAGCGCCTTCGTCTACGAAGTAAGCGTTTTGGGCGGCCAGCTTGAATTTGCGCTTGTCGATTTGTACGCTCATCGGTTGCAGGGTCATCATAGATGGAGCCAGTACAACTTCGACGTCGCGGTGCGATTCGACACGGTCATCGAGTCGCTTCACCAGTAAGCTAGCCTCTTGGGCTGTGAGGTGCATTTTCCAGTTGCCGATGATGATTATTCGCTTATTCCCACTCATAGTACTTATGGCTATTGTACCCTATTTCTTATCGAGAAGCGCTTCTACGCCCGGTAAAGTGTTGCCGCTCATTAGTTCCAGGCTGGCGCCACCGCCGGTCGATACAAAGCTAAATTTATCGTGCAAATGGGCGTTGTCAACATAATCACAGGTGTCACCGCCGCCAATCACACTGTAGCCGCCACTGGCAATAATCTTGTCAGCTACGCCGGCCGTGCCACTGGCAAATTCCGGCGTTTCAAAAATGCCGACTGGCCCGTTCCAGATGATTGTGCCATCGGCCGATAAAACACTGTCCAGTTGGGCGACTGACTGCGCGCCAATGTCGGCAATAATGTCGTCGTCGGCTACGTCATTGACGCTGACAGTGCGGACATCGCTTGGCGGATCGACTGATTTAGCAACCACCACGTCGACCGGTAAAACGACAGTTTTGCCTTGGGTCTCGGCTTCAGCCAAGATTTTTTTGCATAATTCAACCTGGTCAGCCTCGACTAAGCTTTTACCGATGGGCAAGCCTTTGGCCAGCAAAAAAGTATTGGCCATAGCCCCGCCAATGAAAAGGCTGTCGACTTTGCCTAGCAAAAACGACAAAATCGGCACTTTGGTCGAAACTTTTGCACCGCCGCTAACGGCTACCAGCGGTCGTTTTGGTTCGTCGATCGCGGCGTCGATAGTTTCGACTTCCAGTGCAACTTCCAGGCCAGCTACGGCCGGCAAATACTGCGGCACACCCACCATCGAGGCATGCTTGCGGTGGCAAGTTGTAAAGTCATCTTGGACAAACAACTCACCGTAACTGGCCAATGTTTTGGCAAATTCAGGATCATTAGCTTCTTCTTCCGGGTGGAAACGCAGGTTTTCCAGCATTAGCACTTGCCCAGCCTGCAAGCCTGCTACTGCTGACTCGACTTCATTGCCGATACAGTCTGTAGCAAATTGCACTTCCTGGCCAAGCAAATCGCTTAAAGATTTAGCAGCCGGCGCCAAGGTTTGGCCTTCGGTGCTGTGGTGGCTTATCAGAACCAGTGCGGCGTTCTGATCCAGCAAATACTGGATGGTCGGCAGCGCAGCCTGCAAGCGCATTGTGTCACTGACCACGCCGTCTTTGATCGGGACATTCAGCATGGTTCGCAGCAGGATTTTTTTACCTTGGACATCAACATCTTTAACGGTTTGCTTCGGAAAAGTCATTTTGATCCTTTTTATTCCAATAATCGTACTTTTATTGTATCAGTTGTGCCGACTACGCCGGGATATTTGCCGCTAGCCGTGACGACCACATCGCCACTACTGAGGACGCGGTTTTTGAGTAACCAATCAGTCAACTTGCTGGCAGCCAGTGCGTCATCCGGCCGGACATAACTGCGCACATCATAAGCGATTGCCAGCTGCTGGGCGACGCGCTCGGCACTAGTGACGGCAATGATTGGCCGTTTGGTGCGCAGGGCCGACAGCTGCAGGGCCGTAGCACCGGATTTAGTTTCAGCCACAATGGCTCGGGCTTCAACATTGTCGGCCAAACTAACAATTGCCTGGCAAATAGCTGACTGGCGGCTATGGTCTTCGACTTCCGGAAAACTAACGCTCAGCGGCATGTTGGCTTCGGTATATTTGATGATCTTTTTCATAGTGGCAACGGCATCGATCGGGTACTTGCCGCTGGCTGTTTCGTCGCTCAGCATCACACTGTCAACCCCTAACATCACGGCTGTGGCGACGTCGGAAACTTCAGCCCGTGTCGGTTCTGGCGCTTCGGTCATACTGGCCAGCATTTGGGTCGCGACAATGGTGGGCTTGGCATAGTGCCGGCCCAAACCAATAATTTGGCGCTGCACAATCGGCACGCTTTCGGCCGGCGTTTCGACGGCTAGGTCGCCGCGGGCAATCATCACCGCGTCGCTGGCAGCGATAATGTCTTCCAGGTGGTCAACGGCTGATTTCGTCTCAATTTTGGCGATAATTTTAGCCGGGCTGTTCATGCCTTTTAGCAGTTTGCGAAGCCCGGCAATGTCATCGGCAGTCTGCACAAAACTCAGCGCCACATAGTCGATGTCGGCCGCCGAACCATACACCAAATCGGCCCGGTCTTTGGCCGTGATGATGTCGCCGCCGAAGTCGGTGTCGGGCAAGTTCATGCCTTTGCGCTTTAGTAGCACGCCGTTGTTTTCGGCCTCGACATGAACCAAACCGTCACGCACACTTGTCACAACCGTCCGTACCTTGCCATCACACAGGTAAATTCGTTCGCCGCGCTTCACTTTTTGGCTGAGGTCGTACTGGGTTGGTAAATAGCCGTTGGCGACGTAGTCAGCTTCGTAGGCGAATGTCAGGCCCTGGCCCTTTTTGACAATATGTTCGCCGTCAAAGTCACCCAAGCGGATTTTCGGGCCTTGTAAATCCTGGATGATGGCGACCGGTTTGCCCATCTCTTGGCTGGCCTCACGAATCCACTTGATCTGCTGGGTGCGTTCTTCCGGCGTGCCATGGCTAAAGTTAAGCCGTATGCCGTTAGCGCCGGATTTGATCAAATCCAAAATACTCTCGTAGCTGTTAGTCGACGGGCCAACGGTAGCCACAATCTTTGTGCGCTTGAACGCGCTCAACGAAACATTGTTTTTTAGGTTTGTTTTATCAGTGCCACCCATTTGGCACTAGTATAGCGTGACCGGTGTAATTTGGCCAGTGTTAGCTTAAGCGGGATGTCAGGCGACGACGATAAGCAACGGTGCCGGCGGCGCTGGCAATCGCAAAAACAGCCACCATGCTGCCCGGACCGGTGTTGGTCAATTCGGTAGGCGCTGCGGTTTGGCTGGAAGCCGAACTGTTTTGGTTGGCTGAAGCTATATCAGAATTACCGGTCGAAGATGGACGGTTCTCGTTAGCACCCGGAATGTCGTTGTCGCTATTAGTTTTTGAGCCGGCATTGCTGGCAATATCTTGGCCTGTCGAAGAACCGGCTTTAGCCGCTTTGTCGGCCGAAGTTGAAGACGAGGATTTGCTCGAAGAGCTGGATTTCTTGTGAGTTTGGCTTTGGCTGGTTGGCGTTTTAGTGGCCACTTTAGGCGTATTGTGGCTACGCAAAGCAATCACAACAGCCGCAGTAATGCCGCCGATGATCACAATATAAACAAAATATAAGAGTAAAACTTTGAGGGTAGACATCGTCTTCCGAGACTCCTTTTACAATCATAATACACTATTTTTAGCTTTTTTGCAATGAAAGCACTGTTCTACCAAAGGGAATAAGCCCTGCGGGCTTGCGATCCTGAGGCGTGCCGGGGAGTAAACTCCAGCCCGTGGGGTTTCACATCCCAAGGGGAATCCGTCGTCGCTTAGCTCCTTTGGTATAAGACTGCAGCCATGCTCGGAGCAAGCTCCTGTGCGTGGCTTTGCTTATCGAACTGGGGTTCGACTTTCGCTTTGCGAAAAGCACCAAATAAAAAACGCCACCTCTGGTGACGTTCTTTATTTGGTGATCCCAAGGGGAATCGAACCCCTGTTGCCGGGATGAAAACCCGGTGTCCTAACCGCTAGACGATGGGACCATCAAGCCAAGCAGGCTTGTCGCAGATTGGCCAATCCTGATCTGTTAGATATTAACATAACAGATACAAAATTGAAAGCTCCCCTACCCATGAGCAAGGGAGCTTTGGGAATTTCGTTTGTAGGTTTTTGTCTTAAGAGCGGTCAGTCAGTGCTCGTAGAACTGGGCTTACCTTAGCACAAATCTTGGTTTTGCGCTAGTGCTTATCCACACGTTTGGCTTATTCAGCCAGTTTGCTGCGCAAGATGCGGCGGTAGATGAGACTACCAACGATCGAAGCAGCTGCGAACAGGCCGACAACGCTACCAGCACCGGTGTTAACTAGTTGGGCTGGAGGTGTCAGGGTTGGCGGCGTGTGGTGATGGGTTGGCGGAGGAGTAACTTTCGGTGGTTTGGTAGAGAAAGTAACAACCTGCGTACACTTGTCGCTAACCGGTGGGGTTACGGTCTGGCCGTTCACAGTAAAGCTTGGTGTAGCCGTAACTGTGTAGGTACCATCTTTAGCGTAAGTGTGTGTCAGGCCAATTGGGTTAGCAATAGGCGCAGCGCTAGTAGTGTCGCCCCAACCGATCACTGCGGTAGTGTAGGTAGCGCCGTTAGAAGCGCTTTCTTGGAAGTTAGTGACAGTTACTTTGCGGTCAGCAGATGCACTAATTTTCAGCAAATCACAGCTGTAGGCTGGAGTTACAGGTGTCGGACAGTCAACTTTTGCCTTGAAGTTCAGGAATTCAGTGGTAGAACCAGCCAAGGCTCCCAGGCTCAAGCCGCTGGTAGTAACACCGTCGGCTTTGGTAGCCAACTTGTTGCCGTTGCCATCATACAAAATGGTGGTGCCATTTTCGTAGGTAATGGTCTGGGGTGAAGTAAATTTAACTGTCGTCGTGTCACTAACGCTTGGAGTCAGGCCGCTAGAGTAAGTAGCGGTCATCGTCGAAGTGTTAACGGTGCTGGCAGCTGCCGGCAGGTCAACTTTAACGTTGATGTTAGTAACGGCCGTAAAGCCAGTGTTGTGCAAACGAATGCTGTATTCCAGCTCGTCACAAGCGTGGGCGGTGTTGCCGTCGCTGTATGGGCTATTGGTAGTTAGGTCTTTGGCCAGGTAGGTGGCGGTGCCGCCTTCCAACGCGCCAGTACCGTCAGCAAATGCCGGGGTAGCGACAGCCAAGTTGGCAAACAACAAGCCGAGAACGGTTGCGCCGCTAGCGAGGATTTTGGTTAAACGATTCATCTTAGGGTCTCCTTTATTCAGCTTGTTAGGTTTAAGAAGGGTTAGCAGGTGCTTTTACAATCGGGAAGCTGTCGGTGACAGTAGCAGGATTAGTGTGCAGGCCGCTAGTCTTGTCGATGCCGCTAACAGTTACAACTTCGTTACCGGTGTCGGTAGGAGCGGTGTAGGTGTCAACAATGCTGAAACTGGTGCTAGGAGCGACTTCGTCGATGCAAGGCTGGTCCATGCTGCCCTTATTAGCCGTGAAACAAGCTTCATAGGTGTCGCCAACCTTAGCGTTTGTAAAGGTTGCGCGAATAGGCGTGGTAGAAGTGTCAAGGTTACCAGTAACAGGGTCAACTACAGTCTGGTCTATTTCTTGAGTGCTGTTAACCGCCAAGTTAGCCGGGTTAGGAGTTGGGGTTGGGGTATTGCTAGGAGTTGGAGTGTTGCTAGGGGTGGGCGTAGAACTCGGGGTAGGAGTTGAGCTAGGGGTAGGAGTACTGGAAGGAGTCGGGGTAGTAGGAGGGGTCGTCTCGGTAGAAGTACACCTCAAGTCGGCTTCCATCTTAACGCGAGCTTGGTCTTTCAGGCGAATGATCTCGTCTTCCTGGGCACCGCCAGATAATTTCTCCCAGTGTCGTAAGTTGAGTTTCTGTGTGACTTCACCACTGGCTATTAGAGTACCTTCAACACCAGGACATTCAACAGAACCGTTCATGACATCCTTAACGTGCAGGGTAACGGTCGTGTTAAGACTATCAACGTTGTAGACCTTAACGTCTGTGGCTTTTGGCAATACACGCGGAGAGGCTGCGTTGCCACAGTTTTCACCAGTTACTCCACCAGCGACCTTAACCCAACCGGTTGGTGAGTTTTTGTCGTGACAAAGTTCTGCACGTTTGCTTTCCTTGTAGTACTTATATGTACCGTTAGCCAATTTGACTGAGTTAGTCCAAGTCTGGCCTGGCTTAGTCCAAATACAGTTGCTGCTCTTCAAAGTGCCCTTAGGCTCTTTGATATGTTCACTTTCACCAACAAAAATCTGTTTGCTGGCAAGATCGTCAGCGTTCATGTGTAGGCTACGAGACACAATCGTCGCAGTGTCAGTTTCGCCCGGGTTCGTGCTACCGCTTTCGACAGCAGCAAAAGCTGCGCCACCGGCGGACAGGAACGTTACACCGGCTGCGATGCCGGCAATCAGCTTACTTTGAGTCTGGCCGGCGTCTGGCTGCTCAGCCACGGCTGTAGCAAACTCAGAATTCTGACCTGGGTAACCTTCGTTGAATTCACTCATTTAGTTAATCTCCTTTGCACCTCCCCGGTGCGTTAGTTCTTCCACACCCCTCGGTCGCTTGACAGCCAACCGAATGTGTTACGAGCCATAATATCACAAGCGTTATAATTTGTCAATAGTATGTTATAACTATCAAGCACAAGCGGTTTGTGCTTCCCTAGCCCTTGATTATCCCGCTTTCGAGTCCATCATAGTGACCATCGGTCAAAACAGATGTATGGAATCTTACACCGGCGCTTCCCATAATCTCACCGTCTCTTCATCCAAGTGAAAACTGGGACCCACAACATCCTGTCGTCCCCGATTTAGTCGGGGATCCAGAAAAACAAAAAACCTTTTCTGTAGGAAATAGGCTTTGATCTGAAATGATTACTAGCTCTTTCTTTTCTATGTTCTTTTGTGCCGACAAAAGAACCAAAAACTCCCGAACGTCAGCCAAACACTACTGGTGAGCTAGCAGCTTTGGCCGCGCCGAAAGAATGCCAAGCATCCCCTCACATTTACATAAGACTATTCGGGGCAAGCTTTCGGCTCTACTCGGCCAGTCTGATTGGCAAATAATCGGTTGGCGCGAGTCTGGCTGAATCGCACCGTGGTTTCGGTGCTTAATCTAACAACCAAGAACTAACAGCTAAGAACGTTTCTTGGGGGCCGGCTTTTTCTTGGCAGCAGGCTTTTTAGCAGGTTCGGGCACTTTGTTCATGCTGGCTGGAACTGCATGCTGTGACTTGTTAAATATAAACCCGAACGTGCTGCCCTTGCCTTCCTGGCTATCAAAAATAAGTGCACCGCCCTGGCCCACAATGACCTTTTTGGCCATAAATAGCCCAAGTCCCGTGCCGTCCGGCCGCGCTTGGCGTGCATTACCGGCCCGGTAGAACTTGGTAAACAGATGGGGTTGTTCGCTTTTTGCCACCCCAATACCGTCATCGATAACCCGGAATTCAATAGTTGTAGGCGTCTCTTTTAATTCAACTTTAATATGGCCCCCGGCCGGCGTGTAATAGATAGCATTGTCTGCGAAATTCATGATCACCTGGCGGGTTTTAGTCTCGTCCAGCATGATAGCCGGGAACTCTTTAGGCTTTTCATACGTAAGAGTTAGGTTGCGTGACGCGGCGGTTTCGGTCAGTTGCGACATTTCCTGCTCGACCACTTCAGCCAAATTAACGGGTGATGGCTCGATTATAAACTTTCCTGTTTTTAGCCTGGAAACGTTCAAGAGGTCAGCGATCAGATACACCATCCGCTGGCTACTAAAGAATGCCTGCCCCAGCATTTTTTCCTGCATTGGCGTAATTTTGCCGGTGTCGCCTTCTATAACCATGCTCAAATATCCCTTTATGCTGGTCAGCGGCGTCCGCAACTGGTGCGACGCCATACTAATAAAGTCGTCTTTGGTTTCATCGAGGACTTTCAGCCGCTCGTTTGCCTTGCGCAAACGGTGCGTTGCTTCCACCACCTTTTCTTGCAGGGTTACGTTGAAATTCTCGATTTCCTCAAAACGCAAAGCATTTTGTATAGCAATAACAAGTTCATCAGCAATAATTTCCACTATTCGGTAGTCTTGGCTGTTGTAAACATTGCCGCTTTTTTTGTAACCAAATATCAAATAGGCCAATGCTTCACCGCTCGCGTCTGCCCTGCTAGTCAATCGGATGATGAAGGAAATTTTGTGATCATCAAGTATTTTTTTAAGATGAGAATCACGTTGATCTAGCTCGTCGGCCACAATGCGCCGGTGACCTTTTTTGAGCAAATGTTCGCGCACATATTTGACCTCTTCACGACTGTAGTCGGTTTCTTTGGTGCCGACAATACGCATGGGTGTCATATCAGTTTCGCGAATGCCTATCTGTACGAACTCACACTTTAGATTCTTCTGAATGATGGCAGTTGTGTGACGTAACAAAATACCAATCTCGATATTGCTAACGATGTTCTTGTTTAACTCATCTAGGAAAGCCTGGGGATCGTACGCATCTTGATAAAAAAGCGCATTAGTAATCCTTCTAAAGATCTTTATCAGGGGAGAATATGCAGCTATGGCGATTATGATTAAGAAAACATTGAGCAGTTCTTCAAGCCACTTGCTGCTAGTCTGCAAAGTAATATACGTTGTTATGTAGTAGGAAATTAGTCCGTATGCACTACCGATAATTGCCAAGGTGAGCAAATAGGCAAGAGACCGAACAACGGCCAGCTGTAAATTAAACAGTTTCAGCTTAACCACGCTGTAGTACAGCCCTGCTACCGGAATTGCCATAGGTATAATTCCGATATTTGTTAGCCCAAACCATCCGGTGATGGCGGGCAGAATAAACTCCGTAATAAGCACTATTGGCAATGCTATGCTCATACATTTATAGAGAATGACTAGGTGTTGCCGCTGCTCACCGGAAGTAACCTTGATGTTTTTGCGCAAAACATACATTGCCATGCCCAGAAAGAACACAAGACCAAGAAAGTACAGAAGAATGAGCGGACCGAATTCTACAGCATAAACTTGTCCTTGTCTCTTGGCCCCAGCTACAACTAAGGGCGTAAAGTTTGTTAACCCTATCAAGAGTATTGGGATTGTAAACTTGCTTAAACGCCTGCTGGTTTTTATATCTTCAGCGAGAGCCACCGCAAACCAGAGCAGCAGATAGCCAGAGATATAGCTAAAGAAAAATACTAAGTAGTTTCCGATTACTGATGCGTGAGGTGAATTATGGACATCGTTACTGATGTAACTTGCTACTATCCAAATTCCGATTGTTACTGTAAAAAATGCAAATACTCTATTGAGTACTAAACTACGGTTTTTTATTAATGACACGGCGCCAAGACCAAGAAGTGCAAGTGAAACCACCCAGTTAACAATCAAGTAAAAGTCTTGCATCTTACACCTAGTTTACTAGGCATAAGCAAAATCCAAAATATTTGGGGCTACTAGGTTCAGCCTAGGTCGCCACGAGCAGCTCGCTCTTCTACGCTGTAGCTTGCCTTTTCGTTAAGTTTAAGAGCGTTCTTGGCGACCATGGTAGCAAGACGACGATAGTAAGAAATCCTCGGGTGATGCGTTATACCGCTCTTACCAGTGTAGGCATCCATCCAGCGTACCGAAGGTGCAAAAACCGGAGCAAGTCCTTTAAGATTTGCACCTTGGCGAACATGCTTGACCATCTCTGAGACTGCAATCTGGGCCGCCTGGCCAGCGCCAATCATATTCGATGGGAGTGGAGCTGCCTTTTGCCCTTCTTTTTCTTGAATGGCGATTAGCGTATTTATATCGGCATATGGAGGTAAATAGGCAAGGTATCTATTTGGGTTAATGGATTGGTCCGCGACTTCATCCAAAGGCGCATCTACTCCCCCCTTAATGCCCATAAAGCGCTCAAATGTCATTTTACTATGTGGATCAAATGAAGTGCCCTGGCCTGCATGACCAACATACTCTACATTCACAACAGGAACTTCTCGACGCCTTGCTTCACGAGCTATCATTGTCCCAAGTTCAGGCATTGAAAGCTCTGTAGCGTCAAGAACGATATCGGCTCGGTGCATAAATTCTTCAAGGTTGTCGGTCGTAACTCCGTCTTTATAGATGTGGACTTTGGCGTCAGGATTGATAGCAAAAATGTCTTCTTGAAAAACTTCCGCCTTGTTGCGACCTATAGTTTTAACGTTCACTCCAAGTACACGGTTACTGTTTACATCATCAAAGTCTTCAGGATCAGCTATATCAAAGCTCTGAACACCAATACGGGCCAACTCAAGGCCAACCAAATACCCAGCGCCACCGGCACCGCCTATTGCGACAGTCGTTTCTAATAAGGCTTGTTGGGTGGCATTGTCCCAAAAACCCATATTTCTATATAGTTCTGGGGAGTCTAAAGTTCTCATATGACCTCAAAATTCTTTAAAATAATTGAAATTTACGCGACTGCGCTGCCTGTTGTAGCTGTGGGCGCGAGACCAGAATAAACAAACTCTTTGGTAAGCACATCCATGGCTTGAAGTGCACCGGGCCTATCGCTTTCAATTCTTTTTGCGAGACCTGGTATGTCAATTCTGATTGGCATT
>DASZPJ010000032.1:0-24135 GCA_035550295.1 Saccharimonadales bacterium (SeqCode)
AACGGGCGGCCTAGTGACGCCGTCGGCAGCTTGTTGGTTGCTCGTCTAGCGGCCTAAAGACCTAGCTGCTGTTTGATAAGATCTTGCGCCATTTGCGGGTTGGCTTTGCCCTGGGATGCCTTCATGACTTGGCCTACCAGGAAGCCGATGGCTTTCATCTCGCCGTTTTTCACATCTTCGGCGGCAGCCGCGTTTTCACTCAAAACTTTTTCGACTATTTTGGCGATCTCGCCTTCGTCCGACACTTGTAGCAAGTTTTTGTCAGCGGCGATTTTTTCCGGGTCAGCGCCGGACTTCATGAGTTCGGCTAGAACTTCCTTGGCGGCCGTCGAGCTAAGCTTGTTG
Source organism: Saccharimonadales bacterium (SeqCode) (assembly GCA_035550295.1). Lineage (GTDB taxonomy): Bacteria > Patescibacteriota > Saccharimonadia > Saccharimonadales > UBA4665 > DASZPJ01. The sequence goes on from DASZPJ010000032.1 coordinate 346, forward strand.
TCCGCAACCATTTTGGACAGTCTTACCAACTTGTCATCTCGAGCGGAGTCGAGAGATCCATTAACAGATTCCTCGACTGCGCTCGGAATGACAGAGGCAGCGTCCGGAATAACAGCATCGTCGGTTTGTGGTTGCAGCAGCCAGAAAGCAACTCGGCGCGTATGTTCGGCGTCACTCTTTTCCAAAATCCTCGAAATGGTTTTGGCGGTTTCAGGCACAGCGATAATGTCTTCAATGACAGCGCTTTCGATGCCGATGCCTTTGAATTTTTGGCGGTAATCGTCCGGTAGCTCTGGCATCTCAGCTTTAATTTTGCCGACATAATCTTCGCTAAGAACGATTGGTGGGATGTCGGGGTCGGGCATGTAGCGGTAATCGTCGGCGTTTTCTTTGGACCGTTGGCTGAAGGTTTTTTGCTTGGCATCGTCCCAGCCGCGAGTTTCCTGGACGATTTTTTCGCCCTTTTCGAGTAGTTCGATTTGGCGGGCGATTTCGTATTCGACAGCTTTTTCGACAGCCCGGAAACTGTTCAGGTTCTTGGTTTCGCTTCTGGTGCCCAGTTCGTCACTTGTACTAACGCTGACGTTGACGTCGAAGCGCATGTTGCCGTAGTACAAATTGGCGTCGGACACGTCGGCGTAGCGCATTCGTAAATACAGTTCGCGGGCGTAGGCTTTGGCTTCAGCGGCAGTGTGCATATCGGGTTCGCTGACGATTTCCAGCAACGGCGTGCCAGCACGGTTCAGGTCGACGAGGCTGTAATCTTTGCCTACCGGGTGAGTGCTTTTGCCGGCGTCTTCTTCGAGGTGGGCGCGGGTGATGCCGACTGTTTTTTCTTCGTCGCCAACTTCAATAGTGATCGATCCGCCCACCACAATTGGTTCATCAAATTGGCTGATCTGGTAGCCTTTGGGAAGATCAGGATAAAAATAATGTTTGCGGTCAAATTTGCTAAAGCGAGCCGGTTCACTGCCCAGCGCAAAGGCGGCCTTTGAGGCCAAACGCACAGCTTCTTTATTTAGTACTGGCAGCGCGCCCGGCAGGCCAAAACAGATATGGCTAACTAGAGTGTTGGGATCAGCTTCACGGGCATCATTGCCAACAGCCGCGAATAGTTTGGTAGCCGTTTTGAGCTGAACATGACACTCGATGCCAATAGTCGGCGTATATTTGGCGCGGGTTTTAGCGTCGATCATCGCTCTAACGCTCCCAGGTCGCGCAAAGCTTCGCGGAATCCGCTGAGCGCCTTCAGCACATCATTCTTCTTCAGCTTGCGGACATCTTCGTCATCAATTTTGCTGGCGAATTTATGAGCGAACCAGACAGTTTCATTCTCGGTCAGTTCATGCTGGGCAGCGACTAAACGTTCACCAGTAGTTTTCCCCTTATAGCCTTTGGACTTGAGGGCTTTTTCCAGCAATGCGTCGCCGGCTTTGATGGCGTCCGGCCAGGTTTTGCGGGTCCGGCAAAACTGTTGCAAATCGTGCCAGTCACCGATAAAGCTATCGGCTTTTAGGGTCTTTTTGCCGCGGCGGAAGGGATTTAACTTCATGCCAAAACTCCTTCAGCCGCGTGCGCCAGGGCCAAAAGTTCACGGTCAGCTCTTTGCGGCGCCATCAACTGCAAACCGACCGGTAAATTATCGCTCAGCCCAGCTGGAATACTGATTGATGGGTTGCCAACCATGTTGGCCGCTACGGTCATGACATCTTGCAGGTACATTTTGAGTGGATCGCCACTATTCTCGCCGATCTTAAAAGCAGTGGTTGGCGCGACCGGCCCGAGTAAAAAGTCGACTTTCTGGAAAGCTTCGTTGAACTCGTTGATCAGTTTGGTGCGTACTGTCTGGGCTTTTTTGTAGTATGCGTCGTAGTAGCCACTGCTGAGCACATAGGTGCCAATCATAATTCGACGCTTGGCTTCCTTGCCAAAACCACGACCGCGCGAACCTTTGTAACTGTCGTACAAATCTTTGGCATCACGGTAGCTATAGGGGTAGCGCTGGCCGTCGTAGCGCCCGAGGTTGCTGCTGACTTCGGCTGGGCACAAAATGTAATAGACTGCCAAAGCCGCGCCAATTGATGGCAAACTAACTTCGGTAATTTCAGCTCCGGCAGTTTTTAGTTTAGCAGCTGCGTCATCGATAACTTGTCTTACGCCCGCGTCCAAGCCTTCGGCCATGTATTCTTTGATGATGCCAATTTTTGGCGCTTTGTCATCTCGACCGAAGTGGAGAGATCCATTAACAGATTCCCCGACAGCACTCGAAATGACATAGGAGTCCTGCCTGTCAATCGTCGTGCCGTCCAGGTCATCCTTGCCGGCCATGACGTCCAGAACCAGTGCCGCGTCTTCGACCGTGCGCGTCAGCGGACCAATCACGTCGGTGCTGCTGGCCATCGCTACGACGCCGGATCGGCTGACTAATCCGTACGTTGGTTTATAGCCTACGCAACCACTAAAACTGGCGGGCTGGCGAATTGATCCGCCGGTATCAGTACCCAGGGCGAAGGGCGCGAGATCCAACACCACGCTGGCGGCCGATCCGCCCGAAGAACCACCTGGCACGCGGGTTTTGTCGTGCGGGTTTTTAGTCGTAAAGAAGTCACTATTCTCAGTACTGGCACCGTGGGCAAAGGCGTCGAGGTTGGCTTTGGCAACGCAAATGGCGCCTTCGGCTTCGAGCTTTTCGATGGCCGTTGCCTGGTACGGCGCTTCAAAACCGCGCAACATATTACTGGCCGCAGTCGTTTCGCCGCCGAAAACCAGGAAGTTATCTTTGGCGATGAACGGCACGCCGGCTAGCCGGCCGGTGGGCTTGGCGTCAATCGCTTTGGCGCGCTGCCGGGCAGTCTCATCTAAAGTGCAAATAATCGCGTTGTATTCTTTTTTGCCAGCAATTGTTTTGAGTGCCTGTTCGACCAGGTCCGAAGCTTTGAGTTTGCCCGAACGCACTTGCCCGGCAATATCAGCAATTGGCAACCACTGGCTGGCCATAAATTAACCGATCATCCGTTTAACTTTGATTTGGTTCTTTTCCGTTTCGGGAACTTGCTTCAATAAGTCCGCTGGCTGGTACCCGTAATCGCGCACTTCGTCTTCGCGCATCACATTAGTCAGCCCTGTCACTTGGTTGGTCGGTTGCAAATTATCTACATCGACCGCCTGCAACTGCTCCACATAATCCAAAATGCTGCTGAGCTCTTCGCTATATTCAGCAATTTCGTCTTCTGCTAGCTCCAGCCGCGCGAGCTGAGCCAATTTGAGCACATCATCCCGGGTAAGTTTCGCCATTTGCTAAAAGTATAGCACCTCTGGGCGAACGGTGACTAGCGTTAGATTTTTCATTGGCCAGAATAAGTAGGCTTGAGAACATAGTTACCAAATATTTAAGGTTGTCGTATGGCGACCACTGGAAAGGATATGCCTATTGAGAGGTATTTTAAAAGTTCTAGACGAGCTCTAACGACAGGCCTGCTGGCCACAAGCCTCACGTTACAGCTCTACCCCACACCGGTCGATGCTGCCACTCCCACATCTGCGAGGGTCAATGCAACCAGCGTTGAGGCCGCCGAGGAAGCAAATAACATCCTGCCTAGGGCTGCGCTTGAAGTAACACCTGCTGATTGGCAGCCAATACAGCATCTGGCAACAGTGGCAATTAATCACGTCCACGCCGAATTTCAAGACTCTGAGCCCCATCCAATCAATCCAAATTTATATGATGCTTGGACCAAAGTTGCGGTTTGCGAAGAAGGCGGCTGGGTAGGTTCATCAGGCTCTGCGTTCCCTAATAGCCTGGGCATCAGGGCGGCCAACTGGTACAACTACGGCGGGGGCAGTGATGTCAGCCCGGCGGCCCAAATTGCCGTAGCCCAAAGGATGATCAATAGCCTTGGTATCGACATCCCCGACCAGGACGGTTGCCAAGCGGGTGGCTGGTAATCAGTGCTCGTAATTTAGTCAGTTGCAAAATCTGCTTTACAAAGCCTAAGCACTAGGACTATGATTTTGATGGAGAGTGTGAAAAATCTTACACACAAAAAAAGATGACACTACGTGCAGACGTTGGACCCGAAACAAACGCTATACCTAACCAAGGTGGACCGGACCACGTTTCCCCAGGCCAAAGCCTTGATAATTTAGTCCATTTAGATCCCCGTCGAACTGGCGGGGATTTTTCTAGCGTCGAACTGGAAGCCCAGCGCCAAGCCCTAGCGGCTGTGGCTGTAGGCATGCCACACGTGGAAGTCGTGCGCCGCACGCCAATTGGCGAGCCAGAGCGCGTATCCCACAGTACCGTCTACCAGGAAAGTGTCAGGTTTAGCGACGGTTCTGTGCGTAAAGCAACCTATGTTGATCCCGATAAGCCCGCTACTAAGGTCCTGACCGTGTCGGCTGATCCTTTTATAACTGGTGACGAGGGATTTAACCGTACCGAAATCGAGCAGTCTGCCGAAGCTAACCTGCCAGTCCTCTGGGTTCACCACCAAAGCAAGCACCGCGTATTGCCGGTCAATGTAGAGCGCGCCCGGACTTTAGTAAATATCTCAAGGTCCAAAGGTACGGCCCGGGCAGCTGCCCAAGAAGTCGCTGCTGCTCGTTCTTACCTGGGCGTAAAAACACTTAAAGGTGTGTCTGTGATGCGTCGTGGTTATTCGCGCAGCGCCCAATCTGGTAGCCCCTTTATTGTCATGACTGAGGCCGAAGGTGGCCACGTACCGATGAGTGTCTTGGAAGCCGAAGTTTTTCCGCACCCAATTGGCTGGCTTGAAATGGGGCGTGATACTGTACGACAGGCCCGCGCCGAACTCACCGCAATTTCGTCGATTGCCGCCAGTATTTTGGGATCAAGCCAGGAAGAAGATTACGATACGGAACGTGGAGACCTCAAGGATTACGCCGGAACCGCCAGCCTGCACTGGCTTAATATTCTCAACGAAGCGCTGTGGATCAACAAGTTCCGCTCGGGTGAGGCCGGCCGCTATGCACAAGCTGTTAGGTTGGGCGCCCAGGGCATTCGCCTTCAGTACACGCTGGATGAGTGGGGCCATTTGCCTGCTTGGCTGGACATCAACGCTCCCCGGCCCAATATCGTGACAGCCAGCATACCTGGCGCTCATACTAGTGGCGCCACCCCGGAAATGCGACAACACAAAGGTGCTATCTGTAATAATATTGCCAATCATGCCCGTGAGCACGAGGGCAGCCTGGATGAAATTAAAGCTTACGATATTCTTCCTAAGGAATTACGAAAATATATCGTCCAAAAAGCCGCGGCCTAGGCTTTTGCTTTAATCTCTTCGATCAAGTCACGCAAATCGGCGGCGGCTTCGAATTGCAGGTTGGCGGCGGCCAGGTCCATTTGGCTGGTCAGGTCTTTGATCAGGCTGCCATATTCGTCTTTTGGAATCTTTTTGAGATCCAGTTTGGCGCGCTTGGCTTCTTCGGGCAATTCCGGTCGCATTCCGGCTTCGACAGCACGGCTGATGCCGGTCGGCGTAATGTTGTGCTCTTTATTGTAATCTTCCTGGATTTTACGGCGACGCGTAGTCTCGTCCATCGTGGCCTGCATGCTACGGGTAACATGATCGGCGTACATAATGACGTGGCCCTCGACGTGGCGGGCGGCCCGTCCGACCGTCTGGATTAGAGCCTGCTCACTTCTTAAGAAACCTTCTTTGTCAGCGTCCAGGATGGCTACCAACGACACTTCGGGTAGATCCAAACCTTCACGTAGCAAATTGATGCCGACCAAAACGTCATACACGCCCAGGCGTAGATCGCGCAAAATGTCGGTCCGGTCCAGCGTGTCGACATCGCTATGCAGGTACGCGACTTTGATGTTGAGTTCCTGCAAATATTCGGCCAGGTCTTCACTCATGCGTTTGGTCAGCGTGGTGACCAGCACTCTTTGGTGCTTGGCAACAGTGTCGCGGATTTCGGCTATCAAATCATCAATTTGGCCTTCGATCGGCCGGATTTCAATTGGCGGATCCAGTAATCCGGTTGGCCGAATCACCTGCTGAGCCGGCTCTGGCGAACGGCTGAGCTCGTACTCTGCCGGTGTGGCTGACACATAGACGGCTTGGTTGACGTGCCGCTCAAACTCAGTGAAAGTCAGCGGCCGGTTGTCGAGCGCTGACGGCAGGCGGAAGCCGTGTTCTACCAGCACTTCCTTGCGTGCCCGGTCGCCATTGTACATACCGCGGACTTGTGGGATGGTCATGTGAGACTCGTCGATCAGCAGCAAGTAATCATCGGGGAAATAATCCAGCAAGGTGGCAGGCTGTTCGCCCGGCTCGCGGTTTGTCAGGTAACGGCTGTAGTTTTCGATCCCCTTAACAAAACCAGTTTCTTGCAGCATCTCCAGATCAAATCGAGTGCGCTGCTCCAATCTTTGGGCTTCCAAAAGTTTATTTTCTTTTTTGAAGAGCGCTAACCGCTCGGCCAACTCTTCTTCGATCTTAACCATTGCCAGCTTCAACTTTTCTTGTGGCGTGACGTAGTGACTGCTGGGGAAAATCTTGTAACCATCCAGCTTGGCCAAAATCTCACCAGTTAACGGATCAATCTTGGTGATCCGCTCGACTTCGTCGCCAAAAAATTCCATGCGGTAAGCCAGCTCTTCGCCAGCCGGGTAAATATCTACCACGTCGCCACGCACTCGGAATGTGCCACGGTGAAAATCGATATCGTTGCGCTGGTACTGAATGTCCGTCAGCTGGCGCAAAAACTTGTCGCGGACTTTGCGCTCGCCAGTCTTGATGTTGATCGACAGCCCATTGTAGTCATCGACCGAACCAATGCCGTAAATGCACGACACGCTGGCCACAATGATCACATCGCGTTGGCTCAAAAGCGCGTCTGTCGCGGCGTGACGCAGCCGGTCAATCTCTTCGTTGATCTGACTGTCTTTTTCGATGTATGTGTCGCTGCGCGGAATGTAAGCTTCCGGTTGGTAATAGTCAAAGTAGCTGACGAAGTAGTGGACAGCATTGTCAGGGAAAAAGCGCTTGAACTCGCCGTACAGCTGCGCTGCCAGCGTTTTGTTGTGACTCAGCACCAGCGTCGGCTTCTGCGTATTTTGTATCAAATTGGCCATTGTAAAGGTCTTGCCCGAACCCGTCACGCCGAGCAGCGTCTGGTGGTGCAAACCCTCCTCAATACCAGCAGTCAACTGCTTAATCGCCGCCGGCTGGTCGCCAGTGGGCTGAAAATCTGAAGCCAATCTAAACTTGGACATCCTTATATTGTATCAAGCAATCTTACCGGATGTTGAGCGAATTTAGGATCGGTAAGGCTTCTTTTACCTCGGCTGTGCTAAAGAATGCAGATGTTTTATTTTGGTTATCGTCTTTGCCTTCAACGGAAACACTGAGAGCAACCTTACTCAATTGAACATCATCATATGTGCCTAGGAAAACGCCTAGGGTTGAGCCCGGGGTTGGTGGCACATCATATCTATTAGTGGCCTGGTTGTAGTCAGCCGATGCTAGAAAAACGAAATAGGTTGTTTTGCCGCCAATATCCGTTGGGGCAGTATCGCTTGCTGTTACCAACCAAATAGGTTGCGATCCACTGTTCGGCAGCTTTGTAGCGGATAAAATATCCCTCGTCGTACAGGTTCGGGTCGTATGCTGATCGTGGGCCTGGGGGTCTCCGCAATCCCCTCCTTTACCACCGAAATTGGGGGCAAAGTGTACCTTTGTACCCCTCGGAGATTGAACATAAATATCACCTTCTTGGCCGCGGCCTATATCCTGCAAGTTAGTATGCAAAGTCCAACCCGTAGGGTACTTAAAACTGAACCCGTATTCGGAGTTTGAGTAAGTTTTGGCCAAATCGGTCACCGTATCATCCGTGAAAGTTTTACCGTTTTTAGTGACGCATTGCTCTGGGAAAGTTTCCAGTATTTTGCTGCCGGTCGCGGCTTTACACTCGCTAAAAGTTTTAATCGTCGGGGGCGGAGTTTGGTTGGCGACGCTGCTACTATCAACTTTCTTGTTATCCTGGTTTGTTTTGTAGACAGTGTAGCCGACGACGCCAAGGCCGATTAACAACACTACAGCTAAAAGTCCTTCGATGAGACCAAAGCCGGATTGAGTGGACTTTTTCATGTGCTAGCCCTATTTTAGCCAAATCTCTGGGGCGCCGCCCGAAGGGGCGTTAGTCGTCATGTCGTGCACGCCCACTTCAAGATAGTTACCAAACTGTTCAGCAATAGTGCCCGTCTGTCCGGCGGCAATTGTTACCGCCTTGCTGCCGAGTGTGACTGTGACCGTTTGGCTATCGTTGTTTTTGATCGCCAGGGTTTGACTGGCAGAAACCTGGACACAACGCGGGCTTGGCACATCTATGTTAATGCTAACACTGGCTTGGGTGCCTGCTTGCGGCTCGCAGCTGCTGGCTGCAGGCGCCTGGGAGTCGGCTGGTGCTTTGGATTCGCTTGCTGTTGGCTTGCTGGTGGTAGTCTTCTGGCTAGCCGCGGCTTTAGTTGTGTCGGCTTGTTTATTGTCTTGGTTCGTTTGGTAGACACTGTACCCGACTACGCCGAGACCAATGAACAACACAATAAATAGAATAGCTTCGATGGCGCCGAAACCGGAACGCGATAGTTTTTTCATGGCAAGTCTCGCTTATGGTTACTGATAGAGATTTTTGTACTTGGCGTGCTCTTTGTCAAGGTGATTTGTTAATTCCTTGACGAGTTCGGTCGAAGATTCGTTGAAAGTCACAAAGGCACCGGAACGCAGTGGGTGAGCCAGAGCCATCAGGTTTTGGATCTCTTCGCTGATCCCGCCAGCACCTTGCAGGAAGCCAATTGGCGTGTCTGTTTCCAGCGCGATTGTAAACTCGTGTAGAGTGCCCAAGCGGCCGCCAATGCTAACCACGGCGTCCGACGAAGTGATCAACAGCGCATCGCGGCCAGCGTAATGCAGGCCGCTGTAGATAATGACGTCATAGGCTTCGACTGGCAGGCGGTACTTCATAACGTGCTCGACTTTGCTGCTGGCCGGGCTGATGCCAACGCTCATCTTGCCACCGGCCTGCTTGTAAGCTTCGGCAGCGTAATTTGGCAGCCCAATGGTGGCGCCCGTCATCAGAGCATGTCCGGCTTCAGCAATAGCTACGCCTAGCTTGGCGGCCAATTCCTTGCCTTCCTCAACGCTGTCACCTTTGGCAGCTCCGGAAACGCAGATTTGATACATGTGAGGCCCCACCCTTTCTTATGCTGATACTGTTTCGGTTGCCAGTTCCGGCTGGAGTTCCGCCAGGACTGTTTGCTCGACCGTTTCGGCTTGCAAATATCGTAACAGTAATTCGTGCCAAAGTGAACGCTGAAAGTAGTGGACAATCCGTTGTTCGAATGGCAGGCTATTGCAGTAATTGGTGGCTGCATCCAGCAGGTTGAGCGAAACCGGTTTGATGCCATGCCAACTGGCCAGGTGGGCGCTGTTTACCCAGAAAGCCAAGCTGGGCTCTATGGCCGCCAGCGTGTGTTCAATTGGTCGCCAAACCATATCCTCCAATTGGACGTGCGGGCCGAATAATGACTCCTGGAAACGCTCCTGCAAGTGGGTGTAATAACGCTGGATCAGCTTCCAGGAAATTGGCTGGTCCAGCAAGCTGGCACCCAGCTCGGCTTTGTCGGCAATCGTCGCCTGGACTACGTTACCGAAGTCCGGCCGAACCTGGTTAAGCTTTAGGTATGTGCTGGCGGCGCGCAGTTCGTTCAGTTCGTGTACTGCCAGCCCCAAGCTAACTGTGACTGCTCCGGCAGGTGTTTCGGACGGAAACGGCAAAATCACCAGCGCACCTAATTCTTTAAAGCTCAGTACGTTGTGCTTGGCTTGGGCCACAACTGATTCGGCAAAATCTGCTCCACGTCTAAAATCAGCCTTGGTGATCGTCAGCTGCCGGTCTTCAAAATCACTGGCAGCCAGTTTACGGTACTGCTCGCGGAATTTTCGCTGCCAGCGTTCGTCCTCAGCCAGCCACGCGGCCGTTATCATACTGACTGGGGTTTCGTGCTTCAGGAATGAGTCCAGCGAGCGGTAGCCCAAACGCTTGATGGCTTTTTTGGGCGGCAGCTGCTTGATGAGTTTGCGTAGCGCCGTGGCTTTGAGCGCAAATGTCCGCTGGTTGTCTGGCAATTGCTGCAAAGCATGCACCATTCCATCGACTACGTCGCCTTCGGCTGAAATATTAAGCGCTGCCAAAGTACGCAGTTTTTTAGTTAGCTGGGCGTCGTCTGCTGCCACTCGTTGCTGCAAAGCGTGGTATAGCTCAGCATCTGTCGTGTCGAATGGATCGAGACCCAGCTGCCGCAGTTTGTCCTGGGCGGCCCGCTTAACTTCAGCCGACAAGCGAATATCATGGCTCGGATGGCCATTAGCCGCTTCCAGTTGCCCCAGCTGGTTACGAAACAGGGGTTCCGGCGCCGTTAAAGCTTCCGACAAAAAGCGGGTCATCGGTTTTCCCTCGAGTTGTTTTTATCTTGGCCTTTCACAGCTTTTCCTCTTTGTTTCAGATTAGCACAAGTGTAATCAAAAAGGTAGTGGTTTGCCGGCTAGAAAGCCGTTGGTTTGTACCAGGTTGGCGCTTGGCGCAAATAATGTCGGAGTTCCTTTTCGGTCAGCAGGCCGGCTTGGGCGCCGACTTTCTGGACCACGCTCATCGAGTTAATTGGCGCCCATGTCAAAGCGCCTTCCAGGTTTTCGCCCTTCATTAACGCTGCCACAAATGTTGAAGCAAAAGAGTCGCCGGCGCCGGTGCGATCAATTGGTGGGGCTGGATCCGGATATAACGGCATCTGCAGGCGCTGCTGGCCGTCGGAAGCGTAGGCACCGTTTGGTCCGTCGGTGATCACTACTGTCTTGCAGCCCAGTCCGTGCAAGTGATTGAACAAGTCGTGAATGTCTTCGTGGTTGCCACCACCGACGGTCACGGCTTCTTCGCGGTTCAGCACCAGAACTTCGGCGCGTTCATACAGGCGTTTCAAACGGTCAGTGCCAGCCGCCATCTGGAATGTGCCCGGCTGGAAAGCTAATTTGACGCCGGGGTTTTTGTCCAGCCAATCAGCAACTTGGTCATGGTAAGGAATGGCATGTTCAGATATAGAGCTGAAGTAGACCCATTTAGGCGTTTCGTTTGGCCTTAGGTGCGGCCAATGATAGTCGTATTCTTCGTGCTTGATCAGGATGGTGCGCTCTTCTTTGTACCACAGCACGTAGTGGTAATTGCTCTTTTTGCCACGATTGATGCGTACCAAGCTACTGTCGACACCATTTTTGTCTAGCGCCTTGATCATGTCACGGCCGTGGGCGTCAGCACCGACGTTGGTCACGAATGAACTGTCTAGACCTAGTCTGGCAAAAGCAACGGCGGCGTTGGCGGCATTACCAACCGCTTCGATGATCTCAGCGTGGTCAAATGGTATTTTGGTACCGAACGGCACGGCCAACCACTTACCTTGATCGTTCTGGTAAGTAACCGCTTGGTCATCCAACAACTTTATAAACGCGTCGGTTACGATGTCGCCAATACTGATAACGTCTGGTACGTCGGACACTTGCCCACCCCTTTTCTTTACTGCTTATGTTAGTTTAGCACAGCCCGGCCAGCGGCGTTGAAGTTGTCAATTTTACTTTCGACAACAGCCTGTACGGCAGCTACCACATCTTTGTTGATTAGTTTAGCAACAGAATATTCGTCAGGGTACTCTTTCAGGACTTTTTCCAGGGCTGTACGGTAGGCGTAGCGCATGTCGCTGTTGATGTTGATCTTGGTTACGCCGATGTCAACGGCGTCTTTGAAGTAATGGCCAGGCGTGTCGCTGCCGCCGTGCAGGCTGATGTTGCAATCAATTGAGTCCCGGATTTTTTGCAGTAAGTCCAAGTCCAAAACTTTTGGCACCGGGTACTTGCCGTGCAGGTTGCCGATGGCAGCGGCGAAGGTGTCTATACCGGTTGCTTCCACAAAACGGCGGGCACCGTCCGGAGTGCTGAAAGTCTTTTTGATCTCGTCATAATCGATTTTTTCGGTGTGCACATTGGATGATCCACCGAAGTAATGAGGCTCGCTTTCGACTAGCGCACCAGTCAGTTTGGCGTACTGCACAACCTGCCTGGTGGCGTCGATGATGTCTTCGTCGCTGGCGTCGTGGTTGGCCTGGGAGACGTCAATGTGGATGAACTCAAATCCGGCTTCAATGCCAGCCATGGCGGCTTCTACGCTAGGGCTGTGGTCGAGGTTAACGTATATCTCAACACCGTAGGCGTGCTTGAAGTTGTCGACCATGTCACGGACGTTGTCTAGGCCAATGTCGTCGACTTCGCCCTGGCTGACTTCGACCAGCACCGGCGCTTGTTTGGCGGCAGCAGCCTGTACCACGGCACGTAAGGTTGGTTCATCGTCGAGATTGAAAGCGCCAAAAGCCCAGTGTTCGGCCCGGGCTTGGGCCATGCGTTCGCGAGCGCGATCACAATTGCGTCGGATTTCTTCCAAAGTCAAAGGCATAAAGCCAGTATAACTGCTTATGCTTATGCGGGGCAACTAGCGTTTTTTGTCTAGGATGGCGTGAGCGGCGAGACGGATGTGCTGGGCGTCCAGGCCGAAGTGTTTGAGCAGTTCTTCCGGGTCGCCGGATTCACCAAAGTGGTCTTTCATGCCTATCCGCCGCATTGGCGCGGGGCATTCTTCGGCCAATAGTTCGGCGACAGCAGCGCCAAGACCACCTATGATTTGGCCTTCTTCGGCCGTTACCACAGCACCGGTCTTGCGAACGCTTTTTACGATGGTATCAGCATCCAATGGCTTGATGGTCGGCACATGGACGACTTCGGCTTCAATGCCGTCTTTGTAAAGCAAATCTACGGCTAATAAAGCCTGGTAGGTCATGGTTCCGGTAGCAATCAATGTCACGTCAGCCCCTTGCGCAAAAACATAAGCCTTGCCGATTTCAAAAGGTGTTTTGGCGGTCGTGAAAACTGGTGTGGCTTCGCGGGTTAACCGCAGATAATTAGGCCGCTGATCGGCAGCCATAGCCAGTGTAGCTTTCTCGGCTTCGACCGAATCGCCCGGTGCCAAGACGACCATATTGGGCAAGACACGCATTAAGGCCAGGTCTTCCAGCATTTGATGCGTTGCGCCGTCCTTGCCGGTATACAGGCCAGCGTGCGAGCCAACGATTTTTACAGGCCGGTCGTTTAGGCAAATCGTGGTGCGGATCTGCTCCCAGTTACGGCCGGGGCTAAAGGCGGCATAGCTCGACACAAATGGAATCTTGCCCATCGCCGCCAAGCCTGAGCCAACAGTTACTAAATTCTGCTCGGCGACGCCAATTTCGACAAAGCGATCCGGGAACTCTTCCTTGAACATGCTAATTTGCGTCGAGTCGGTCAGGTCAGCACATGCAGCCACTACATTGACATCGCGTTTGCCGGCCGCTAATAACCCACGGCCAAAGCCTTTGCGGATGGGCTCTAATTCCAATTTACCGGCGACATCCAATAAATGCATTTTATCCACGGCGCAGTCTCCAGGGTTTTAACATAACGACGGCTGGCGCAAGCGACCAAATCAACAAGTCATCAAAAAATTTTAACGGCCGGACTTCGTTATTTGGCAGCATCGGCACGCTGTAAGCCAGTGGCAAGCCGCGGGCGGTGCCTTCCAGCCGACATTGTATGACGTTATCTGATTCAGGGGTGGGACCACAGTGTTGGCCCAGCATGGTGCGTGCATACAAGCCCGTAATGGCCGTCACTACCAAGCCAATTGCTAAACATATCAGGACTTTTTTGCGCAAAACAGTGGCGTTAAGGCGCTTCATTTTTTTCTCCTGCTGCGGGTTTGCTGCCAAGCCCGTTGCAATAAATTGACAGCCAGGATAACAAATACCAGGAAAATAATAAGTACAAACACGTCACTTTGGTTTAGGCCTTGTTTGCCACAATTGCTAACTGACAGGTCGCTATTGTTGGCATTACAGGACCTGAGGGCGGCTAAAATCCCAGCCATGAATCGGCCAAAAACACCAGCAATTGCCAGCGCCGCCAACCCTTCTAGCCAAGCCAGGATGACCTGGCCCATCGACTGCTTTTCGGCAAATTTGCCATCTTTTGCCCTACTCATGCTCCCCCTTAATACGGCCGCCCAGCGTGCGCAGTTCGTGCAGGGCTTTTTTGGCCTGATCATGGTCAGGCGGCATGCCGTGCCAATGAAAATCATTTTCCATAAAGTCTACGCCTTTGCCCGGAATTGTATGGGCAACGATCATAACCGGCCGGTTTTCGACGGCTTTGGCCATGGCGCAAGCGTCAATGACGGCTTCGATGTTGTTGCCATCAATCTCGGTCACAAACCAGCCAAAAGCTTCCCACTTGGCCTTAAAATCTTCGAGTGGCATGACGGCTTCTGTCGGTCCATCGATCTGGATATTATTGCGATCGGTGATAGCAACGATGTTGCTCAACTGGTACTTACTGGCCAGCATCGCAGCCTCCCAAACATTGCCTTCGTCTTGTTCGCCATCTCCCATAATTACATAAATCCAGCGATGGGTTTCTTGATTCATGCGCATCGCCAAACTCATGCCACAAGCTTGGCTAAGACCACAGCCCAGAGGGCCACTGGTGTTTTCCAGGCCGGGCAAGCGGGTGCGTTCGGGGTGGCCTTGCAGGCGAGAGCCGAATTCGCGCAAGGTCATAAGTTCTTTGCGGTCAAAGAAGCCAGCGTGCGCCATGGTTGCGTACTGGACTGGCACACAGTGACCATTGCTTAGCAGTAAAATGTCACGATCTTCCCAGCCCGGGTTTTTGGGATCATACTTCATGATGTCGAAGTACAGCGCCGTAAATATATCGGCCAAACCAAGCGGACCGGCTGAGTGGCCGCTGCCAGCATGCTCCAACATCTTGATGATGTCTTCGCGGATGTCGTTGGCAATTGTTTCCAAACGCTCGATTGATAATTTTTGACCCATACTGGTTACGATTATAAAGCTTCGCGCCAGGCTCGCATAATTTTAGCTGCTCGCATGGGCTTGGCATATAATTCTCCTGATCGTCGAATTATACCAGCGGAACGGAGACAAGGCGAAAGTTAAACTTTCACCATCTGAGTGTCGTGACGCAAACGCGCAGTGTTATACCAATAGTTTGAGTTCGTCGTAAGCCGCAGCTGGATCGTTGGCGTGCATAATAAAGCCGCCAACATTCAAGACATCAACGCCGCCATCGATTAACTGTTTGGCATTATCCGGGTTAACACCCCCGTCCCAGCCAATTTCGGCGTCCGGGTGGTGATTTTGAACAAATTTAACTTTGTCTAGCAATCCAAGGTCGACAACACTGCCGCCCTGGTGGCCTAAGTTACCGCTGAATATTAGGACATGGTCAAAACTGTGCATGACTTGGGCGGCGTGCTCGATCGGCGTAGTTGCCAAGATTGCCAAGCCAGTTTCAATGTCGTGCTTGTGTAGTTCGGCTGCGAACTTCATGTGGTGGACGTCAGCTTCGTTATGGATGATTACCATGTGCGGCTTAAGTTTGATAAGTTGCTCCAAATAGTCCGCCGGCCGTTGATACATCAAATGAATGTCATTAACTGTTTCGTGTGGCAACCAAATTTGGTCGAGCGGTGGTGATTGGGTTGGCGCAAATTCGCCATCCATAAGGTCGATATGCAGCCGCTTGGCAAACGGCAGCAGGGCTTCGACTTGCTTGCGGTAATCATGCGTGCCGGTTGCTGTAACCGTTGGACAAACCACCCCCACGTTTTAGGCCATTTCGTCTAGTTTACGTACCCGCCGAGCATGGCGTTCGACATCACTATAAGGAGTTTCGAGCCAGATTTTGATGGCTTGCTTCATTTCGTCAACCGTCAAAAAGCGGCTGGACAGGCTGAGCATGTTGGCATGGTTGTGCTGCCGGCTCAATTTCAAAATTTCGTAAGGATCATCACTCATATTGCCTTCGGCATCAATGGGCTGCTTAGCCAAAGCCGGGGCGTAGAAAACAGTACAGCGAACGCCTTTGACACGGTTTACCGCCATAGCTTCGCCTTGGCCGCTGCCGCCCATGATGATGCCAGCTTCGCATTCGCCATTTGCGACAGCATGAGCTGCCGGAAACATGAAGTCCGGATAATCATCGTCCATGTCGAGTTCTTTAGGTCCAAAGTCCACAACTTCATGACCAAGCTCAACTATGTAAGCTTTGAACTGGTCAAAAGCATCGGCGTAAGCCAAACCGGTGTGATCAGTCGTAACGGCAATCTTCATGCCTACAGTATAGCCTAATCGTGGTGGGCTGAGTGATCTTCTTTTTGGTGCAGCAATTTGCCAGTGTCGGCGGTGACTTCGACTAGGCGGTTAGAGTAGCCCCATTCGTTGTCGTACCAGGCAACGACTTTGAGCATGTTGCCCTGTACCACAGCCGTCAGTTTGAGGTCGACGATGGCACTGTGGCTGTTGCCGATGTAGTCGGAGCTAACTAGTTCTTCTTCGGTTACATCCAGGATGCCTTGGTAGTAAGGTTCTTTGGCGGCTTTCTTGAATGCTTCGTTGACTTCTTCGACTGTCACATCGCGCTTGGTAATGATCACAAAGTCGCTAAGTGAAACTACTGGCGTGGGAACGCGGACACTCATGCCACCAAAGATACCCTGCAAGGCTGGCAAGGCTTGGCCGGCAGCGATACTGGCGCCAGTCGTGGTTGGTACGATGTTTTCGGCGGCGTTACGCATTTCGCGCTTGTCTTTGGCGGCTGGACCGTCCTGCAGGGCTTGCGACGCGGTGTAGCTGTGAACGGTGGTCATCATGGCTTTTTCGATGCCAAAGTTGGCTTCGATGACGGCCGCGACTGGCGTGATGCAGTTGGTGGTGCAGGAAGCATTGCTAATGATGTCACTGGCGCCTTCGGCACTCAAAGAGTCTTCGTTGACCCCCAAAACAACAGTTGTGGCGCCTTCGCCTTTGGCTGGCGCGCTGATGACGACTTTTTTGGCACCGGCGTCGATGTGGGCGCGGGCTTTGGCCGGGTCGACAAAGAAGCCGGTGGATTCTATAACAACGTCAACTTTGTGCTCGCCCCACGGTAGAGCGGCGGGGTCGCGCTCGGCAAAAATTTGGATGTGCTTTTTGTCGACAATAATGCCCTTTTCGTCAAAGCCAACTTCACGGCCATAGGTGCCGTAGTTGCTATCGTGCTTCAGTAGGTGCGCCAGGGTTTCCGGGCTGGTCAGGTCGTTGATGGCCACAATTTCGATATCACTGCGCTCAAATGCGACTTTAAAAGCGTTGCGCCCGATTCGGCCAAATCCATTAATTGCCACCCGTGTTTTCATACTAATTCCTCGCTTGTAATTTTAGTGAAGTGCTTATGGCTAAATTATAGAAGCTGTTAGCCCTATCGGTCAACTTCTTGGCCGACAAATTCCGGTAGTTCCGTCAAGCCCTGCAAGTCTTCTACTGATTCAAAGGCTGGCAAACCTTCACCTAAATAGCCCTGCTTATCGAGTACTAATTCACGCAAATTATCGAACGACACAACTTCAACTTTGATTTTTTCACCGGCATCCAAATGAGCTTCGGACTGGCCGTCAACTTCCCAGGCCACGAATAAATACACAAACCATTCGATCTTTAAGTACGGCTGGACGACTTTAATGAGCCGCCAGTTTTTAAAACTGTACCCGGTTTCTTCCTGCATCTCGCGCTGGGCAGCCGATTCGACGCTGGCGTCAGTGGTATCGACGCGCCCACCCGGAAAACTTTTGCGTGAACCAAAGTGTGGCTGTTCGTCGTCCAAAACAATCACGCCATCCGGCGTCAGGCCAACCACGACTACCGTATCCGGTCGTTTGAGCATTTCAAAAATAGAGTTTGATCCGTCAAACAATTCCTGCGGCCATTGGTAAACGTCAAAGATTTTGCCTTCAAAAACGCGCTGGGCAGTGTCGGGAATGACGACAGCGTCTGTGGGAATAATCTTTTTCATCCCGGCCTACCCGCTACAGCCTACTTGCTACTCTTGTAGCGCTCGATACACTCACCAATAATCTTTTGGGCTTCGCTAGCGTCGCCCCAGCCGGTGACTTTGGTGCTGCCGGGTTTTTTAAGGTCTTTGTAGTGCGTAAAGTGATGTTCGACGCGGTTTTTCCAGTCTTGGCCGAGCTCGTCCAGCGTGTTTGGCCAACCGCTGTTGTTGCGGTTGTCGGCGGGCACGACGACGATTTTGTCATCGATTTCACCGTCGTCTTCGAACTTCATGACGCCCAAAACCTTGGCTTCCAACCAGATACCAGTAGGCAGCTTTTCGTCGTGGCAATAAATTAGGGTGTCGAGTTCGTCACCATCTTCGTCCAGCGTTTGGGGAATAAAGCCGTAGTTGCAAGGCTTGGCAAAGATAGCCGGTTCGACGCGGTCCAGCATAAAAGCAGCGCGTCCCCGGTCCCACTCAACTTTCAAAATTGAACCTTGGGGAATTTCAACAACGGTGTTAACGACGCCATTCTGGTAGTCGCCGGGTTCTAAGACTTGGTTAAAATCGGGCACAGTAACTCCTTTGATTAGCTTATGGATATTGTACACTAAGAAGCATATGAAAATCATCGGCCACCGCGGCGCGCGCGGACTTGCTCCGGAAAACACCCTGGCCAGTTTTGACATCGCACTGGAACATAAGGTTGATGAAATCGAACTTGATGTACGGGTTACCAAAGACCATCGGACGGCGCTAATCCATGACGCACAACTGGTAGATATTGCTGGTAACCACTTGGTCGTGGCGCAGACTACGTTTGCCGAGCTGGCCAAACATAAACCTGGTTTGGTCGATTTGCCGACCGCGCTTAAGCACATTAAGCGCAAAGTCCCGGTGATAATTGAGGTGAAGCCGCTGGTAGCGACGGAACTGGTCATTGAGATTGTTAAAGCTTTCCTTGAACACGGCTGGAAGCCCGGAGACTTTCGCTTTGCGTCGTATGACCAAGACGTGCTGCTGGCCCTGCACGCTGCTTTGCCGGAAGTCCAGACTATAGTGATCGAAAATTGGTCGAGCGTGCGCGCCCGTCGGCGCATGAAACAACTTGGCACTAATCAAGTCAGCATGCTTGATTATTGGTTGTGGGGATTCTTTATCCGCGCTGTTAGCCGTGGCGGCTGGGAGCTGAATAGCTTTCCACCAAAGAAAAACCGGTGGTGGGCAAAATTATTCCTGGGTGAAGGTACTAATAATCCGGCCAAAGCCCGTAAATGGGCAAAATACGGTTTAGCTGGCGTAATTACTGATTACCCTGACCGGTTTAAGCGTTGATATAATAATCAGATGAAAGTAGTTTTGGATCACACCCGTGACGAGGCTGGCAATATCCGGACTTTTTTCTTCCGGCCAGAGAAACCCATCAGCTACACCGCCGGCCAGTTCATCGAGCTTTTCCTGCCCCACAAAAATGAAGACGAACGTGGCCACAAGCGCTGGTTTACCCTGTCCTCATCGCCAAGCGAAGAATTGGTGACGATTACCACCAAATACGCCGGCGACGACAAAAGCAGCTCTTTTAAGAAAACCTTGTTTGGTCTAAAACCAGGAGCAGAGCTTACCATGAGCGACCCGATGGGCGACTTTGTACTGCCAAAACTCGTCCAAACACCACTTGTCTTCGTGGCTGGCGGCATTGGCCTGACGCCTTTCCATAGCATCATGGAATGGCTGGCAGCCACCAATGAATCACGGCCGATCCAGTTCGTTTACGGCGTGCATTCCGAAGAGGAAATCATCTTTCAAGACACTTTTGATCGTGCTAACGTTCATGCGACTATCGTGGTCAGTGACCCATCGCCTGCTTGGGGCGGCGAGCGCGGCAATTTGAGCGCCGAATTAATTATGGGTTTGGCAAAACCAACGCCCGATACATTGGTTTACCTGTCCGGCCCGGAAGCCATGGTCGAGACTCTAGAAAAAGACCTTTATAAATCTGGCCTGCGTAAAGACCAGTTCGTTGGTGACTACTTCCCGAATTACAAGGCTGTTTGATCTTCGTCTAGCCGGGCGCGACGCCGCTCATCAAGCGCCTTCCAGCGTGCCAACATAGCCTTGTGCTCTTGCTTAGTCACCGCTGGTGAGCTTAGATCCGCGACCTTAAAGCCAAAAAACTCTTTAACCGATCGGGCAATCCGATCCCTTTTGGGCAAAAGAGCTTCGTTGCGTCGGGTAGCTCTTTCGCGATTTAAATCGAGCTGAGCTAAAACCGCGCCGTGAGCGAGCTTCGCTCCACTTTTTTCGCGTTCCGCATAAACTTTGCGTAGAGTTTCGGCCGCCCAAGCCACAGTTTCTTCGGCAAAACATTCATCCGTTAGGTGAATTTTCATTCGTTCGTCATCTTTATAGCGATAAATCGATCGTACGCCCGCTAAAGCCCAGCCGGCTTTGCCCATCATTGGCGGAGCGGTATTAGAATAAATCTTACGTGTAAGTTCATCTTCTTGGCTAATATCCGCAAAAACAAACCGGCCATCTTGATCTCTATCTGCCTGCCAGGGCTTGGCCAATCCCGAGCTAATGGCGCGCTTATCCCAGTCATTAGGGATGTTTTCGAGTATGACTGTGCGGCCGATAGAGCTCACGATCGTGCCGGAAGCTTCTACTTCCTCAATAAAATCAGGCAACGCTGGAACTGGATCGCTCATTAATAAGTTATTTTAGCACAAAAATAGCTTTTTTGCAATACGCTAACGCTTAGTACAGGCCGCCGAGTTTGTGGCCTTCGAGGTGCTCGCGGATCTTGAGCGCCGCGGTGGCGCCTTCGCCGGCTGCTGAAGCAATTTGCATCGTCGCGCCAGAACGAATGTCGCCGGCCGCGAAGACGCCTGGCATGCCGGTTTCCAGGTGCTCGTCGGTCAGCACAAAGCCGACTTCGTCGAGTTTGATAATAGTGTCCTTGAGGAATTGTGAGTTTGGCATCAGCCCGACAAAAACGAAAACGCCATCGGTCTTAAATTCTACTGGTTTGCCATCTTGGGTACCTTTGACGGCAGTGACGCCCTTGCCTTCTTCGCCGACGATTTCGTCAGTGCTTGTTCCCAGGTGAACGGTGACCTTGCCGTCTTTGACGAACTTGTCCAGTTCTTGCTGCAAGACATCGCTGGCTTTGAGGGTCGAGCGCACAAGCAAGTCAATGTGGGTAGCAAAGCGGGTTAGGAAGATGGTTTCTTGAACGGCCGAGTTGCCGCCGCCAACCACGACTAATCGCTTGTCGCGGTAAAAGGCGCCGTCGCAAGTTGCGCAGTAGTGTACGCCACGGGCGTAGTATTCGACTTCGCCCGGGCAACCAACTTTTTTATAATCTGATCCGGTGGCAACCAGGACTGCTTTAGCCAGCATGTCGCCGCTGGTCGTTTCCAGCCGCTTGAACTCGCCTTCGTCATGAATAGCGGTAACTTCACCGAGCTCGATAACGGCGCCAAAGCGTTCGGCTTGCAGGCGCAAGTCATCAGCCAGCTTCAAGCCTTCGACGCCCTCTGGAAAACCAGGATAGTTGTCGATCTTATCAGTTACGGCCGCCAAGCCGCCAACTACTGCCCGTTCAAATAGCAGCGTCTCAATATCTTCGCGCGTAGTATAAATCGCCGCCGTCAGTGCCGCCGGCCCAGCGCCAATCATGATCACGTCATGCTTCGGGATGTCTTTGGTATCACTCATATGGATTCCTATTGTAACAACTTACTCCGTCATCCTGAATTTATTTCAGGATCTCGTTAACAGAATTTTTAGGCAAATGGGGTCCTGAATCAAGTTCAGGATGACGATATGGATGTCTTACGCTACGGCTGGAGCCAATCGCGCCAGGTTGTAACCGACGATTACATCGCGGCTGTCGTCTTGCTTGGTAACTACCGTGACTGGCACGGTCATGGCGCCGGATAGAGCCAAAGCTTCGGCCTGGCGGTCTGGGTGTTCGTCGAGGTTCACTACTTCGTACTGGTGGCCTTTGACGTCGAGGTACTTCTTGACCATAGCGCAGTAAGCGCAAGTATTGGTGGTGAAGATAGTGATGTTTTTGACCATAAGGGTCCCCCTCTGTTTAGAGCGTCAGTTACCTCACCGTGTCTCTCGGACGGCTCAGTCACTTTTCTGACGCTTTTTATTTTTGATATGTGCTCTAGATCAGAACAATCTGACTGTAGAAAAGATTATATATAGCGCTTGGGTTCAAATCAAGACACTATATGTTGTGCTTTTTCACCCAATTTTACGGTTTTTGTTTACTTTCCGATCTTGTGGAGGGTGACATCGAAAACCAGGTCAGCATTGACTGGAATGCCAGAGCCTTGTGGCGGATTGGCACCATAAGCCAGGGCGGCTGGGATTAGTAACCGGCGTGTTCCGCCTACTTTCATACCGGGAATACCTTCCGTCCAGCCCTTGATAACGGTGTTGAGTGGAAAGTTAACAGTTTGACCAGTATCAAGTGAGCTTTGGAAGATTATGCCAGTACTGGCCACGGCACCAGTGTAGTCAACTGTGACGCTATCGGTTGGCTTTACTTCGGGGCCACTACCAACTACCGTGTCGATTGTTTCGAGTTTTGGAATTTGGCAGCCAGCATCAAAGTTGGCTAGTTGGGTGTTTGCTAATTGTTGTCCGTCCACTTGGGTATTCTCCTTATTTTTAGTTGGGTTGGTTGAGCAGATTGTCTTGGCGGCTGCCGCCAATTTGTCGTTCTGGTGGCTTTGCTGGATATTGCTAGCAATAACTGAAATTGTCAGCGCTGACGACGTAAAAATAAATAGTGCCGCCAGGGTGCCGAATACCACCCGCTGTGGCGTCGATGTCATAGTCCCTCCGTGTTTATTGCAACAGTATAACTTATTCAGCTTTTGACAGTAAGTTCGATCGGTTGATCCGGCCAATATATGCCGCCCAGGCTTCCCCAGAGCACCACTTTGAGCTGTTCGGGCAACAAGTTTACAGATGCTAACTCTTTGATTGGTAGCCACATTGGTTGGTAGGTGTTTTGGCCTTTTTTGGTTTGTCCGGCTTCACCGCTGTCTCCGGCAAGCGCCGGCTCGCCGCTGACGTACTTGCAGGCGTAGATCAGTTGCTCGCCAAAACCTTTTTGGTCCAGTTTGATAACCAGCCGCGGTTTGGCAACTTCGATACTAGCTTCTTCACGTAACTCGCGAACCAGGGCTGCTTCGGGTGCTTCACCATCATCAATCCCGCCGCCCACCAAAGTATAAAAATCTTTGCCATTTTTGCGGCGTTTCATAACCAGCAGCTGGTTGTCTTTGAAAATAACGGCCCGGACGCTGTGTCGCATAGCCTAATTATAGCCAACTCAGGGATTTATGTCAGTAATAGTGCCGATTGGTACAGTTTCATGATCGCCGCACAGCTGGGCGCCGTTGATTCGCCAAAAGATCTGCTTAGCCGCATGCCGCAGTGTTTCATTTTTGGTTACAGGTGGCTCGAAGACAAAGCTTGGGCCATTGCAGTCCGCTTCACCAATCGGATTGCCATCTTTATCTTCGAAGTTAACACTGCAGTCGCGCTTATACTGAAGCGTTATGCTACCAATATGACTGGTGGCTTCCCAAAAATCCTTCTTACGGTCATGCTTCGTAACGGTGTCCCCGAAGCGATCAAGGCCATAATCACAGGCTACAAGGGTAGGTGCAACGGTAGGCTCGGCTGAAAGGCTAGAGCCCACCGTGGAAGCCGGTTCAGGTGGAGCCAGTTCGTGGGGCGACAGGCTGCAGCCGGCTGCCAAAGCCCCGCTCAA
>DASZPJ010000033.1:0-18987 GCA_035550295.1 Saccharimonadales bacterium (SeqCode)
ATCGCGACGGGCATTTCTGGCCAGCAATAGCTAGGCTCACGTATAATCAAGCTTAAGTAGGAGGGTTTCATGGCAAAAGTTTTGGTGATTGGCAGCGGTGGCCGCGAACAAGCTTTGGCTTGGAAGCTGGCTCAATCGGAAAAAGTCGACAAAGTTTACGTGGCGCCCGGCAATGGTGGCAGCCAAGGTATTATCGAAAATGTCGATATTGGCTTTACGGATGGCCCGGCCTTGCTGGATTTTGCCAAACGTAATGGTATTGAGCTGACAGTTGTAGGACAGGAAGCGGCTTCTGAAGCTGGCGTGGTTGATCTGTTTGAAAAGTCAGGCGTACGCATTTTTGGCCCAAACCAAGCCGCCGCCAAAATCGAAACATCCAAAGCATTTTCCAAAGATCTAATGGCCAAAACTAAGATCCCAACCGCAGCGTATAAGAACTTTACCGATCCCGCCGAAGCTGCTGCTTACGCCAAGTCCCGGCCCTTGCCAGTGGTCATTAAAGCTGACGGCTTGGCGACGGGCAAAGGCGTCATCATTGCCGAAACTACCGAGCAAATCGACGAGGCTATCAAAGAAATTATGATCGACAAAGCTTTCGGCGCTGCCGGCAACCAGGTTGTCGTCGAAGATTTTTTGAAAGGCCGCGAGGCTTCAATGCACGCGCTTAGCGATGGCCAGCAAGCCGTGCTGTTCCCGCCGTCGCAAGACCACAAACAAGTCAATGACGGCGACGAAGGCCCCAACACCGGCGGTATGGGCGTCATCGCGCCAGTCGACTGGATTACTGATTGGCATATGGGCGAGATCAAAGCCAAAGTTGTAGAACCGGCAATTGCCGGACTGAAAGCCGACGGTGCAACCTTCAAAGGTTTGCTTTACCCGGGCCTAATGATCGACGGGCCGGATGGCAACGACATCAAAGTTTTGGAATTCAATGCCCGCTTTGGTGACCCGGAATGCCAGGTTTATATGCGCTTATTGGACGGTGATTTGTACCAAATTTTGAGCGACTGCGCTGACGGCAAACTTGATCCGTCCAGCGTAGGTTGGCGGCCAGGTTTCGCGGTTTGTGTTTGTTTGGTTTCCGGCGGCTACCCCGGTGATTACCAAAAGGGTTTGCCGATCAGCGGTGTAGAAGAAGCCAGCTCCCAAGATGGGGTCGTAGTTTTTCATGCCGGCACGGCAATCAAAGACGGCCAATTAGTTACGGCTGGCGGGCGCGTGCTGAATGTTACTGCGGTCGGCAACTCACTGGATGAAGCTTTGGGCAAAGCCTACGAAGCCATCAAATCCATCCACTTCGATGGCATGCACTACCGCACCGATATCGGCCACCGCGAAGGCTAGCTTAACTTAAAACTGATTCCCAGCCGTCAGTTTGAACGCTGGCGTCTGTTTCTTTGACAGCGGCGGCTTGCTGGGCAACGAACTCGGCGTATCTGTTGGCGAGTTCTGGATCTGATAAGGCCAGGATTCGGACAGCCAGCAATGCACCGTTTTTGGCGCCGTTTTCGGGCATGGTGGCCAGCGGAATGCCGGGGGGCATTTTGATATTGCTCCAAAAGGCTTCGTGGCCGTGACTTTCTTTTTTGACCGGGATGGCGATAACTGGCAAGGTCGTGCTTGAGGCGGTCATGCCCGGCAAATGGGCTGAACCGCCGGCACCAGCAATGATAACTTTCAGGCCGCGGCCAGCGGCAGACTTAGCATAATCGATCATTTCATCCGGTGTGCGGTGAGCCGAAACAATCCTGACTTCGTGCGCCACGCCAAATTCTTCCAAGGTTTTAGCGGCGGCGCCCATGATGTCCATGTCGGAGTCTGATCCCATAATGATGCCAACCTTAGGATTTTCCATAAGATCAGTATACCGTACTAAACGGTAATTGCCTTTCGGGCGGCTTCGGCCTTAACTTTTACTGTCTCCAAATCCTCGCCGGTCACAGTCAAATGCCCCATCTTGCGGTCAATTTTGGTCGGCGCTTTGCCGTACATATGAACTGTTGCGCCGTGGTCTTTGGCGGTGTCCAAGCCTTCGTTCAAAGTTTCGCCGTCACGTTCGCCAAGGATGTTGACCATAACGGCAGCTGGCGCAACCAAACTGGTCGGGCCGAGCGGCAAACCGGTAATTGCCCGGATGTGCTGCTCGAACTGAGAAGTTTCGCAGCCTTCGATGGTGTAATGGCCGCTGTTGTGGACCCGCGGTGCGATTTCGTTGACGATCACTTGCTCGTCGTCTGTCAAAAACATTTCAATACCGTACACGCCAGCGCCTTCCATGTTTTCGACGACTTGCAGCGCCAATTTTTTGGCTGTTTCGCGGGCGGAATTATCAATTGGCGCCGGAGCCAAAACTTCGACGCAAATATTGCGTTCCTGGATGGTCTCAACAACTGGATAAACGGCTGTTTCGCCTGTAGTGCTGCGGGCTACCATCACTGCCAGTTCCTTCACGAACGGCACAAACTTTTCGGCGTACAGCGGTTGGTTTTTGAAAAACTCCAGTCCTTTGGCTAAATCTTCTTCGGAACTTATTACCATATTGCCCCGGCCGTCGTAGGCGCCAAAACGGGTCTTTAGTAGCATTTTGCCGCCAAAATCTTGCAATGCTTTTTTGGCCGAAGCTTCATTCGTAACTTCTACAAAATCAGCCACCGCGATTCCAGCTTTGTGCAGGAATTGTTTCTGGGCAAACTTGTCTTGGATCATAGCAATCGTCGCTGGCGCCGGATGGACTGGCTTGCCCAACTCATTAATTTCGGCCAAAAGCTTGGCGTCCACGTGCTCGATCTCGATAGTAATAACGTCAACTTTGCTGGCCAGTTCGTGTAACGCCTTTTCGTCGTGCAGTTCAGCCACGATCTGCTCTGCGCCGACCTGTTTGGCTGGACAATTTTCACCCGGATCCACCACCGCAACTTTAAAGCCCATTGGCGTGGCGGCCTCTGTCAGCATGCGACCGAGCTGGCCACCGCCGACGATGCCTATAACTTTTGCTGGCACTACACCGACTCCCTGTCATCCTGAGCGAAGTCGAAGGAACCCGTGTCCAAAATTTGGTTGTACGGGATCTCTCGACAAGCTCGAGATGACAATTTGAAAGCGAAGCCGGTTGTCCCTGTTTGCTGCATGCCACCATTTTACCGTACAATAGAGGTAATGGGTACACTCGCCATCTCGACGACTGATTTTCAATTTCCCGGCCAAGTCGGGCTGTACCATGGCAAAGTGCGCGACGTTTACGACCTTGGCGACCAACTTTTGATGATCGCCACCGACCGCATCTCCGCTTTTGACGTCATCTTCCCGACTCCAATTCCCTACAAAGGCCAGGTTCTGAACCAGTTGGCCGCCCACTTTTTAAAAGCCACCGAAGACGTTGTGCCAAACTGGCTGCAAGCGACGCCGGATCCTAACGTTGGCATTGGTATCAAAGCTGATCCTGTAAAAATCGAACTTGTCATCCGCGGTGTGCTCGTCGGCCACGCCTGGCGCGAATATTCCGAAGGCAAACGCGAGCTTTGTGGCACGTCGATGCCCGACGGCCTGAAAGAGTTTGATAATTTCCCAGAACCAATCATTACGCCGACCAGTAAAGCCGCCGAAGGCCACGACGAAGACATTACGAAATCTGAAATTTTGGAGCAAGGTTTGGCGACGGCCGAAGAATGGGAAGAACTAAAAACCCACATGCGAAAATTGTTTGCTCGGGGTCAGGAAATGGCCCGAGCCCGCGGACTGGTTTTGGCCGACACCAAGTACGAGTTTGGCCGGTATGACGGCAAGCTGATTCTCATCGACGAAATCCATACTCCTGACAGCTCACGATATTTTTACGCCGACAGCTACGATGCCTACACTTCTGGCAAAAGTTCGGACAAGCCAAAGCACCTTTCAAAAGAATTTTTCCGCGAATGGCTGATCGAACGAGGATTCATGAACCAGCCCGGTCAAACCATGCCCGAATTGACTGACGAGGTCGTGCAAATGGTTTCCGATCGCTATATTGAACTTTTTGAAACAATGACCGGCGAGAAATTTGTCAAAGCCGAAGACGCCGATCCGCTAGCGCGCATCGAGTCAAACGTGCTTAACTATTTACAGAAAGGTGGTGCCTCATGAAACCTATCCAATTGCCGATGGTTGACGCCAGTTCTAACTTTGACGCAATCGACCCGGTCGACGGCCGTTACTACGACACCGCGATTGCCTCTTACCTGTCGGAACGCAGCCGCATAGCTTTCCAGGCTTACGTCGAGGGCGCTTTGGCCCAAACTTTGGCCGACTTTGGCGTTTGCAGCCACGAAATCGCCGACGCCATCAGCGAAGCCGCCACCAAAGTCACCGCCGAAGCCGTTGCTGAAGAAGAAAAAACCACCAAGCACGACGTTAAAGCCGTGGTGAACGTTATAAAATCGCACCTTAACGACGAGGCCAAGCCATTCGTGCACTTTGGCGCTACCAGTTACGACATCGTCAGCACGGCCATGGCCTTGCAACTGCGGACAGCCTGCGACGAGTTGCTGGTTCCCCGCCTGGAAGCTTTGCAAAAAACCCTGCTGGAGTTGACTGACAAATACGCCGACACCGTGCAAGTTGGCCGTACGCATGGCCAGCACGCCGTGCCGATCACCTTTGGCTTCCTAATGGCGGAATACGCCCAGCGTATTGGCGAAAGTTATAAGTCGATGGCCTTCCTCAGTACCAAACTCAAGGGTAAATTCTCTGGCGCCACCGGAACATACAACGCGCTGAGCATTTTTGTGGATGATCCGTTTGAGTTCGAAAAGCAAGTGCTGGCCAAAGTCGGACTCGAGCCATCCGTCTTTAGCAAGCAAATCGTACCAGCCGAAAACATTGTGCGTTTCCTGGACGAAGTTAACGTCTGCGCTAACGTTATGGCCAACTTGTCGCACGATATGCGTAACTTGCAGCGCTCTGAGATTGCCGAAGTCCGGGAGAAGTTTGAAGAAGGCCAAACTGGCAGCTCCACGATGGCGCACAAGCGCAACCCTTGGAATTTTGAGAACGTCATCAGCATGAGCAAGCAAGTCAACGCCCAGCTGCTGAACGCCCAGCTGAACATCGTCAGCGAGCACCAGCGCGACCTGACCGACTCGGCTTCCGCTCGCTTCTACGGCGTGATGCTCGCCCTCGTCGCCAGCATGGCCAAACGGCTTAATGAAGTTATGAGCAAGCTAGAAGTCGACGCCGAGCAAATGGAAAAGAACCTCTACCTATCCGGCGGCGCCATCGCAGCTGAACCGCTTTACCTGCTACTAGAGAAATATGGCCACACCCAGGCACACGAAACTTCCAAGAAAATTGCTCACGAAGCCCAAGCCGCCGGCCGCTCTCTCTACGAAGCCGCCAGCACCGACACTTCCATCGCCGACTACTTCGCCAAATTTACCGACTCTGAAAAGAAGATCCTTGAAAACCCCGAGAAAAACTACACCGGCCTAGCTGCCCAAAAAGCCCGCCAAATCCACGACTTCTGGTCAAATCAGTAAACGCCAGTTATATTTAGATCATGGAACCCAGCTCTCCACAGCCCCCTCAAGATCAAACAGGTCAAGCGCCAGTTAGTGTGCCCGAAGCGCAGCCCCCAACTCCACTTGTTCAGCCTTTGCCAGCCCAACCGATTGGAGTCGGAGATTCTATCACATCGCAGGTTCACACCCCGCTGAGTAGCGACCAGCCTAACGCTGTAAGTCCAATGCCTAATGAAATAAAAAAACCTAAAAAACTCAAGTTTTTGCCAACCGTTATAATATTGATAATTCTTGCAGGGGGCGGTGTTTTTGCTTTTATGCACTTCTCCAAATCCAATGGACCGGCTCTCTTATGCATACCGCCGTCGAGCTCAAGCGCGGATAAATCAGATGCCGAAAAAGTTTACGCTACGTTTGCCCAGGCAATTAAGCAGAAAAATCAAACATGCGTCGACTCTTTGTCGAGCACTTATTTTAAAAAACTTCAGCTTGAAACGTTCGGCACGTCAAATTGGATAAATGTATCCAAGAGCGGCTTGGCCTCTGTATCAAGCAATCTTGCAAAGATACCAGTTAGCTTCAATCCGTCGTCGTTTACCAGTTCTGATTACACAGAAGCTCAATTAATAAGCAGCGGCTCGACTTCAAGCAACGCCGATACGTTAAGTCCACCAACCGGTATCACACTTTCCTACAGTGTTTTAGACGCATCATCAAAGCAGAAAATTGATATGGATATTTCATTTGTTAGCGAAAGCGGTAAGGTCGTGGTTGACTACTTCCAGCTTGCCCCTGCGCAACTCAAAAACTTCAACAACTAGTGCAAGTAGAACCCGCGGCCGGTTTTGTCGGGGACGAGTAAGAGAGAGACGCCTTGGTCGGTCAGGCTTTTGATGACGGTTTCGTCGGCGACTGAGCCGCTGCTGGCGAGGATGGCTTTGATGCCGGCACGCGCGAGCAAGCCTGGGCCGTCCGGGAATGGGAAGAAGCTGTCTCCGTAGGCGCTCGCACCTTCCAGCTTGGATTTATCCAAAGTAACTTTGAGAATCAAATGATCGTCCTGCTCTTCCAGCTCCGGTAGTTCGATCGTCGTGCGCGTCAGCGCCAACTGCCCGGCACCGACACGGTCTTGCTGGCCGACACCGTTGCCGATGAGTTGGCCGTTTTTGACTAGAGTAATTGTGTTGCTGTTACTGGTGCTACCGATGGCCCAGCCAACGATCAGGTCTTGCTTTTGCTGGTCTGTTAAGTCACCGTGCTGTTGCATGTAGTCAGCTTTGATGTCGAGGACGAAGTCATAATTTGGCTGCTCCAAAGTGCCGCCACGCACTGGCCGCAAGCGGCGCTGTCTATCGAGAGAAGACTTACTTAACGTGTTCAGCGCTGGATTAATGACAACTCTTAACTTGTTACGACTAAGCAGTTCCAGGGCTTCATCAGTTACGCTCGCCCCCACTACGCCGTCCAGCAAGCGATTCATGTCGCCGTCCATTGCAAAGTGCATCAAAGTTTCGGTTACGTCTTTGTCGATTGCGGCGTTGATCATCACTACGCCGCCAAAGATTGCGCGCGTGTCGCCAGTCAGCATTTTCTGCACGGCTTCGACGGCTGAATCAGCCACACCAGCACCGCAAGCGTTGCCGTGCTTCACGCCGACGGAAATCAACGGAACTTTACCGAAGTTAACTTCGAAGCCGGCGGCGATGTGCGTCACCGTTTGCAGCAGACGGTCGATGTCCGTCATGTTGATAAAGCTGCGCTCCATGCCCTGCACATGCTGGAATTGGTCAATGCCGAGCGGGTCGACGTTGACGCGGTTATCAGCGTAAAAGCCGGCTTCGGCTTGCTGTGGGTTTTCGCCGTACTTCGTCGGGCTTTCCAGTTTCGCCACAATGCCAGCCACCTTGGTGCCGCCAAGATATTTGGCAGAAGCCGTGATGTAGCGGGCGCATTCGTATTCGGCTGCCGCGCAGAGTTCGTCGAGTTTTGCCTGTTCGTCCGGCTTGCCAGCCTTCAGCCAGTCCAAAACACCTTGGCGCTGGTTGGGATTCGATACGACAATCCGGTTGCCTTTGGCCGCACTGCGCAGCATAGTCGGGCCGCCGATGTCTGTCTGTAAGATGACGTCGGCTTTGGTTGAGCCTTCTTTGTTGATCGCTTCCTCTAGTGGATACAAATCAACGCAGACGAGGTCAATGATCGGCAAGCCAAGTTCTTTCATTTCGGCCACGTCTTCAGCGCTGGATTTATCCGCCAGCAAACCAGCCGAGATTTCGCGCGACAGCGTAACGACGCGGTGGCCGAGGATCGCCTTGCCGCCGACAAGTTCCGAAACGTCGGTAACTTGCACGCCGCCATCAACCAAAGCTTTGGCCGTGCCACCCGAAGCGTAAATTTGCCAACCCAAATCAGTTAGCCCTTTTGCAAACTCGACAATCCCCGTCTTGTCATAAACAGACAGCAAAGCGATTCCAGCAGTTTTCTCCATTGATTTTATTATCTTACAGATTGCCGACTAGGACAAGAATTTAGATGACGGTTTTCCAGTAGTACCAGAAGTGCGTCAGGATGGCCAGGAAGATGATCAGGTACCAGCCGATCAGTACGTCAAGATGGTGCTTGTCAACAAAACCAACGAGTCTCTTGAGCCTGACCGGAGTTGGCAGGTTGCCCTGGCGCAAGTTGTAAACGGTAGTGTAAATAAAGATTGGAATCATTACTGACCAGACAACCATGCAGTATGGGCACAGGGCGTGGATGCGGTAAATTGTCTCAAACTGCAGCCAAGTAACGAAGCCAACGCCAAATAATACGCCGGCCTGGAAGCAGCGCCAATACCAGCGTTTGAAGACGCCGCCGGCCAGCAGGCTGCCACCGACTAAGGCTACGCCGCCGAAACCGATCATGCCGATGAAAGTATTCATAAAACCAAAAGCCGAAGCTTGTGGCGTGACTATCACAGAACCGCAGGCCACGATTGGGTTCAGGTCACAGTTTAAGTGGGTGTTCGGATGCTGGATCAGCGTCACTTTATCTGCCGTCAGGATGGCCGCACACAAGGCGCCGATTATGCCACCGACGATTAGCAACCATGGCAAAACCCGTTGGAGCGTCCACGGCTGTTTGGTCTTTGTTGCTGCCATTACCAAATATTGTACCAAATCTTAAAAATGCCTGTGATTTGAACAGTTTCGCAAAATTGTAACTTTTCTCACATGCCGCTGTCTAACCACAAGGTATCGTAGAGGAGAGTTTAATCAAGGATTCATCGTCCATGGCCACAACGGCAGCCAAAATTCCTGCTAAACATGTCCGACGCAAGCTGATATTCCAGCAGCACCGTAAGCTCTTCGCCAGCTACCTGGTTTTTGTGGTGGCCTATGCTGCCTTCACCCTGTTACCCAAGCCAGCACCGGCAACTTTGATTCGATATCACCTGACTGCGCTTGGCCTACGACTTATTTCTTTGACGATCATTGTACTGGTGGCGGCCATTTGGAGCGTGGCTTTTTACGGTTTTGCCAGGCTACAATCATATGCCAACATGGTACGGCACCAAAAAGACGGTGCTGCTGTTTTGACAATTAGCCACGGAATATTTTTGCTGGCGTTATGGCTGCCCGTATCGGAGCTTGTTTCAGCCATTCTGGGCTACACCGTGACCCATCATCCTACGTGGCTGGCCGCCACAACTATTATTGATAATTACCTGAACCTGGCGTTGCCCCTGGCTGGCTTTATACTAATTGGCAAAGGCGCCCGGAGCTTGAGCGGCCTGGTCAAGCGCGGCTATGCCTATTATGTATCAAATTTGCTGACATTAGGCGTGGTTTATGCTGGCGTAACCTACACGCATTTGGTGGTGGCGACAGAAAACCGTGAACTGGTATATCACCTATCGCTTTGGCCAATTTTGCTAACAATCATTGCCCCCTATATTTACATGTGGTTTACCGGCACAATCGCGGCTTACGAAATTTACAATTACCAACGACGCGTGGGCGGGTTGCTCTACCAGCGTAGCTGGCGCTGGCTGGCCTTGGGCTGTGGTTGGCTAATTGCCACCTCGATTGGCTTTCAATTTTTGACAACATTGTCGCCACGGCTGGCCAGCTGGTCGATTTATTCGTTGCTGGTTTTGATCTATGCCTTGCTGGCGGTGCTGTCCGTGGGCTTTATCCTGATTGCTGTTGGCACGGGGCGGCTGCAAAAGATCGAAGAAGTCTAATTCGTAAACTATCTCATAGATAGACCAATTCGTTTTGGTTAAGCTAGAAACATAGAGCAAGGAGGATACATGCCCACACCAGTCGAACTAGAACGTGAAGCCCAAAAGAAGAAAGAAGAAGCCGAGTTGGCCCGGCGCAAGGCCGAAGAACTGGAGCGCCAAGCAACATCCCGCCGAAATGAGGAGCAAGCAGCGCTCAAAAAAGCCGCCGACGCTGCTGGCGAAAAGCTACTTTAAGCGGTTGCTGCCTGCAGGGCTTCGTGGATTAAGCGATAGCCCAAATATGGGCCATAAGTTTCTACGCGTTCACTGCGCTGTCGTTCTTTTCAACCAAGCGCAAGTTGCTGGAAAGTTCAATCTGGATTGCCGCTAACGGGGTGGCTACTTGGCTTTCAATGCTTGATCGCATAGTCCTACTTGCGGCAGCAGCAAAAGTGATCGGGTAGATCCTGCCGTCATCGTGAGTTCGGACTCGATATTCGCCATCACGATCGCTGATTTTTAGAAACGGTACGTTTATGCCGCCCCGCAATCCCAGGCTTTCGGCAGTGCTAACTACCCTTTCAGCGGCGTTTTGGGTACGCTCCGAAGGATTATTGCCAATGCCAACTATAACGTCATAACTGCGTTCGTCATCAAAGCCTGAAGCATAATTAGGGCTCATGCCATGAAGCGAGACGTACACGGGCGCTTGCACTGCCCTTACGACATCTAGTGCCAGTCGTTTGAACTCATGGTCAGCGTCGTGGTTTGCATCACCGCTTTGCTGCCCAAGGATAGTTAAATGGCTGCCGTGCAGCCGTTCTGCTACTAATTCGCCCAGACCGGCAATACCAGTTTCGGGGTCTTTGGCTTGACGTTCACCACTCATCGTACGGTAATGGTAAGTCCCGTGCTCGGTAGAAATTACCAAGCCTGTAGATCCCAGCCTGAGATAAGGCTGGTCCGCCCGATGGGCAGTACCCACCTTATAGCTATGCAGTCGCCTGCTCGGTGAAACCAGCATTTCTTCTTGGTCAATCAGGTCCAGGATTGTTAGCTGCCGTCGATTCTCTTCAGGATCCGCTACATCTAAATGAATACCTTGGGCGGCATCTTCTATGCGCTGGCGGTGGTTCATGTACTCTTCAGGTGAGAGCGGTCGAGAGCTCATTACAATACATAAAATACCATAAAAATACTAATTTGTAAATATAGTTAGCTGCCCGTTGCTTATTCCAGATGATCTTCAACGGCAATCTTGAGCGCCTGCAAGTCAGTGCGCAATTCTCGGAGCGCCAGCTTCTTCAAGATCGGCAATGTAAACACAAATACTTTACTGTCGGTGGTGACTTTGGTACTAAGCTTAACCTCGGTTTGCGGGCCACGTTTGTATAGACGGAAGTCAGCCTTCCATGTTACCAATCCAAGTGAGTTTTCGATAGTTAAGTGCTTTGGCGCGCTCAATGCAGTAACCACATTCGAACCCTTAAACTTCGTTCCCAGTACCATGTTTTCAGTCTGGTAAGTACTGCCTAATTTAATGCGTTTAGTGGAGGATATGCTGTGGGTTTGGGGGTTCCACAGGTAGTGATACTTCAAGTTGGTAAGATACTCAAAAACAGCTGCCGGGGAGGCTTGGATAGTTATTTTAGTAGCGACCGTTGCTTGCATGCGCTATCCTTCTGGGTCAGTTCACTAACTATTATAATCCCTGAAGACACCAGCGGAACCAGGCAAAGCCATACCTACTTGTCGCTTAGGTATTTGCCAGCTACGCTGAGCGCGAACGAGCTGAGGATTACAAAGATGCTGCAGACGAACAGCTTTGATACAACCAAGCTAAAGCCGTGGCTCTTATCTCCGGGATCGGTGTTGCTGAGAACCATGTAAATGCCCAGGACGCCGAAAGCGACTGAAGCGCAAACAAAGACTCGAGTAGCGATTTTATGCATGGTTTGATTATATCACTCGAGGATAGTGCTATTGCTAATAAACTCTAAAAGTGATACAATAATATTTATGCAGGAGAATGATCCTTTAGCTCATCAGTATGATTTCAGCAAAATTGCTGTTGATTCTGCCCGTGAGCAATCCCGGCGGGAAGCTGTTCAGGCGTTAAGTGCCGCTGTTGAAGCATCCCAAACTACCGCCGTAGCCAGAACCGAAGCAATCACCAATGCTTTTAGTGGCGTGATGATGATGGGCACTAGATTCACGACGTCAGGCGGCGAGCTATCTCTGACGCTTGCCTACGATGAATTTAAAAGCCAAGACGGTGCAGTGATTGAATCACGCATTTTGCGTATTGCCACCGGGCGAAGGTCGCGTGCTGACATATTCAGTGGTTTTGGACACTACGACGAAGGCTCAATGATGTCTTCTTTACTGTCGCGAATGACGGGATCGAACGGCTCCGAAAACCAAGATGAAGTATTTTTGCTGGCGCCAATGTCTAAAGGTCAGGAAACGATCACTAACAATAATCTTAAATTCGGAGCCCTTCTCACGGGCGAAGGCGTAACAGAATTTTTCAAGTTATTACCGTTAAACCAAGTTGCTGAAGCCGATCAACCATTAAAGGTGAGGCTTATGCTGGGATCTGCGAGGATCGAAGATTCGTTGGCTCAGCAAATGGTAGTGGGCGTCAGGCTTAGTCCTGTCGAGGAGCAATCATTGGCGTTTGAGTTTACGAGCGCCGCGGCAAAACTTAAGGCGATGGCTCCCGTTCCTAAAAAGACACTCCCAAGCCCTAGTTCGTATTTGTTGCCAGGCATAAAGGATAGGCATCACGATCATCCGGCCGCCCATAGGTACGATGGCTTCGGAAAACTCCCGGAGTTACCTGAATTGATTCAGCGTCCTGCTATTACCTACATAATTCCGCCCAAAGATCTCGATAGCAAGATCCACAAAGAGACAATTGTTCCTGTTGAGCCTGAAGATCCTAGTAACGACGATTCAGCTACTCCACCGGCTAAAGACCCCGAAGCTTAAAACTTCAAGACAGCTGGCCGCTGTTATAATCGGCGTATGGCCTTTAACCACTACGCCAAGATCAAACGAATATTGGACGGTCAGCCTGAGGGCTGGATTATTAGGCGCATCGATGAACCGACTAGCGCCCAGAATTTTAAGGGTGAGACAGTTTATTTCGATCATTACTACCGGATTTATAATGTTGCTGGCGAACCGGTCAAGTACTGCAAATTCCAGCAAATCGAACGACTGGCTCGAATCCTGGAAGTCCCGGTTGAAGCATTACCCGTTATTGAGTAGTTGAACGAGCCGGTTAACCAATTTTGGAAAGTCGCCGGCTTCGAAAGCCCGAACAAATGCGCCGCCGGCGAAACGATCTTTGCGTGTGGCTATAAAAATAACTTTTAGGACTGTTTCTAGGTCTAGATTGTCATATTTAGCCGGGCCATCGGATGTTAGTAATTGTGCTGCTGCGTCTTTACCCGTCCAGCTGGTGGTTGGTACCAGTCCCCTGTCGTACATAAAGTTTATAAACTCGCCGATGAGAGGGTCGTTTTGCGTCCAAGGCATTTCGATTGATCCGTCAGGGTTTTTCTGTCCGCCCATAGGCGTGCCCCACGGGCCTCGGTGGTTTTGGATATCCGTGTTCAGTTGTTGCAGGGTTTGCCTGTCGGCTTTTGAAAGGTTACGAAACGCCTTCAAGGCCTG
This sequence comes from Saccharimonadales bacterium (SeqCode), assembly GCA_035550295.1. Lineage (GTDB taxonomy): Bacteria > Patescibacteriota > Saccharimonadia > Saccharimonadales > UBA4665 > DASZPJ01. Next base: position 13,390 of record DASZPJ010000033.1, read on the forward strand.
CTGGACTTCTTCTTGCTCGGTCATCAAGCACCAATTATAAGGTTTTTGATGGTTTGGAAGCTAGTTTCGCCACCAACTAAGTTATTGCTGGAAATGACTACATTGCGCGGGTTCCTAATTTCTAGATACGAATATTCTGCTAGCCCCGGCACTGCTTTTAGCCATAGTCTTTTGCCGCGCATAATGACGATGGTTTTTTGCCGCTTGATTGCTTCACCCACCAAATTAAATCCATACGCTTGGGACGGGACAACAGGTAGGTTTTTGTAGCGCTTCGAGTGATAGGGGAAATATTCGACTGCCATAATTTTGTTTCGCAGCATAGTTTCGCTAGCGCCGGCTCTGGTCAGTGGGCCTAAGACCCTTGCCCACCATTCATAGCCGCCGGTACGCTCCAGCCCGCCATTAAAATAATAGAAAGGCGAACCATATGGGTCGGTCGCATTAAGGCGGTTGGATTTTATAAAAGTTGGGAGCGCTAAGTTTACGCTAATATCTTTTTCGTCAAAACCAGGATTGAGCAGCAGAAAAACCACTTCTGCCCTGTCAAGGCCGCCTATGGCTTGTTCGGGCAGCGTGTCCAGCCGCAAATTGGCGTAATCGTGATAATGCTCAATGCGCTGCTTATCTTGTGGCAGGATATAGGGCGCTTGACTAGGTAGATCAAGCCAAGGGTTTTGCACTTTAAAGTCCAAAAGTCTCAGCGGACGTGTATATGATGCCCGAGTTCTTATTCTTAAGAGTGGGCTTTGACGAGGAGCTTTGGTCGCCACCGATTAGGCCGATAACCATTAAGCTAAGCATACCCAGTGTGATGATCCACTTGGTCGCTTTTGCCCAATCAGCGTATTTCCACATCAGCAATAAGCCGACCGGGAAGAAAATTACTATCATCGCAATAATTGCTGGATTTCTGGTATACCATTTTTTTAGCGCAGAGCGTACGGATCTAGCCAGTGTGCCCATTCGTTGTTTGAATGCGGCCAACTTCAGCTGCCTGTTTTTTCGAACATTCTTGGCTTGTATGGCTAGAAGTTTTTGTTTTTCGGAACGTTCCTTGGTTCGCTTTTCTTGCTTAGCTGAACGCTCACCGGCTTTAAAGGCGCGCCATTTCTGATCATCGTTAGCTCGTTTTTCCTGGAGCGCTGCAAGTTCTCTTTGCTTGCGGGATATGCCGAGCAGTTTGGCTTGTTCAGCCAGTTGCACTCTCAGGTTTTCCATGTATTTAGCAGCCGTAAGCCTAGGCTTTTGCTGACGGTAATCGTAAGAAACGTTCAACACAGTGGTCATAAAATCACGGGCCCTGGATGATTGTGAGTACGGCAGCACTTCGTTTATATAACCACCTTGGCCGCCTATATCGATAACTACTGTCCGGTCGTCATGGACTGTCGTTTGGGTAGTGATCTTGCCATGTTTTTGGGTAGCGGCTCCTGCTACGGCGCCCACCGGTCCCAACAAAAGCCCACCCGCTACGGTCCTGGTAAGTGAAGGCCTTGAACCACCGCCACTGGTTTTTGAAGTCGCATAAACGTTGCCGTCAGTCTGGATTTGGGCGTCTAATGGGCTAGAGAACATTATTTTTCTACCCGATTTTTCAACATGGTCAAAGTACAAGGATATGCCACCCAGCCCATCGAGTAATCCCTCGTTCTGTATGGCTAGCTCTAGTTCTTTAATTTTGGGATCTGATTGTAACTTGCGGATTTGGCGGCGAAGGGAGCCAACCCTAACGCTATATCTAAGGCTGCCTATAAAACCAAAGGATTTTTTTAACTCGGCTGGGGAACTATTCATTTGGCCTGTACGGTAATAATGGTCTCAAGAACGCTATGCAAAACGTGCTAAGTTTGGCTCCGGGGACTGGGCTCGAACCAGCAACCTAGTCGTTAACAGCGACCCGCTCTACCATTGAGCTACCCCGGAATATATCCCAAAGACTCGAGAAATTATACCGGAGTAGTTGATTGCTGACAACTCTGGCTAGTGGGCCAGCTTGCGACGATAGCTGGGTTCGCTGGACGGTAGCACTCCTGTTAGTTTGATCGACGAAGTTAACATCAGTGCCAGCAGTGATAGGTAGGCGCCCAACGGAGCGGCGTTGTGGTTGGTGCGCAAACCGGCAAGAGCAGTCACTACTGCCGCTTCGGTTAGCAGGATAATATCACTGACGGAAATATAGTTGACGCGCAAGCTGCCTAAAGTCGGCGTGTAAGTGCTTATTAATACGGCACCGCCGAGCAAGATTGCGGCAACCTGGAAAACTACGGCTAAGTTAACATTTTGCAGGCGACCATATTGGTATAACAGCGTGCTAGAACCTACGCCGATTGCCAATAGCGCGACTTGCCAGTCGATCGCCACGAATGCATAAGTCAGGCCTGGCAATAAGAGACGAAAAGCTCCCAAACTGATTAGAAAAACGCTAGTAAGTGCTGATATTTTACCCATAGGCCTCCCTCTCTGGTCGAACAGAATGTTGCCAGCGATACTTAAATTTAGATGTCTCAAAAAGCAATATAGTTTACATCACGTCAAAGGGCTATAAAAAATATGACTAATTTTTAGTATGTTATTTCACGTTGCAGCCTGCTTGGTGTGCTTCATCAAACGAACAAAGGTTATTCAAGTTTTTTATTGCTAATAACACAAAAATATGATAATATAAGCAATATTATGGCGGAAATATTATGGCGGAAATAACTCAGCAAATTCGCAACTCTGAAGTCGGGGTGGGTATCACCATTGCTAGTACTGCTCTGGCAAGCGTTTTGGCCACGGCAGCGTTGCATGGCTATGAGGATCTGGGTCATGAAGGTCATTTTTGGCATGAAGAAGTCAACGGTGGCGAAGTCTACGATAGGACTGTTGACACTGGGTCCGTAGCAATCGGACCGGCTTATCCTACGACTCGCCCAGAAAGTATTACACACCCTGGCCCGCTCAAAACCATCGACACTGATAGGATTAGGTTTTCACAGGGTGCTTATGCCCGGGAATTTGCCCAAGATCCGGCTGCCGAACACATCGACAAGCATGCGCTTGCTGAACTTACAGACTTGGTAGAGACGCTCAAAGTCCAAGGGGTTCACGACATTAGCCTAGAGTTGACGGGTTTGGCCTCGGCCGAAGATGATAACGAACAAGACGCCGGTTTGACTGAGCGCAGCCAGGCCAACCACGAACTGGCTCTCACCCGCGCCCAACGGTTAGCCAATGTTTTGCAAAAAACACATCTCGGTAAAGCCGTTAGCGTGGTTGTTGTGGGCGGTAAAGAAGTTGACCTAAATGGCGATGATTTGCAAACCCTTCGTTTTGACGCTCACCACAGTGGGTTTGAAGGCAAAAATGCCGCGGGCGATATGGTGGAAGCCTGGCGGGATGGCAAGCATTTGCCCCAGGAAGACCTCGATGCCCTAGACGAACTGATTACCTACAATGAAGGCGTCAAAGTCACGATTACCGGACGCCGTTTAGTTCACGAGACCGGCACTGTTTCAACGGAGCGCGAAAAAATCTGCGTGGTGCCCATGCAAGAAGTCGTCGATGTCGAGAAACATACTAAACAGCACGAACTGCCGATCCCTAAATTCATTATTCTACCCGGCCTGTTCCCTATTTGGCGACGCCGCCGACGTAATGAAGATGGCGGGCAGGATGCTGCCCTCGTTGATGAAGAAGCTGCCATTAATGAAGCATTATATGCCGGGATGACTCCGCAACTTCGGGCCGAACTGGAAGCTTTGGTTCGCCGAATGGCCGATGAAAATAACGACTTGGCAGCACAAATAAACCCAGAATGGCCGGCCACGATTCTTGGCGGCAACGAGGCAGCTCCCGAAGAAGCCGAAGCCGATAGCGTGGCTGAAGCTCCAACTGATAATGCGGAACAAGAACCAGCCCAAGCACCTCAAACCGATCCTTCCCCCACCCCGCGCCCGATCACTAATCGTGAAGTCGCCCGACGCTATTTCCCATGGCGCGTCCTGGCTGGCGGCCTGGCATTAGGCGGTGTAATCGTCGCCGGCGGTTACGGGTTCAGCAAATTAATTGACCTTCTAGATGGTAGCCCAAAGACGCCCAATGTAGCTGTTGCACCTCACGAACCGGCTAAAGATCCTTGTGCGAATCTGCCGCTTGTCCACCGCACCATCGAAACCCGGACTAACACCATAGTTGACGGCCAGCAAACCGACAGCCAAATAAGCTATAACTAATTTGGACGCTTTAAGGCTTGGGCGATACTTCGCTGTTCATCGCGTTTTTTGAGGGTTTGCCGTTTATCGAATCGTTTTTTGCCGCGGCCGATGCTTATGCGTAATTTGATAAAACGCCCTTGGGTCAGGATTTCTAGTGGTACGATGGTTTGACCTTGGGTTTTGGCGGCGATCAGGGCTTCAATTTCTCGTCGCTTGGCCAGCACTTTACGGGCCCTGGTTTGATCAGACTCGCCGATAGGAATGCCGCTGGTGCCGGCAATGGTGGCGTTGATCAAAAATAATTCGCCTTGCTTGACTGTCACGTAAGCGCCACGCAAATGGCCGTGGCCCAAGCGCAGCGATTTAGTTTCCGCACCAGTCAGTTCCAAACCCACCACTAATGAGTCGCCGAGTGTGTAGTCATGACGGGCCCGGCGGTTTTGGATCGTTTTAGGCTGGTTGGGTTTACGCTTAGGCATAACCTGTTTATTTTAGCGCAACAGAGGTAATTTGACAACGATGGCTAATGATTGAATTCTTGTTGCGCGACTTGCATGAGAGATGGGTCATGTAACTTGACCTCGCGGTAGTACCAATATTCCGCACCCCAAAGGTAGATTTGGCGCATACCAGTGGCTTTGCCAAAGCCAATCCGGTCTTTCAGGCGGCTGGCGTTCATTGATTTGTTTTGCTCGTCCAGGCTGGTCTTGGTGATGTCCCGTCCATGCGGTGGCCAGGCTTCGGCCTGCAATTCACCGATGATCATGTCGTGGTGATCGACAATTCTTTGCCAGCCGGCTATAAAGGCATACAGCCACGACGGCTGCGGATATTCCAGGTACCGATGGGTGGCGTTGGCGTCCCAAACACGCTGATAGATGGAGATGCTGAAGCTGTCTGGTTGTGGCTTGCCAACCGGCCAACCGAGCGTGTTGTTGCTGCGTCCAATTATGATTTGATGAGCTGGGTCCAGTTCTTTTACCAAGTTATCTTCGCTAATTAAGCGCTGGCGGTCTTCTGCGCCGGGGATACCATCACAATTGCCAAAACCTTTTAGGAAAAACTCATTTTCTATCTGGTAGCTGCTTAAGCTCGGTGAACTTTTGTAGCGTTCAATGACTTGCTGCATGTAAGTTTGTAACTGTGGCTGCCACTGTATTTCTGATTCATTAGCGGTCCACTTTGGTTTGTGGCATTCCGGCCAGCGCGGTTGGCGCAGGCCAAGTGTGAGGATAATTTTGGCGTGATATTGCTGTGCTAATTTGAATTGCCAGTCCAGCTGGCTAAAATCGTATTGGCCTTTGGCCGGTTCGCCGTCGTTCCAGTAACTGACCAGTCGAAAATCGCGTACCCCAGCGTTTAGTAAAGCTTTCATGGTGGTTTGCGGATCAACCCCCAG
>DASZPJ010000034.1:0-13979 GCA_035550295.1 Saccharimonadales bacterium (SeqCode)
TAGAGACCGAACTTCCGCCAAGCTAACTGTGTTACAATAGCTAGCGTTAACAATTTGTATATAAAGAGTGCGGCTAGAGATCTAGCTCGATGACCCGCCAGCAACCTATCTTTTGAAAAGGTGCTCCATCTAGCCCGTAAAGCGGGGAAGATATTGTGTCAAACCAATCCTTTCTCGATTACGAAAGGATTTTTTAATGCCAAAAGTTACTTACTTTACCAGCGAATCAGTCTGCGCCGGCCACCCCGACAAAATTTGCGATGCGATTAGTGATGCTATTTTGGACGCTGCTCTTAGCCAGGACACGTCTAGTCGAACAGCCATAGAAACCATAGTCGGCGCCAACAAAGTCGCCGTATTTGGCGAGATTCACACCACTGCCAAGCTTGATTATGAGAAGATTGTTCGCGGCAAAATCAGGGAACTTGGCTACACCCAGCCAGCTTGGGATTTTAGCGACCAATCAGAATTTATAAATGACCTGCACGAACAGTCGCCGGAAATTGCTATTGGCGTCGAGCATGACGGCGCTGGCGACCAAGGCATGATGTTTGGTTTTGCCTGCGATGAAACAGATGAGCTGATGCCGCTACCGATCACCTTGGCACATGCTCTAACGCGGCGGATTGACGAAGCTCGTGAATCGAACGAACCCAAATGGTTGCGTCCGGATGGTAAAGCCCAGGTCACGGTGCGTTATGAAGACGACAAACCAGTGGCAATCGAAAAACTGGTGTTGGCTGTGGCTCACGACGAACAAACCACACCCGACCAAGTGCGTGAAGATGCCGTAGAAAAAATCATCAAACCAGTACTCAACGAGTTCAAATTAGACCTGCCGGCCGATAAAGACATCACCGTAAATGGCACCGGCGTCTGGCATATTCCGGGTCCGAGCAGCGACGCCGGCCTGACCGGCCGCAAAATTGTCGTCGATACTTACGGTGGCTACGCCCGGGTTGGCGGCGGCGCTTTCAGTGGCAAAGATCCATCCAAAGTGGACAGAAGTGGTGCCTATGCTGCACGCTACATTGCTAAAAATATTGTGGCTAAAGGTTTGGCCGGCAAATGCGAAGTCGGACTGGCCTACGTAATCGGCCAACCAAAACCGCTGATGCAAACCATCGAAACTTTTGGAACTGCAACTGTCAGCGACAAAGAATTGTATGACTTCAAAGACCAGCTTTTGGACACTTCCGTTCGCGGGATTATCGAAACCCTGGATTTGAGACGACCGATTTACGGCCAAACCAGCGCCTACGGCCACTTCGGCAAAGCCGGGTTGCCGTGGGAAGAGCTAGCTGTATAAGTGCGAAATCCTCAGCAGCATGATCGAAAAGAACAGCACCGCGCCAACGAACAAGGGCAGATAGTTACGGTACACGCGCCGATGCAACACCGGATATAGCGAATTGAGCAGCGCGTAACTTATGAAGTAGCGGGTGATTCGTACGACCACGGCGAACAGAATGAACCACACAAAAAAGAAGTGGTGTTCTGGTGCCAAAAAAGTGAAGACTTTGTAAGGTACGCCGGAATAAGGCTGATAAGCCAATCCCCAAATTCCCAAATGGTGATACCATTTTTCGACGTGAGCTATCATGCCCGGATAAATATAAGGCAGCCGCAGCAGGCTGGCGTGAGACAAATGCAGCCAAAAGGCAATTGCCGTGCCAATTACGGTGCCATAAATGTCCCAAATAACGAGCTGGAACTTGCGGTGTACGCGCATAAAGATCATAAGTAGCAGCAAAAACTCCGGTATTACGAACCAAAAAGTAGCTTCGCCGGCGGCCCAAAACAGCACCAACCAATTGGCCTGCCGGCTGCCAAAAAATCGCTCGACGCTTAGGTTTAGATTGCCGGAAAGTTGCTTGTCGGACCGCTGCCGCCAACGAAATACGGCGTAAAAAGGCGCCATAAACAAGACTATGCTCATAAAAACTACGATAAAGTTTGCTCCAGCACGCAGCAAACCATTCATAAAATATTCGTAGCCTAAAAGCCGCCGCCGGAGCTAACGGCTATGATAAATATAATGATCACGCCCACCCAACAGACAACCATAGCCAAACCACAGTAAGCCAAAATTTTGAAAATTTTCAAAACTGTTTTAGTGGATTCCGTTTTGGTGCCATCTTTGAACAAACCAAAAGCCGCCAAAAAGGCGAACAGCGCAATCGGAATGAATAGCGAGGGGCCGCCGGTCAGGAAAGACAAAAGCGTGGCTACGCCCAAGGCGAACCAAACCTTTTCGCCGATACTGACTTTTTTGACCGCCGGCTCCATCGTGGAGAGATTAGGCGGGGTGAATTGAGTACCATTTACGATAGGCTGCGGGTTGGCGGCTTGCTGCAAACGGGCATATTCCTCCTGGCTAATAGTCACCGTCGGCTGGGCGGGTGATTGTTCATTTTCCATGGCGCGCCGCTTTCTTCTTGGCTGGCGCGCTAGCAGCGGCCGTTACAAAGTTGGAAGCAACCAGCAGGGCGAATACCACGCCGATTGTCATAAAAGACAACACCACCGCCGCGAAGCGTTTGCTGCTGAGGAAGAACAGGGCGGCCAGAACGGCGCCGACATACAGGCTGACATATAATTGGCCAACGCCTTTTAGTTTGGTAGCTGCCGTGACAATTTGGGCTACCCGCACGTTAACCGGCAGCCAAATCAAAGTAAAGGCTGCGCCCAACACAGCGGCGACCGGCCATTGGGTATTGAATAGCAAGATGCCATCTTTCATAGCCGGCTCGGGTTGGTAATAGGTTGCCCGGGTGGCTAGTAGAACCAGCGCCACAAAAACTTCAATCAACAATACTTTTTGGTAATACTTGCTGGGCGTAACCAAACTGAGCAGTAGCACGCTACCGGCCAGCAAAAGTGCGTCTCCCACATAAACTGAAAATTGCAAAATCTGGCTGGTATTAGTCAGGCTGGCGATGCCCCAAACCATTAATGCCAAGCCCAGCGCGTAGTAGGCGGCGCTGAATTGCCAAAGGTTGAGTTTGTGCGGTCGGGCAACAATGCGCTCAAAGGTTTCGGCAAAAGCCGTAACCAATCCGCCCGTGATGATAAAGCCAATTGCTGCTAACATGCTTATCCTTTGACCAAATCATAGCATATAATGCTTAGATAATGACAACGTTTGGCCTGTGCCTATTGGCTTATTTGTGCGGCTCTGTGCCTTTTGCCAAACTTATTTCCCGTCGACACGGCCTCGACATCCAGCGGGTTGGCAGCGGTAATATTGGCTTTGCGAATGTCTGGCGGCAGTTGGGCTGGCGACCGGCGTTGCCGGTTTTGCTAGGCGACGCCTTAAAAGGTTTTTTGCCTGTCTGGCTGGCGCAATCGCTTAATGCCAGTCTGCACGTTCAAATGTTGGTTGGGTTCCTGGCTATCATCGGCCACTGTTTTCCAGCCTGGTTGCGCTTTCGTGGCGGCAAGGGAATCGCAACAGGCTTGGGCGTGGGTCTGGCATTGGCGCCGCTGCAGATTGCCGCATGCGCCTTCGTCTATTTATTAATAGTTTTGGTCTGGCGCCGCAGCGCGCTGGGTTCGTTAGTCTCGGCCTGGTCTTTGGCCCTAGCCTGTCTTTTGACTAAACCGGAATTGGCTGGCTACTTTGCCGCCTTAGCAGTGTTTGCCATGCTGACCCACCGCAACAACCTAAAAAACGCCTGGAAAATCCTGCATGCCCGTTAATATTCCAACGCTCAAACTGTGCGAACTTTTTGCTTGCCTGCTACTGGCCGGGCTACTGGCGCTACTGCCATTATTCAGCTTTAAGTGGTCCAAGCTAACCCAGTCCTACTTATTTATAAAAACCCTGATGTGGTTGCCGATCTTCATCGGTTTCATCGCCGTTCTCTACGCCAACAATGGTATCCGCCTGCTGGTGGCGTTGGTGTTAGGTGGGCTGGCCATTCGCGAATGGTGGCCACGTTATTCCGCAAAAACCAAGCACCGGGGCCTGCTGCGTTGGCAGCTAGCCGGTTTTACAGCCTGCGGCCTGATGCTGCCAGCTGCTGGCGCGGTGTTTGACCGGCAGCAAACCATTAACTTGCTAGTAACTATTTGCATAGCTTCGCCACTGTCGGACGTAGCGGCTTTTTTCTTTGGCAATTACGTCGGTCATCACAAGTTGCCCCAATTCTTAAACAACCGTAAAAGCTGGGAAGGCGTGGGCGGCCAGTTTGTCGGTGCCCTATTGGGCGTAATTTTGCTGCGGCTGTTTGGCATCGCCAGCATTACTTGGTTATGGCTGCCGATTGCCTTAGGAACAGTACTTGGCGATCTAATAAACAGTTACGTCAAACGCCGTCTCAAAATCAAAGATTGGGGATCAGCCATTCCTGGCCACGGCGGCTATTTGGATCGGTTTAGCAGTTTGTTTGGCGGACTGGCTTTGGCTACTTGCACTTTATTCTTCTTGGGTTAAGCCAGGTCGCGGCGTCGGAAGCTAAGCCACGCCAATAGGCCACAGCCGATAGTGAAAGCCGCAAAGAAAATGATTGATGACCAGTTAAAAGTGCCATGCAAAATATCAGCCGTACGGTAGTAGTGGTAGGGGAAAACTATGCTGATATTTTGTAGCCAGTGAACCGAGCTAGCCAAGGAACTGAGAATGTAGCCACCCAAGGCGTAGCCAACACTTGCGCCTAATGCCATGGCTCGGCCGCGACCGGTCGCTGCCAGCAAAAAAGCCAAGGCGCTGAAAGCCAGCACCAGCATGAACATCGCAAAACATGCGGCCGCAATGTAAACCAGCGGAATGCCCATATTTACCAGGCTGGCCAGCAAAATAATCGTTGCCGAACTGACGGCCGTTACGGCCAACAAATTAGCAAAGCCGGCCAGCGCTTTGGCACCAAGCAAGTAGGAGCGCGAAACCGGTCGCGACAATAACAGTTCGATGCTGCCATCAGTTTCTTCACGCCCGATCAAGCTATTGCCCAAACTAATTCCCAGGATGCTCAAAACCAGCGGCAGCGTGAAGTAAATGATCTGGCTGTTCAGGTAGCCAACGGGCGAAAAGAAGTCTGTGCCGCCAAAGAGGTCCAGTGTACTTTTGCTAAGGCCGCCAAAACTTTTATTTAGTTGCGCGGCCTGGTCGTGAATTGTTGGGTAGAACGCCAGCGTAACGCCAACCAAACTGACGACGCCGAGTGACCAAGCCAGTATGCCCCAACGTTTTTGCCATAGGCTCCATCTAATCACGGGCCACATTATTGCGACTCCTGACCACTGTAAAAGTGCATGAAAAGTTCTTCAAGGTCCAGCTGGTGGACTTCCAGTTGTACTACCTTATGCTTGGACAACACAGCCAAAAATGGCGTCAATTCACCGTGGAATTGGATGGTGGCCTGGTTTGCCGAATGGCTGGTGACGCGGACGCCTTTGAGTTTTTTCAGGTCATCCAGCGGCGGCTTATCAGCAAAGGTTATATCAAAGGTGTGAGCGGCTTCTTTGGTCATTTCAGCGATGTCACGCTCGGCAATTAACCGGCCATCGCGGATGATGCCGACGCGGTCGCAAACTTTCTGGACCTCGCTCAAAATATGACTGCTCATAAATACAGCCGCTCCGCGGGCCTTGGCTTCGCGCAGCAGTTCATAAAAAGTTTCTTGCATCAGCGGATCCAAACCGCTGCTTGGCTCGTCCAAAATAAGCACGTCAGGTTTGTGCATAAAGGCTTGGACGATGGCAAATTTTTGCCGGTTACCGCGGCTAAGATCGCCCAGTTTTTTGCCAGTATCCGCTTTTAATCGCTTAACTAACTCCCGCCGGTATGATGATTCCACATGACCTTGCAGCTGGCTCATATATTCCAGGAACTGGCCGCCGGTCATCTTGGGATACATCGCCATGTCGCTGGATAGGTACCCGACATGCTGCTTGATGGCAACACTGCCGTTGACGATGTCCTGCCGCAATATACTGGCCTGGCCGCTGGTCGGCTGGATAAAGTTCATAAGTGTGCGGATGGTCGTGCTTTTGCCGGCGCCGTTTGGTCCCAAGAAGCCATAAATCTCGCCGGGCGCTACTTGTAGGGTCAAGTCTTTCAGCGCGTAAACCGGACTTTTGCCATAGCGCTTGCTAAGTTTCTGGATGTCGATTGCCGCTGCCATACGTCTTAAGTATAAGCGCTATGGATATTTTAGAAAAGCCGCGGCGTTAGGCGCGGCGGGGGTTCCAAATGTCTATGCCGCCACGAATCCCGCGCGGTAGTTTTTCGACAAAAGTGCCAAAGCGTTGGCCAGGGAAGGCGCCGCGTAAGGCTATGCCACCAACCACTGGACTGTCTTCTGCTTTGCGTTCAGCTTCCTGAGCGCCGGATAGGGCTGTCTCGCCCACTTCAATGGCAATTTCCAGGGGATAGCGGTCGGCTTCAATCAAGCTATCAGCTAACTGCTCACCGGCACTTCGCGTGTCATCTAAATCAATAATTCCCGTTTCAACTAGAGTGCTGCTCATTAAAGACCCACTATATTACTTATGTATACGACTAACAGTAAGGTTTTTTACCGATTATGTGTGCGATCGATCACTTACTAAAAAAATCTGTATCTTTCAATTCGTTAGGCAGGAAGCCTTTGGCGTGTTTGAAATCCGCTTCCCACTTGTAACCTTGGTTATAGCCAAGATCTTTCATGAGTTTAGTGGGCGCATTGCGTAAATGCAAGGGCACGGCTGCTTCGGGAAAATCGCGGGCGGCGGCGCGGGCACGGCCCATGGCGTCGGCAACTTCGCGGGACTTCGGCGCTTTGGCCATAACGGTGGCGCAGTGGTACAGGTTGTATTCGCACTCCGGCAAACCTATCCGCTCAACGGCCTGGAAAGTCGCGACTGCCAAATTGAGGGCGGCAGGTGCGGCAATGCCAATGTCCTCTGAAGCAAAAATTACCATCCGTCGGGCGATGAACTTTGGGTCTTCGCCAGCCTGGAGCATACGGGCCAAGTAATAAAGCGTGGCCGAAGGTTGCGAACCACGCATGCTTTTAATGAAAGCGCTGATGACGTTGTAGTGGTATTCACCTTTTTTGTCGTAGCCGGGAACCCGGGCTTGGGCGGCGGTTTCAACGATTTTCTCGGTGATCGGCTTTTTGCCGGCAAGCTGCTGCGCCAGCTCCAAATTGCCTAAGGCTACCCGCGCATCACCGCCTGATAATTCGGCCAGCAGGTCAATCGACTTGGTCGGCAATTGCTTGGCGCCCAGTTTTTCATTTTTGGCAGCCCGCTTAATGATCTTAATAATCTCGTCCTTGCTGAGCGGCTCCAAGACTAAAACCCGGGAACGGCTAAGCAGCGGATTTATAACTTCAAAACTCGGGTTTTCGGTAGTGGCACCGATCAGCACAATCGTGCCGGCTTCGACATGCGGCAAAAAAGCATCTTGCTGGGCTTTATTGAAGCGGTGAATTTCGTCTACAAACAAAATGGTCGTCATGCCCAGTCGCTGGTTTTGCTCGGCCCGTTCGATAACTTTCAAAACATCGGCTTTTCCGGCAGTAACAGCGCTAAGTTCTACAAATTCGCTGCCCGTCTCGCGGGCGATGATCCGTGCCAAGGTGGTTTTTCCGGATCCTGGAGGGCCCCAAAGTATTAGGCTGGTCGGCTGCTGTTTGGCAATCATCTCGTGGATGATCTGGCCGTCGCTCACCAAATGCAACTGGCCGACTACATCGCCCAAATTTTCCGGCCGCTGTCGCTCCGCCAAAGGTCTCGAATCCATGATTTAATTATAGACTATCGCCATTGCCGGAATAGAGTGCTAATGGTATAATTACAGATAGAAAGTTGGCCAGCGAGCTATCTCGGGGCCATTTTTAATTTATGAACCCAGCCCAAGACCCGACTAAAATCCGCAACATTGCCATCATCGCTCACGTTGACCATGGCAAAACCACGCTGGTTGACGGACTTTTGAAGCAATCACAAACTTTCCGCGACAACCAGGCCGAAATGAGCCAGGATTTGATTATGGACAGCGGCGACCAGGAAAAAGAGCGCGGCATTACCATCACCGCCAAGGTTACGGCCGTGCAGCACGGCGATTACCGCATTAACATCATCGACACGCCGGGCCACGCTGACTTTAGCGGTGAGGTCGAGCGGACACTCAACATGGCCGACGGCTGCCTGCTGATAGTCGACGCCCAGGAAGGCCCGATGCCGCAGACTAAATTCGTACTGGAAAAGGCGCTGGAGTCAGAACTCAAACCCATCGTCATCATCAACAAAATCGACAAAGACGCCGCCCGCATCCAGGAAGTCGAAGACGAGCTGGCTGACTTGTTTTTGGAACTGGCCGTCCACGAAGACCAGCTGCATTACCCGGTGTATTACGCCATCGGCCGCGACGGCAAAGCTTGGGAAAGCGTGCCTGGCGATCCAAGCGCTGCTGCCAACCTCGACCCAATCTTCGATGCTATCATCGGCAAAATCCCTGCCCCCAGCATCGAGATAGACAAGCCGTTCCAGATGCTGGTTACGGCTTTGGCGCACGACACTTTCAAGGGCAAATACGCCATCGGCCGGATCACCCGAGGGCAGGTGAAGCCCGGTGACCAAGTAATGTTATGTAAAAAAGACGGCACCCAGGCCAAGGCCAAAATTGACAACGTTTTCATGAGCCACGGCGTTAGTAAATTTGAAGTGAATGAAGGCATCGCCGGCGACATTGTGCAGTTGACTGGTGTGGCCGACGCCCAAATTGGCGAGACGCTTTGCGATGTCGAATTCCCGGAAGCCCTGCCGACCATCGAAGTCGAAGCGCCAACCCTGCGGATTTACCTCGGCCCGAACACCAGCCCGTTCAAAGGCCAGGAAGGTGAATTCAATACCTCGCGCCAAATTGCCGAACGCCTGCACAAAGAGACGGAAACCAACGTCGGCCTGAAGGTCGAAGACGACGGCATTGGCTTTACGGTCGCCGGCCGCGGCGAATTGCACCTTGGCGTGCTGATCGAAACCATGCGCCGCGAAGGTTATGAATTTGAAGTCGGGCGCCCGCAAGTCGTAACCCACGAAGAAGACGGCAAAACCGTCGAACCGGTCGAAGAAGTCATCATTGAAGTCCCGGCCGAACACGTTGGCACCGTGCAGATGGAACTCGGCCAACGCCGCGCCACGCTTAAGGAACAGTTCGCCAGCCCCAAAGGCGTCACTAAATTGATCTACGAAATGCCGACCCGCGCGCTACTAGGGATGCGCAACATCCTGCTAACTAACACCAAAGGCACAATTGTTATGAACAGCCTGGTCGTCGGCTTCCAGCCCAAAGGCCCGGAATTACAGCAGCTGCGAAACGGCGTGCTGATCGCCTTTGAAACCGGCACTACCATGGCTTATTCGCTGGAAACGGCCGAAGCCCGCGGCACCTTGTATGTTGGCCCGTCGGTCAAAGTTTATGCCGGCCAGATCATCGGCCTAAACACCCGGCAGGAAGATTTGGAACTGAACGTTTGTAAGGCCAAGCACCTGACCAATATGCGATCCAGCTCGTCCGACGGCGTGGTGCAGCTGACGCCGCCAACGGTCTTTAGCCTGGAACAGTGCCTGGACTTTATCGAAAACGACGAACTGCTGGAAGTTACGCCCCAGAACTTGCGCCTGCGCAAAAAAGAACTCGACCCGCTAAAAAGAAAACGCCAAAACAAGTAATTATTTTCGCTTTTGCTACGCCCAAAAGTGCTATCCTGAAGGTATTAATTCAGGAGGGCAGAAATCATGAGCGACAATCCAGTAGTACATTTTGAAATGGGTTATAACGACAAAGACCGGATGGTCAAATTTTACCAAACAGCCTTTAATTGGGATTTGCAGGACATGGGAGAGCAAATGGGCGGTTATGTAGTGGCGCACACCGCCGACACCGATGCCAACGGCATGGTGCAAACGCCCGGCACCATTAACGGTGGCTTTTACCAAAAGACAGACGATCCGGTGTCGCAAGCGCCCTCCGTCGTGGTGTCGGTCAAAGACATCAAGGCTGCGATGCAAGCGGTCGTCGACGCCGGCGGTAAGCTGCTGGGCGCTACCCAAGCCGACGGTAGCCGGTCTATGGAGCCAATGATGATCCCGGGAGTCGGCTTATGGATGTCGTGCCAGGACACCGAAGGCAACCGCTTCAGCATCCTCCAAGCCAACAGCTAGGCGGCTTTTCACACCGCTTGTTCAAGTTTATTCAAGCGCTTTTCATGATCCTTCAACTCGCCAGAATGGTTGGTCATAACCATTTTTATGACGTGTACATCGGATTCAACATTTTGCAGGCGCTCATCGATGCGGTCAACTTTGTCGTGTAGCGGATACAGTCCGGCAACAGCTTCAGCTAGTGCTTTGAAGTTGTCGCGCATTTCCTCGAGTATTACGCCTTCGTAGTGATCCGTGTTGTCGCTCATGGACTAAGCATTATATGCCGTATATATTGGCAATACCATGACTTTCGCACAGTTTTTAACGTCTTTTTAACAATCAGTTGCTAGCTGCGGCGGCGGGATACGCGGTCGCGCAGGTCGGCCTAGTAGCCCAAAAGCACCTGCCGCCCAGGCTCTTTTTATCAGGCCAGCTAGGCGGCTTTTTGCTCTAGAGTGGTTATGCGACGTTCGTGATTCGTCAAAGTGCCGGACTGGTCCGTGAGAACTAACTTAATAACCCGGATGTCAGATTTGACCTCAGTCATGTCATCTTTCAGCTCAGCTATATCTTTTTGCATTTGGGGAATGGGTGCAGTAGCTTCCAGAATCACCTGAAACTTGTGATTCATGTCTTCCAGCAGTACGTCAGTGTATTTGCCCATAGGCCAATAATTATACCGCCGTCGTTCTTGGCGGCCCAAACTTTTAATACTTATTTAAGAATGTGATCTATGCGCGGCGGCGGGATACGCGGTCGCGCAGGTCGGCCCAGTCGTTCTGCCAGTCAGGGTCCATGCCGTCGAACTCTTTGGCGGCTACTTTGTTCCAATTTATTTTGGCCATAGTGTAAACCTCCTCACTCTTTTTAATCTCTAGCTAGTAGCCTAACGGATTAGGGCAAGGTGGTCAGTGAACTATCTCGCACAAAACTACCAGCCGTTCCAAAACAGGCACACAGCTGCTATCGAGTTAGATTTGTTCCAAAAGATCGAGTGTTTTGGTGGCAAGCTACGCAGAGGAATTCGCAGTTGTCTATGGTGTCGCCGCCACCCGCTGCGACAGATTGGCGGTGGTTGAATTCGAACCCGATAAAGGAACCAAACAGGCGATTTACGGAGGTGAGGTTCGCTTGGCAGCGGCCAATGTGCCCACATATCAGTCTGGCGCATTCACACCGGCCAAGTGCCATCGTCGCTCTCGCCGTCTTAACTTGTTCAGAAAATGCCATATGTTGACTCCGCTACCCAGTGTTACAGTCCCGAGAGCAATAGTAGCAACCATTAGATTGCACAAAGTGATTTTTTGCCTCAGCAACCGCCTGCCAACAATATTCAAAGCTGCCCAAATAAAGTCGGTTTTCCTTCAAAGGTAGGAACGAGCACGTAGAAGTGTGAACTTCATGATCACCGTTGTTCTGTGGCTTGGTGTGGACATAGTACATCATTTCCGCGTCCTCCGCCGCTCGGTTACGGTTGTTTTTGGGTTCTTGGTAACGTAGGTTTTCGTAACGTAGCGTCCAGTTATGGCCGACCGTCCGATACCTTTCTTTGCTGGTTTACTTTTGCCTGTCATATCTTCTCCTTTCAGGCTTTCGCGACAGACAGCTTAACTCGCAACCTAGCCGTCAGAACGCTTTTGTTCATTTGGGCGGAACCCTCCGTCCACCGATATTTCTCTTTGTTTGAGCATCGGTAACTTTACTATATCATCCCGAAAACTTACTTGCAATACGTTTTCAAGGATTTCTGTCAAGAAGTTAAACAGTATGCTATACTATAGTAATAAAGTGAAGCAAATACATCGAGATCTATTAATACTAGCCCAGACCCGTGACCTGGGCACCATGACATACCGAGAAATCGGGGAACTACTAGGTGGTGAACACCCCTATCAGGTTCAGTACAATATCCGACAACTAGTCAAACAAGGAAAATTATTACATAATCTACGAACAGGCAGCATCTACCCCGCAAATACTCGAACCAGTAATGACGCATTGGTGAGCGTTCCAGTCATGGGTAGTGTTAGTTGTGGCGTGGCTATAGAGTATGCAAATAACGAAGAAAAGGGATTTATTTCAGTGTCGCCTAGCCTGATTAACGCAGGAAAGGCCAACAAACTCTTTGCGCTGAAAGCTTCTGGTGATTCTATGGATTTGGCCCATATTGGCAACAATACTGTTGAGGATGGCGATTATGTACTAGTTCGTCAATCCGAGTGGGGAGAAGCCAGAGAAGGTGACTACGTAGTGTCGTTGATAGAAGATTGCGCTAATCTGAAACGCCTGCACCTTGATCAGGCAAATCAACGCGTAATTTTGTTATCCGAATCCGCCGAAGATTACGCGCCTATTATAATTGCCAAAGAAGACCTGCAGTATTACAGAATCCTTGGTATTGCGGTAGACGTAATTAAATCCATTCCGACATTCATCTAGGTCCGTTCCCAAACAGATACAAAAGTGCTAGTATGACGCCATGGCACTATTTTCCATCAAGGGTGGTGAGCTGAAGCCGATAAAGGAAGAGAAGTTCAAACTTGAGCACGACTTGCAGTCGCTGACCGAGCACAACCTCCAGCAAATTTTCGGACTGCAGTTTGTAACAACCGAATTTGAACGAAAAAATCTACGCATTGATACGCTGGCTTTTGATCCCGAAACGAACGCATTTGTCGTCATTGAATATAAGCGTGACCGCAGCTCCAGCGTTGTTGACCAAGGTTTTGCCTACTTGGCGCTGTTGCTCAACAACAAAGCAGAGTTTGTTCTGGAATATAATGAACGAACCGGCAAGCGTCTGCAACGCGACTCGGTTGACTGGACCCAGTCCCGCGTATTGTTTCTTGCGAATTCCTTTACGCTTCATCAGCAGCAGGCCATTAACTTCCGAGATTTGCCCATCGAACTATGGGAAGCCAAGCAGTATGACAACGGCACCATCCTATATAACGAGCTGAAGGCCCAGGATACCAGCGAATCCATTAAAACAGTTTCAAAAAGCCGCACTATCCAGAAGGTAAGTAGCGAGGTAAAAGTCTACACCGTCGCCGATCACTTTACGCTTAATCGAGCAGTGACATTACCGCTTTATGAATCTCTTCGTGACAAATTACTAAGCATGGAGCCCACTTTGCAGGAAAACCCCCGGGGTGCATACATCGGCATGTCACTCGGTGACAATGGCAGTAATACTATAGTTTACATACACAGCCAAGTCGGGAAATTGCGGCTTCATATCCCGCGCATCAGACCAGAAGATGTCAGTGATCCGCTGCATAAGCTCCGATATGACAAGGGAAGCTTTGAACGCAAGAATACGCATGAAAGCATACTGACTGTCGAATCCGATGAAGATGTCGACTATGTCGTCACTATATTGCGCCAACTCCAACAAAAGTTTTTCAAATAGCTAGCCGTTCCAAAACAGATACAAAAGTGCTAAGCTGAGAAGAACTATGGCGAGGCTGTCAGAGAACGAAATTCGAAATATTGTAAAACTCCTAGAACAAGGGAAGTCTTTGCCAGACGAATACAGATTCAAGCTATTCGACCACAATCGTGAGGTGGAACTTATCTGGAATGGCAAGACGAATGAAGTGGAATCTGCAGTATTGCCTTTTCAGACCATTGAAGTGGTGGATGAACCTCGTTCCGAAGAAAGCTCAAAAGCCCAGCTAGGCCTCTTTGATTTTGATAATCGTGGCCGGCAAATCAAAGGCTGGACGAACAAGCTCATCTGGGGAGACAACAAGTTCATTTTAAGTAGCCTCAAAAACGGCCCCCTCCGACAAGAAATCGAAGATAATGGCGGCATAAAACTCATATATATTGATCCGCCG
>DASZPJ010000035.1:0-11521 GCA_035550295.1 Saccharimonadales bacterium (SeqCode)
TGCCGCGCTTGTTAGACATGAATGTCGAACCGTTTTTGATCGCCAGCACGGTACGCGTTGTAGTAGCCCAGCGTTTGGTTCGCCGCTTGTGTACGCATTGTCGCAAACTGGTTGAACCTTCGGCCGCCGAGGTGAAAGAGATCACCAAAACCATGGGCGTCGAAAAAGCCGGTGGTTACGCCAAAATCCACGAATACGAAAGCCAAGCCCGCAAAGACAACTTGATCGGCGAAGCCGAAGCCAACAGCAAAACGTCGTCGACTGCCAGCGGCATCGCCCAGCTTTACAAAGCCAGCGATGAAGGTTGCGAAGTTTGTAACCACACTGGCTACAAAGGTCGCATCGGCATCTACGAAGTACTGAGCAACTCCGAAGAAATCCAACGCTTGATTTTGACTAACACCAGTAGCGAAGTCCTGGAAGCCACGGCCATCAAAGGTGGCATGCTGCCAATGCACCTAGATGGTTTCGTCAAAGCCTTGGTCGGCCTGACTACCATTGAAGAAGTCCTGCGCGTCACGACTGCCGAAGGGGCCTAAACCGATGCCGACTTTTACTTATACTGCCAAGACCGCGGCGGGCGCCACCCAAAAAGGCACAATTGAAGCCCGTGACAAAGAGGCGGCTTTTGCCAGCCTGCGCGCCCAGCATTTGCACCCGGTTATAGTAAAACCGGTCCGCAAGGGCATGAATATGTCGATGAACATTACGTTGCCCGGATCCAGCGGCATCAAAACCAAGGACCTGGTAATCTTCACCCGCCAGTTCGCCACCATGGTCAACGCCGGGGTACCGTTACTGCGGTCGCTGAACACCATGCGCGACCAGACTGAGTCAGTGGCACTGAAAGGCATACTGGAAGAAGTCTCTTCCGATGTCCAAGGCGGAACCAGCCTTAGCGACGCTTTGGCAAAACACCCCAAAGCCTTCTCGGCCGTTTATGTGAATATGGTGCGGGCTGGCGAATCCGGCGGTATTTTGGACCAGATCATGAACCGCCTGGCTAACCAGGTCGAGAAAGATAGCGCCATCGTTAGCAAGCTGCGTGGGGCGATGATTTATCCATCGGTGATTTGTTTGGTGGCACTTGGCGCGGTTGGTTTTTTGATGGTGGCCATTATTCCTAAAATTACTTCAATTTTGACCCAAAACGGCGGTAAATTGCCAATCCAGACCAAATTACTGATCGACATCAGTAGCTTTTTGATTCATGACTGGTTCATACTAATTGGCGCAATTATTGCTTTGGTGGTTGGCTTTAAGCTGATCAGCCGCAACCCCAAAGGCAAGCTGGCTCTACATAAACTGCAGTTGAAGTTGCCGATTTTTGGCACAGTTATTACCAAGGTTAACATCGCCCGCTTTGCCCGGACCTTTAGTTCGCTGATGGGCGCCGGCGTAACGGTTATTGAATCATTAACCGTAACAGCCGATTCACTCAATAATTTGGTGATCCGCAACGCCATAATGCAGGCCGTCGACGAGATCAAAGCCGGTCATAGCATAGCCGACAGTTTGAGCAACGATGCCGCCAGCAAAGTGCTGCCGAAGATTTTAGTACAAATGGCCGCCGTCGGTGAAGAAACCGGCCAAATGGACACCGTGCTGACCAAAGTAGCCGATTTCTATGAAGAAGAGGTTGACGTGGTTATCGACAGCATCAGTGCCATTATTGAGCCGGTGCTGATCGTCTTCTTGGGTGGCGTGGTGGCCCTGATCGCCGCCAGTGTCATTGGCCCGTTGACTTCACTGGAAAGCTCAGTCGGCAATTAAATTTTGTGTCTCGGTAAGCTTAAGCGTTGACAGTTAAGCATAAGTGCTATACTCTTTATTCGTAAATAATAAAAGCTCTAATAAGGAGTAACAATCGCAATGGTGGGAAAATTTAAGAACCTCAAAGATAGCAAAGGCTTTACCCTGATCGAACTGTTGGTGGTCATCGTGATCATCGGTATTTTGATCGCTTTGGTCTTGCCTAACTTGTTCAGCGCGCAAGCTCGTGCTCGTGACACAGACCGCAAGAACGACCTTAGCAACGACAAAAAAGCCTTGGAAACTTCATTTAGCGACCACAACACTTACCCTAAAGCTGCTGACTTTACTGCAGCTAACGGCTACACTGTTGCTGGCCCTAAGGGCGACGCTTACACTTACACAACCACTCCGGCCGACTGTGATGGCACTACCGCTGGTACACCTTGTGAAAGCTACACCCTGACCGCTACGCTGGAAAACAAGAACGACCCAGCCGCCAAGAACGACGGCAGTGGTACTTACACAGTCAGCAGCGTCAACCAATAGATCATTTAACCGATCTTTAAACACCCGCTTGTTTCACAGGCGGGTGTTTTGGTATAAGCGCTGGCCGATCTATTACGCTAATGCTAGTATGAATGCAGTCATGGTTAAAACGAATGAAGCCGGTTTTACCATTATCGAGGTGATTGTAGCGCTGGTGACAGTCAGCCTGTTCGTGGTTGGCATTGGCAACCTGTTCGCACAAATTACCAACACCCAGCACGATTCGGAATTGCTCAGTAGCGCCACGCGAGCTGGCCAGAGCGAGATTGAATCACTAAGAAACAGTGATTACACGGCCTTAACAGCCGGCACAAATATCGATTTTTCCAGTTCTTTGCCCAGCGACTTACCCGACAACAGCACCGGCATTGTAGTCGTAACCCAGCCATCAACCGATATACGCAGGGTTGACGTGACAATTACTTATCCCATTAGCCACGGCACGCACAAGGTGGAATTAACTTCGTTAATCGGCATTATTGGGATAGGCAAATGAAAAAAATGCCTGGCCGGAAGCAATTATCGCAAACTGGGTTTACTTTGGTTGAACTGTTGGTGGCCACAGCTGTAGGCGGACTGATAATTGTCCTGGTAATGAATTTTACGGCTGATTACATCAAGAACATGGCCATCCAGGAAGCCCGCGACAGCTTGCTCAGTGACGCCCAAATTGGTCTCGACAGCATCAACCAAGTTATACGTTTGTCAGCAAATGCGACGGACATCAACTTGTGGCCCGATCTCAACGGGCCGGGGGCACCGTTAAACTTGTATGGTTGGTCGTCTTCAAGCAGTAAGTTGGTATTAGCAACTGCAGCCCTGGATCACAACAGCAACATCATTTTTAGTGATCCCCTGGACTACACTTCTGCCAAAAACAATGACATCTATTTTGTATCGAACCACACTTTATACCGCCGTATTTTGGCTGACCCCGTGGCCATTGGCAACACGGCAACAACTTCGTGCCCGTCATCCAAGAGCAATAGTTTGTGTCCACCGGACAGTGTGTTGATGAACAATGTCAGCAGCTTTACTGTCAGCTACTACGACGACAGTGGCATCGTTACCAGTGATCCAACCGAAGCGCGTGCCGTCCAAGTTAATGTGACCCTGTCCGAAACCAAATACGACGTACCGATTAGTGTGAGTTATAGTGCAAGGACGGTATTCAGGAATGATTAGTTCGTTTTTAAAGCAACGCCAACCCAGCAAAGCCAGCGACCAGCAAGGCATAATAATGATTTTGGTGCTAATAACCGGCCTGATCGTAACTTTCGCTTTAATGTCACTGTCCGACTTGGCCATCAGGCAGTTCGCTTCTTCCAGCAATGATGTCTTCTCGGCCAATGTTGAACAAACTGCCGAGGCCGGCATTGAGCAAACGCTGGACCAACTCAACAGCAACAGCAGCTTTACCGGATATTCAACGCCACAAGTTTTGCTGAATAACGCCCCGCAAGGTTATGCCACTTATACCAGCACGGTTAGCAACGGTCCTAACGGCCACGAAAAATTCATTACCGCAACCGCAAATATCTACGTAAACAGCAAATCAACGAAGATTCTCCACAGCCGCAAAATTAAAGTTACGGTAGTAGGCACCAGCAGTACTGGCTACTCTTTATACGGTGGCCCGGGTGGCCTGATTTTGAGCGGCAGTGCCAGTATTAGTAACCCCTCAATTTACGTCGAAGGTGGCATTACAATGAGCGGCGCAGCCATATTGGGTAATCCGCTGGCGCCGGGTACTTTGGATGTTGCTAACAACAGGTGTCCGACGGGTAAGAACCCAGGGGCTACATTCCCTCAAGTCTGTAGTAATGGTAGCCAACCGATCAGCATGTCAGGTGTATCGGCTATTTTTGCTACCGTTTGTGCTACCGGCCAAACCAGCCATAGCGGCATATCCAACCTGAAGGCTGGCTGTACCGCGCCGATCGGCCAGATGCCGACTTATGACCGTATGGCCCAAATCAACGCCGTCACCACCACCGCGACTGGAACCAGCGCGACATCCGGGTGTACTTTGCTGACACCTAAGACTTGGGCAGCCAATGTGAAATTCACAGGTAATGTATCCCTGAGCAGCACTTGCAAAGTGACAGTCAGCGGCAATGTTTATATTACTGGCAACTTATCGCTAAGCGGTTCGTCACTGATGACCGTAGCTAACAGCTTGGGTACAACCCGTCCGGTCATTATTGTCGACGGCACAGTTTCCATCAGTGGTGCCAGTATTTTGACTGAGAACTCCAGTGGCACCGGCATTGAATTTATAAGCTTTAAGAGCAGCAACAGCTGTACCACTTCCACGACTGCCTATTGCAGCAGCATCAGCGGCAATGACCTTTACAATTCAATGGGCACCCAAACCGTGACCATCAGTGGAGCCAGCGTCTTGCCTGGTATGATCTTCGACGCTTACTGGGGACTGATAAAAGTCAGCGGCGCCAGTTTGGTTGGAACCGTTGCCGGCCAAACGGTCGACTTGAGCGGTGCTGGCAACCTGACTTTTGGCACTACCCTGTCATCCGGCCAATACACCTGGACAATACGGGCCTACCAACAGTTGTATAACTAAGCAGTGACCAATATAATAAACGTAAGCACTGAAAACAGTGGTGGGAACACATGCCGAAAAAAAACGTTTACTTCTTCCATGACAAGCCGTTCTTTGGCTTAGATATTGGGAATGGCTCGTTAAAAGTCATGCAAGTGGGCGAAAAAGCTACCAACAACGAGTATGGATCGAGCCACAAACTGGTTGGCTACGGCGCGACCAAATTTGACCCTAAAGCCATTGATAACGGCGTGGTCGTTGCCCCGGAAATCATCGCCAAATCTATGGGTGAACTGTTCAAGCATGGCCTGATCGGTGATATTACAACCCGCCGGGTGGCCGTTACAATCCCGGCTTACCGGACTTTCACCCGCAACATTAGCTTGCCACGACTTGGTAATGAAGAGCTTGATGAAGCCGTCCGCCTGGAAGCCGAGCAATACATCCCGGTGCCACTGGAAGATTTGTACATAGACTACGAGATCATCAACCAAACCGAAGACACTACCGAGCTGTTTGCCGTGGCAGTGCCGCGCGATATTGTTGACTCTTACCTGGAACTTTCGCAAATCATGGGCTTAGAGGCTGTGCTGGTCGAAACAACCATCAATGCATCTTCGCGCCTGTTTGCCCAGGATTCACAAAGTGACATCCCAACTGTGATCATCGACTTTGGCTCGCTGTCGGCCGACATGAGTATCTTCGACAAGCACGTTCTAGTAACTGGTACTGTACAGGGTGGTGGACGTAGTTTTACTGACTCAATCCAAAGCAAACTCGGCGTCAGCAACGAAGAAGCCGGCTTGATTAAAACCCGTTACGGCCTGGGTGCCAGCAAGCGCCAATCCGAAATTATGCAAGCTCTCGAGCCTACCCTAAAACAGATTATCAAAGAAATTCACCGCATGATTCGCTACTACGAAGAGCGTTACGGTAACGAGCAGACTATCAAACAAGTTATTACATTGGGCGGTGGCGCAAATATGCCAGGCTTAACTGATTATTTAACCAGTTCGCTGCGCTTGGCAGTGCGACGTTGCGAACCTTGGCAATATTTGGACGTTGGCCACCTTAAACCACCGGAAGTAGCTGACAAACCGATGTTTGCGACCGTTGCCGGTTTAAGCGTAGGTAACTATAGGAAGTTGTTTGACTAGCCATGATTAATCTCCTGCCAAACGACACCCGCGAATCTTACCGGTATGCGCACCGTAACCGCCAGCTGATCCGCTGGGTGTGGGCCTTTGTTTTTGCATTAGTGCTACTGGGTGGGATCGCAACTTATGGCATTGCCACCATGAAGCAAGAGACGGACAGTTACGCCAAACAGGTCGAGGCAGCCCAGCAAATCCTAAAGGCCGACGACCAAACCCAGACAGAAGCCCAGATCAAAGACATTAGCACCAGCTTTAATTTGGTGGTGAAGGTATTGAGCCGCGAAGTCTTGTTCTCCAAGTTGCTGCAACAGATTACAGAACAAATCCCCAATGGCGTAGTGTTGACTGGTCTAGATATCAACCAGGACAGTGGCGGCATCGAAATTGATGCTAAAGCCACCAGCTACCTGGCCGCCACCCAGCTGCAAGCCAACTTGACTGACCCAACTAACAAGACGTTTACCAAAGCCGACCTGGAAAACGTGGGCTGCAACAGCAGCGGCAGCTCATCTTACCCGTGCAGCGTTACCATCCAGGCGTTATTCGGCTCAAACAACCCATTCCTGTTTATCAACCAGAAGGCGGCTCAGTGATGAATTCCAAGCAACTCTTCTTTGGCATGGTTGGCACAATTGCCGTGTTGGCTTGCGCCCTGGTTTTTGGCGCTCATATGACGGTTGGCATCTTGAAGGAGCGATCGCAAAAACTGGTGCAGCAAAAGTTGCAAGTCGAAGTGTTAGACAGCCAGCAGGCAGCATTGGCCAAAGCTAAAAAAGAGATCAAACAGTACGCCCAGCTGGAAAGCATTGCCAAAACAATTGTACCGGCCGATAAAGACCAGGCCGAAACGGTCCGCGAAATTGTCAACATTGCCAGTAGAAGTGGCATTACGCTCAGCAACATCACCTTCCCCAGTTCAGCGCTTGGCCAAGGCACTAGCAGCGCGTCTAGCTCTAGGGTCAAACTATCACAGCTAACTCCCGCCAAAGGTTTGTCAGGGATTTACCAGCTGCCTATTACTATCGACCAGGACGCTAACAGCCCGGTCAGCTACTCGCAGTTCATCAGCTTTTTGCAGCAAATTGAACAGAACCGTCGCACCGCCCAAGTTACATCCATTTCGCTGATTCCAAACGCCGACAATCCCAGTCTGCTATCTTTCAGCCTAATCATTAACGAGTACATAAAGCCATGAACGAAAAACAAGCCAGCTCTAAAACCGCAAAGCAACAAGCGATGATATTGTTGGGCCAATTATTACAAGTCCGCGTAATGCTGTTCTTCGTCTTCGTCGGGCTGGTTTATGGTTACACGATTGTTAAGATGAACAACCTTAGCGACGTCAATCCAAGCTCCAGTGATGTTACAAGCGCGGTCCAAACCAGCCAGCAGAGTTCGCCCAGGATAGACCAAGCCGTCGTTGATAAAATCGAACGGCTAAAAGACAACAGCGTAAATGTCCAGAGCTTGTTCAACCAAGCGCGTAGTAATCCTTTCCAGGAATAGCAAATCTATTGTTGGCTGTTGATATTAACGCCGCCGCTTTCATCGCTTGGCGGTATGTATGGTCCGGGCTGGGTGGCAGGATATGGGATTGGCGCTTGGGCTTGCTGCGGTGGTTCAGCAGCCGGCACCGGAGGTGGCGTAATCGGTGGTGTTGGCTGGGCCGGAGCCTGAGTTTGATAAGGCACTTGCTGTGGCATGCGTGTCACGGCGTAACCTTCGCGTTCGGCCAAACCCTGCTCGAAAGCTTCACGTGCTTGCAAAATTTGTTGCGCATAAAAGTTAGGGTTAGGGCAATAAGCAAACGAGAATTTACTACGCTCACCTGCAGTTTCGACTTTCAACAATCCGTAGTTGAACATGTGGGTCAGAATACCGTTTTGCTCGGCGGTGACGTCTTCCAGATTGCCTAGCGACAACTGGCTGGACTGGCGACTAAATAAGCTGTTTTGGTTTATCTGCGTGATGCTGTCGGTCGTCAACACCCATTGGTTTCCCCAGTAAACTTTAGTCGATATCATGACCACGACCAGGTCAATCAGGGCAACGACTAAAAAGCCGGCGTCTATCGCACGACTGGTTTGGGAACTCAAGGTAGTATTCATGGCCGATGGTGCTACAAAACACAACACGGCCGCTACGACCAAAACAAGGCCGGCACCAACATACATGCCAATAATGCCAATTGGATGGCGGCGAATACTGAAGACGGTGCGTTCTCCGGATTGGGTAGTTGTCAGGGTGTTGCTAACTTTGGCTTGTTCTGGCGAAATCGGGGCTTGGGGTTGCATAGGCTTAATTATAGCAAGGTTGGTTGTTGCTTATCTTTGCCCGGCGTTTTGCCAAGGTGTTTGTAGGCTTTGGGCGTAACTTTCCTGCCACGTGGCGTGCGTTCTATCAAGCCAATTTGCATTAGGTATGGTTCGTAAAAATCTTCGATGGTGCCGCGTTCTTCGGCGGTTAATGCCGCCAACGTTTCGACACCAACTGGTCCACCCTTGTAATTTTCGATGATGGCTACCAACAGCGCCCGATCGGCATTGTCCAAACCAAGTTGGTCAATGTCCAGCAGTTGCAAAGCTTGGGTGCTGATAACGGTGTCGATTATGCCGTCGCCGTTAACGTCGGCATAATCACGCACGCGCTTTAGCAAGCGATTGGCAATGCGCGGCGTCAGTCGCGATCTTTGGGCCAGTTCAGCCGCAGCCGGTTTGTCTATCTTTACATTCAAAATCGTGGCGGCGCGTTCAATAATTTTTTGAATCTCGTCCGGTGTATAGAATTCCAGGCGATGTATCATGCCAAAACGGTCGCGTAGCGGCGCTGCCAAGCTGCCTGTTCGTGTAGTCGCGC
This sequence comes from Saccharimonadales bacterium (SeqCode), assembly GCA_035550295.1. Taxonomy (GTDB): domain Bacteria; phylum Patescibacteriota; class Saccharimonadia; order Saccharimonadales; family UBA4665; genus DASZPJ01. The sequence continues at coordinate 8,878 of DASZPJ010000035.1, forward strand.
CGATGATAGTGAACTTCGGCAAGTCCAGCCTTAAGCTGCGGGCGCTCGGGCCTTTGCCCAGCATGATGTCGAGTTTAAAGTCTTCCATGGCGCTGTACAAAACTTCTTCGACGGTGCGGTTCAGTCGGTGAATTTCGTCGATGAACAAGATGTCTCCGTCCGCCAGGTTGGTCAGCAGGCTGGCTAGGTCGCCCGCTCTTTCGATGGCCGGGCCAGATGTGATCCGAATCTGCGCGCCCATCTCATTGGCAATTACATTCGCCAGCGTGGTTTTACCAAGCCCGGGCGGACCATGAAGTAAAACGTGATCCAGCGGCTCGTCGCGTTTTTTAGCAGCGGCAATCGACAGCAGCAGGTTTTTCTTGATACGCTCCTGGCCAATGTAGTTAGCAAAATCCCGTGGTCGTAGCGTGACTTCCAGCTCAACTTCTTGCGGCTCTTCCGGCTCTGCGCCAGCATTCACAATACGATCGATCATTTCGGATTCTTTCGATTAAGGATGATCTCGGAAATCTCAATATTCCTAGGCAAATCCAATAACTGCTTCAGGCACAGTGCAACGTCGGCAGCACGCATAAATTTTTCGCGGTCGACATCTTTGCCCGTAGCTTTTAAAAACAAATCAGTCCCAAAGCCACCCGGATAAAACCCAATAACCCGGCAAGAGGTGTCTTTGAGCTCCAGCTGCAGATTTTGAGTAAAGCCGCGCAAAGCCCACTTGGAAGCGCCATAGACAGCTTCGTTCGGATTAGCTTTGGTTGCCACCGCCGAGACTACGTTAGCAACGTCCGTACCATCACGTTTAATACGATCTATCATCGTTGAAACCAGTAAAATCGGCGCCTTCACGTGGGTAGCCATATTGCGTTTAATTTCTTCTTCTGTAATCTGGCCAAGCGGCTCATTGGTATAAACACCGGCACAATTGATCAGCACTTCAAGTGGCTCCTTTAGAGCCATAATTTCATTCGCGGCAGCGGTAATCTCGGAACCTTTGCGTAAATCATGCAGCAAGTTAACATCGGCGTATTTCGATTCGTGACGAGAAACGTTTACTACTGTCTTGCCGGCAGCCTTGTAGAGTTTGGCAACTTCCAGCCCGAGACCGTCGCTTGCGCCAGTGATAACTATCATTAGCTAATATTATAGCTTAGTTGTCGTAGTTTTAGGGGACATGGACTGGTGACCAACAGGTACGCAGGTCGCGGTCGAGTTTAGCGATTTGGTCCAGGTCGTTTTTGTCGAGTTCAAAATCGAAGATGTCGATGTTTTCCTGGACACGTTTTGGAGTAACTGATTTGGGCAAAACTACGAAGTCCTGTTGGATAAGCCAGCGCAGCATCACCTGGGCGTAACTTTTGCCGTGTTTTTGGGCAATTGCCAGAATAGTTTTATCAGTCATCTCGTGGGCGTGAGCTAGAGGCGAGTACGCTTCTATTTGGATTTTATTTTCGCGGCAATAATCAACGAGTTCTGGTTGTTGCAAAAAGACATGCAGTTCCACCTGGTTGACGCTAGGCATGATATTGGCGTAATTTTTCATCTCTTCCAAATGTCGAATTGTATAGTTGCTGACGCCGATGGATTTGGCTTGGCCGGCTTTCAATGCTTCTTCAGCAACCTGCCAGGTCTTCTTGCGCAAAACCGGCACCGGAAAATGTAACAACAGCAGGTCAACGTAATCTGTCTGGAGTTTGTCGAGCGATGGCTGGATGGTAGCTTGGGCGCGTTTGTAGCCAAAGTGGTCGACTGCAATTTTGGTGGTGATGAATATGTCTTCGCGCTTTAAATCGTGGCGTCGCCAAGCTTCACCCAAGAAATGCTCGTTCTGGTAAATCTGGGCGCTGTCAAAATGCCTATAGCCATACTCCACGCCTGCGTCGAATGATCGGTCAAACTCGGCTTTGTCTTTGACTTTCCAAAGCCCCAAGCCAATTTGTGGAATACTGCGGCCGTCAGGTAATTTGATGTTAGGAACTTTTGCCATGTACTTATTATAAGTCGCTGGCGGGATATGGGTGTAAGTTTTTTAGCGTGCCTTGAGGGCTTGCTTGATGCGTTCTTCCGTTGGCAATTTTTGATCAATGCCGTGAAGGGCGGTTTGGGCGTCGGCTTCGGTGTAGCCCAGAGCCAGCAAGCCTTGGACGGCTTCGTCGGCGGTATCGACACTGCCGCGGTTCACAATCGCTTCAGCACCTTCGCTAGCAGCCAGGCCAACTTTGTCGCGCAGCTCCACTACCATTTGTTCGGCGGCACGCTTACCAACCCCTTTGGCGCTTTGCAAAATTTTAACGTCACCGCTGGCGATTGCCATACGGACTTTGTCAGCCGATCCAATTCCGAGAACCGCCAAAGCCACTTTTGGCCCGACGTTTTTGACGCTCAGTAGCTGCTCAAAAAGCTGTTTGGTAGTAATTGATGTGAAGCCGTAAAGGTCGTGTGCGTCTTCGCGTATGTGTTCATGAACGTAGAGTTTGGCCGGATCGCCAGTAATCAACTTAGCAGAATCTTCTTCAGTCACCATTAGCCCGTAACCAACGCCACCAACTTCCAACACAACTTGGTCATTTAGTTTTTCGCTGACAACTCCAGAAAGTGTGGCAATCATGAACCAATTATCTCATGGTTTTTGCAGGACCAACCA
>DASZPJ010000036.1:0-3795 GCA_035550295.1 Saccharimonadales bacterium (SeqCode)
TGTCGCGGTAAATAGCGACGGCTTTGAGGCCCATCTTCCAGGAGTCGATGTGTATTTGCTCGATGTCTTCGACGGTGGCTTCTTCTGGCATGTTGACGGTTTTGCTGATAGCGCCAGACAGAAATGGCTGGACAGCGGCCATCATTTTGACGTGGCCCAAGTAATGGATCGAGTTGTCACCCATTGAGCAAGCAAAGACGGCTTCGTGGCCTTTTTGTAAGTGCGGTGCGCCAAGGATGGTCTTTTCTTCATCGATGTAAGCCACGATGTCGTCGATTTGTGCCTGGCTGTAACCAAGGATGGTTAGAGCGCGCGGCACCGTTTGGTTAACGATACTCATCGTACCGCCACCAACTAGTTTTTTGACTTTAACGAGACCTAGATCCGGCTCGATACCAGTCGTGTCGCAATCCATCATCAGGCCGATGGTGCCAGTTGGAGCCAGGACTGAAGCCTGGCTGTTGCGTACGCCATACAGCTCACCAAGTTCGACGGCGTCGTCCCAAGCGCTGGCTGCAGCGCTCAATAACTCTTCTGGAACCAGGCTGGCGTCGATTTTGCTGACTTCAGCACGGTGCATGCGCAAGACATTCAGCATACCTTCGCGGTCTTTGGCAAAACCGGCAAACGGTCCAACCCGGTGGGCGATCTTGGCGCTAGTAGCGTAGCTTTGGCCAGTCAGAAGCGCAGTTAGGGCGGCGGCAATTGCACGGCCTTCGTCAGAGTCGTATGGCAAACCAAGCGCCATCAGGAGCGCGCCCAGGTTGGCGTAGCCGATGCCGAGTTCGCGGTAAGCTTTGGCGTTCTTGGTGATTGATTCGGTTGGGTATTCGCTGTAACCGACCAGGATTTCCTGAGCCGTAAAGATCAATTCAGTGGTGTGAATGAAAGCCGTTACGTCAAAGGTATTGTCGTCTTTTAGGAACTTGAGCAAGTTGAGGCTGGCCAAGTTACAGGCTGAGTTGTCGAGGTGCATGTACTCGCTGCAAGGGTTGGAACCATTGATGCGGCCGGCGTTCGGCGTAGTGTGCCACTTGTTAATAGTGGTGTCGAACTGCATGCCCGGGTCAGCGCATTCCCAAGCGGCTTCAGCGAACTGGCGGAACAGGTCGCGAGCTTTGATTTTTTTGACTGATTTGCCGTTAGTAACAGCGCGCAAATCCCAATCGTCATCGTTCTCGACGGCTTGCATGAACTCGTCGGTAACGCGGACCGAAATGTTGGCGTTTTGGTACTGGATGCTAAAGCTGTCTTTGCCGTCCAGGCTCATGTCCCAGCCGAGACTTTGCAGGTCGCGGGCTTTGCGCTCTTCGATGGCTTTGCTCCAAATGAATTCTTCAACATCCGGGTGGTCAACGTTGAGGATGACCATTTTAGCTGCCCGGCGGGTTTTGCCACCAGACTTAATGGCACCGGCGCTGGCATCGGCACCACGCATGAAAGATAGCGGGCCGCTGGCTGTACCGGCGGACTTGCCCAATTGTTCTTTAGAAGAGCGGATAGGGCTGATGTTAATGCCCGATCCTGAACCGCCTTTGAAGATCATGCCTTCTTCGACATACCAGTTAAGAATAGCTGGCATAGTGTCTTCAATACCGAGGATGAAACAAGCACTGGCTTGCTGGGCACGTTCCGGTGCACCGATGTTAAACCAAACCGGGCTGTTGAAAGCCGCGCGTTGGGTAGCCAAGACGTACTTAAGTTCTTCGCGGAAGTCTTCGGCTTCTAGTTCTGACTCAAAGTAACCTTCTTGCAAACCTTGGCGAGTCACAGTGTCTACTACCCGATCTATAAGATCCCGGAGTGAACTTTCTCTTCCTTTTGTTCCGGGTGTGCCAGTGAAGTATTTTTGAGCCACAATGTTGATGGCATTAAGCGACCAACCCTCTGGAAAATCGACGCCCTTCTGTTCGAAAACCGGCGTGTCGCTCATTGGATTCTTGATGATAGAGTCGCGTTTGACCCATTTTAGTTGGTCGTACGCTTTGGATTTTGCGGGCGTAAAGAGCCTTGTTACACCCAACGAAGTTGTCTGTGCCATAGTTAATTTCCCTCTTTTCTTATAGCCACTCAGGCCCCTGCCTGATTGGCGCACCTCTTTTTTGTAAATTTTGTTAAGTTTTTGTTTAGAGTTCTGGAAGAATCAGTCTCTCAGTTCTGACCCTATCCGTACGAGCTCTCTACGACCTCGAATAGTCACCGTTAGTGTATTCGAAAGCGGAGAGAGCTGTCAAGCCTTCTCGATCTTAGTTCTTGGATCTTGGATCTTCGAAAACTAAGTGAGTGGCAGGTTCTTGCTTGAGTGCAGCTTGTGGTGAAAAGCGAGAACCGTAAGCGAACCGTACTTAAGGTACGGTGAGCGCGGCTCGGAACTTTTCGCCCAAGATGTGCCAAGCATGAAGCTGCCTTGCTTAACTCTCTGCGACAATGTGTTTGCCTTGCTTGACTATGGAAAGTTCTTTTTCGAAACCTTCGATGTCAGTAAAGCGCCGGTAGACGCTGGCAAAGCGCACATATGCCACCTCGTTCAGCCGGGCCAATTGGTCCATCACCAGTTCGCCAATCTTGTTGGATCGAACTTCTTGGTCGCCGCAGGCGTAGAGCTCTTGCTCGATCGCATCGACAACTTTCTCCAGTTCTAGGCTGGTGACTGATGTCTTTTCGCAGGCGCGGTACAGGCCGGCCAGAAGCTTGGTGCGATTAAACAGTTGCCTTGTGCCGTCATTCTTAATGACGATCAGCTGCGGACGTTCTAAACGTTCATAAGTCGTAAAGCGTTCCCCGCAATTGTTGCACATACGGCGGCGACGGATGGCTTGACCCTCTGCCACATCGCGCGATTCGATCACTTTGATGTCCTCGCTTTGGCATTGGTTGCATTTCATGCTGCCTCCTGCCCGATCAGCCACGAACGGCTTTTGGAATCGATTTTGTACAAAAAAATTATGCGCAAAATTGGTTGTAAAAGCGTATTTCTAGGCTATTTTTCGGGTCTTTATAGTTACTTAATGTGCGCACGCGGCTTTTGTGTTTTCCCACATATAGTGGCGTGTTTCTCTAATATAGCCCCAGCCATAGCGTTTTGCAAGCAATTTAACGCTGTATTATTTATTACGAGCTAACAGATCTATCTATTCGTCGTCGGAGGAGCCATTAATGTCGCTAGCGTCGTCATCGCCTTTGCGGCGGCGGCTCAATCGGCGTAGGAATGATGGCTTTTCCAGGTCGTCTTCCAGGCTAACCTTGACTTCATCGTCGTCATCGTCGGACTTGTCTTTGCTGTCCTTCTGCTCATCTTTATCATCAGCCTTTTTACTGTCGTCTTTGTCGTCATCGTCGCTGATTGACCAGATGTTAGGAATTTTGGAATCATCATCGTGGAAGTCAGAAGCAGTTGGCTGGTCGTCATCTAGGTCCATGTCGATGGCCGCCAGGTCTTTTTCTTCGCCACGCGTAGAAGTGACTGTTGCGCCAGTCAGGACTGGTTCGCGGTGGGCTTTGCTGCTACTCTTGCCTTCGCCGCGGGCAGCGTAGTAAGAAGCGTCAAAGCCAGTAGCCACAACTGTAATGATGACTTCGCCGTCGAGTTCTGGGTTGATTGTTGCACCAAAGATAATGTTGGCGTCTGGGTCGGCAGCAGCAGTAATGGTTTCGGCAGCGGCGTTAATTTCGTGCATGCTCAGGTCGTTGCCACCAATAACGTTGAACAGGATGCCACGGGCGCCGTCGATAGAGACTTCCAGTAGTGGCGATTCGATAGCTTGTTTGGCGGCCTCGATAGCCCGATCTTCGCCG
>DASZPJ010000037.1:0-3963 GCA_035550295.1 Saccharimonadales bacterium (SeqCode)
CGGCTTTGACGTCAGCAAAGTCGAGGTTGATCAAACCGTGGACGGTGATCAAATCAGAAATGCCCTGCACGCCTTGGCGCAGCACGTCATCGGCTACCTTGAAGGCTTCCATCAGCGGCGTGTCACGGTCGATGGTTTGCAACAAGCGGTCGTTAGGAATAATGATCAGCGTATCGACAGCGTCACGCAATTTGTCGATTGCGATTTCCGCGTTCTTGCGGCGCTTTTCGCCTTCAAAGGCAAATGGCTTGGTCGCGAAACCAACTACCAGGATGCCAAGGTCTTTAGCGATCTCGGCCACCACGTGGCCACCGCCACTGCCCGTTCCACCACCAGCACCAATTGTTACGAAGACCATGTCGGCACCTTCAATAGCAGCCCGGATATCATCGCGTGATTCGCTGGCAGCCAGTTCGCCAACAGCTGGGTCGGCGCCAGCGCCAAGGCCGCGGGTAGCGTCTTTGCCAATGTGAATCTTTTTGTGGGCTTTGCTGTGGTGCAATGCCTGGGCGTCAGTATTAATGGCGATGAATTCGACATTCTCAATGCCCGCCTCAACCATGCGGTTGATAGCTGCGCCACCAGCGCCACCGACGCCGATTACTTTGATCTGTGCAAACGTCTCTATAGCTGGTGCGACCATTTCGGCCATAACTTTTACCTCGCAAATACCCTAAATAATACCTGTAGTATAGCCCAACTACCGCTGAAGTTCAACAAATTTGCACAGGCAAAAAATCCAAAAATCGGTCGTTCCACAAAACTCATCAAAGTTTTATACAGGCACTCTTATATATGTATACAGTCGCGAATTTACTACTTAAACCGACTGAACAAACCGCCCAGGAAGGCCTTGGCCTGTTGGCTGCCGCGGCCACTAACCGGCGGCAAAGCTGGCAAAAGAAGCATGTCTAAGAGCATTAAACCAATCGCCGCGGTGAAGCCGGCATCCTCAACCGTGTCGACCAAACCGCCGATATTTTGCAGCTTGCCAACCCGAGCCGGCAGTTGCAACTTGTCGCGGGCAAACTCATCAATACCTGGCATTTTGGATGTGCCGCCAGTTATGACAATGCCGCCGGGCAATTTGCGTGAACGCTTGATCTTCTGCAGCTCTTTATCGACATACTCTAATAATTCATCAACCCGGGCTTCAACCACCAGCGCGATTTCTTCGAACTGGAAGCTGTAAGCCTTGTCGCCGACTTTGACCATGGCATTCATTTTCTTGGGATTGGTGTGCAAGTCGGCATGCTGGACTTTGACCTGTTCGGCAATGTCGATGTCGGTTTTTAACCCAATAGCCAGGTCGTTGGTGATATGCTGGCCGCCAATTGGCAAAACGGCTACGTGCTGTACTTCGCCGTCCTCGAAAACAATCAAATTGGTCGTACCGGCGCCGATGTCGATTAGCGCCGTGCCGGCTTCACGCTGCTGGCGGGTCAACACCGCTTCGGCAGCGGCCAGGCTGGAAACCGTGTGGTGGGTAGCTTCAACTTCTGCCCTTTCTAGTGCCATATCGAGATTGCGCAAATTCGGTGACGAAGCCGTCACAATGTGGGCGTCAACTTCCAGGCGCACGCCATGCATACCAACCGGGTCTTTGATGTTACGTTGGCCATCCAGGCTGTAGTTTTTGGCGAAGAACTGGACTATTTCGCGGTTGGCCGGCAGGCTAACAATCGTCGCCGCTTCTTCGACACGCAAGCGGTCTTCAGCGGTAATTTCGCGGTTGGCAGCGCTAATGGCAATAACGCCTTCAGAGTTGATGCCTTCAACGTGGCTGCCGTTTACGTTCACTGTAGCGTGCTTGATCGGTTTGCCGGAAATCCGTTCGGCTTCGGTTACAGCTTTGAGGATGGCTTCGGCAGCGTCATCGGCATGCACCACTACGCCGCGGCGCATACCCTGGTTTGGCGCCTGGCCGTGCCCGATGATTGACGGCATGCTGCCACCGTTCGGGTCAAACATACCAACCACGCAGCGAACCGTGCTGGTGCCTATGTCAAGGCCTATAAAGTAATCTTGGTTCATCTTGGCTAAAGTATAGCGCTATTGGTTCCGCAAGGGCAAGCCGGCTCAGCTGTCGAAGGCTTCAGTGTCTTTGCTGGGATCGTAGGCAAATTCCGATGGGTCACCGGTGGTCAGTTCAATACAAATGGTATTTTTGTCTTCCGGGCACTGGTAAACCGTCTGTTCTACTTCTTTGCCAGCGTCATGCGAACCGGCTGTAACCTTCCAGCTGATCTGGCGCATTGGTCCGCCACAGTGATGGCACTTCATGTCTTTACCGGAAACGATAAGCTGACGAGAATCTGATTTAGCCATAAAATCTACTATACATTAATTTGTGGTGGTCAGGATTTCGGCGCCGTCCTGGGTGATCAGGACAGTGTGCTCAAAATGTGCCGACCTAGAGTGGTCAGCCGTAACCACCGTCCAGCCGTCGTCGGCAATGTAGACCTTTTCGCCGCCCAGCGTGACCATTGGCTCGATGGCGATCGTCATGCCCTTTTCTAACCACGGACCGGTGTTAGCCCGGCCGTAATTCGGAATGTTGGGGTCTTCGTGCAGCTCGTGGCCGACGCCGTGGCCGACCAAGTCACGAACAATCCCATAATGGAAAGGTTTTAAAAAGTTTTCGATGGCTTCACCAATGTCGCCAGTACGGACTTCGTCATGCAGGGCAAAAATGCCGGCTTCCATGGCTTGCTTGGTTCGTTCCAGCAAACGAATGTCGCCCTGGCGTTTTGGCCGGCCGGCAATCACGCTGATTGCCGAATCAGTAACCATGCCGTCGACTGTCACACCAAAGTCCAGGCCCAGCAAGTCACCTTCTTTTATAATGCGGTCGGCGCGCGGGATGCCGTGCACGACTTCTTCGTTTACCGATATGCAAATAACGTCCGGGAAACCTTGGTAGCCCAGGAAACTGGGTTTGCCGCCTAAGGCTTCAAGTTCGCGGGCCGCCATCATCGCCAAATCTTTGGTGCTCATGCCTGGCTCTAGTTTGTCTTTCAATAAGTTTAGGACAGTCGCTAGCATGGCGCCGGCTTCGCGCATCGACTTGATCTCTTGGGCGGTTTTGACTTTGGTGATCATCTTAGCCTTCGAGCTGCTGCATAATGTCAGCACTGACTTTTTCGACTGGTTGTTCAGCGTTGATATTGACGACTTTAACACCGTGGGCTTCCAGCCATTCAATGATTGGAGCTGTAGCTTTTTCGTATTCGTCGAAGCGCTTTTCGATGGCCGCATCGTTGTCGTCGGCGCGGGCACGGTCCAGCAAACGAGCTTTCACGGCTTCCCGGCTAGCAACTAAGTGAAATACGTCTTTGACTTCAAAACGACCACCCTGCGCCTGGTCCAAAAGCCACTCAGCTTGCGGAACTGTGCGCGGAAAGCCATCCAATAAAACATGGTTCAGGTCATCGATCTTAGCCAAGCTAGCGTCGAGCATGGCAATGATTTCGTCATCGCGCAACAGATCACCCTGCAGCACTCGCGCTCGTTGGTCGTCGGTCATTTCGGCCCGCACTACATCGCCCATCACCACAGCATGATAGCCGTGCTGATCGACCAAAAATTGGCCTTGGGTGCCTTTGCCGCTGCCGGCAATTCCCATTAGTAGAATCACGCTAGTTTCTCCTTGGCAATCCGGGCAATCACAGCACCATCGGCGCTGGCGCCGGCTTTGGCTTTGACCTGGCCGATAACTTGGCCCATGCCAGCCGGACCGCTGGCACCAGTTGCGGCTATAGCTTCGTCAACTAATTTGGCAACCTCATCTTCTGATAATTGTGCTGGCAGGTAGGTTTCTATGAGTGCTTTTTCGGTCAGCTCGGCTTCAGCCTTTTCGTTATTGCCACCCTGCTTATACAAGTCAGCGCTTTCCTGGCGCTTTTTGGCTTCTTTGGCAAAAATGGCAATTACTGCATCGTCTTTCAGGCCTTCGTCACGCTT
>DASZPJ010000038.1:0-53567 GCA_035550295.1 Saccharimonadales bacterium (SeqCode)
AGATAGCTATATTTGCCATTTTTAGTATGACCATGGCCCAGGTAATATGTGCCATCTACCCAGAAGTAGTCACCGTTTGGTTTAGTCACCGATACCTGGCCTGTTAAAGTTTCGCGCTCGTGTTGATTGCGACATAAAGCCAAACCCAAAAACCTGAACTGGCCGGGATCTTGGTCGGGACGCTTCAAGTTTGTTTCGTAGTAACACCGCTGATGCTTGTCGTATTGCGGGTCTACAAAATAGAGCTTGATCTCCTCGCTGGTGTGTTCAGCCGCCGTGCCTTGGGCGGAGTTGCTAACAAGTAGGGGAAGAAACGTGCCGAAAACAGCCGCCGTGGTGGCTCGCTTGGTTTTGTGAGGTGATCGTAATACTTCAGACATAGGTTCAAGAATAATATTATAACCTCAAATGAGATACTTTACAACCGTAAGCAATTTTCTTGGTTGGTTTGTGAGCGTAAACTTTGTATATGATCGTGCATACACCGCGACTGGAAGTTAGCATTCCAAATGGTGAGACTATTACTCGACGGTTGCGAGGCTTTTACGGCGAGCTCGGCTGGCCGGTCGAGGACCTCGGTAGCCCGAGTGGTTTAGCCGTTCGACCAAAAGAAGCACGAGAGGCTTTTAGCTACATTTTCAGCAACACACTTCTAACCCAAAAAGTATATACCATGGACGCGGAAGGCTGGCTGAATAGCCGCTATTCCCAGGGTATACGCCTGTCTAGGCCTATTTTGGCTACCGGCGTCGAAGTAATAGTGAACGATGAAGCGGCCGTGACAAAACTTCATGAAGATTTTCAGGCTAAATTTCCACGACATATTGTCGAACCTATGGAGGCTTGCCAAAATTGGGGACCAGCCTTTTTGGCGGCCGACCCGCTGAACCACATGATGCACGTGCGCACACTTCAAGCGTTGCCCATGCTGTAACTCACCAAAGTAAATTAGCACTCTTGACGTGCGAGTGCCAAGTGCTACAATATTTGTAAGGCTATTTTCAGTTTATTGATCTACAAAAAGGCCGAGGACAAGGAGAAACGAAGTTATGATGCCAAACAGTCCAGACTTCCAGGAATTCCTGAACCACCTCACAAATAACGCTTTGCAAAGTTTGAAGCACGCTGACGCCATTGCCCGCAGCTTTGGCAGCGCTTACGTGGGCACCGAGCACCTCTTGCTAGGCTTGCTGGCCCAGGATGGCAGCATGGGCAGCAAAATTCTGGAAGGCGTCGGCGTGACGCTCGACCGCGCCCGTCTGGCGCTAAATATGACGCCAAAAACTCTGGTTATAAATGTGGGTGCCAAAGGATTAAGCGAAACCGCCAAATTGACGCTCAAGATGGCTTATGACGTAGCTCAAGATTACAGCCAGGAATACTGCGGTACCGAGCACATTCTATATAGCATCCTCAGCCAAAAGAATGCCCGGGCTACGATCTTGCTGCGTGACATGAACGTCAACGTTGACGCGCTGACCAACGAGATTGAACAATTCCTAAATCGCCAGCAATACGAGGAACAAGAAGGCGCTGCCACCTCTCGCCGCAGCAAAAAATCCGGCAAAAAGACAGCATTGGACTTTTTTGGAACCGACCTGACCGGACTGGCGCGCCAGGCAAAGCTTGACCCGGTTGTCGGCCGTGAAGCCCAAATTCGCCGGGTGATTACCATTTTGAACCGTCGCACCAAAAACAACCCGGTACTGATCGGCGAACCAGGCGTTGGCAAAACCGCCATTGTAGAGGGCTTGGCCCAACGGATTGTGGCTGAAGACGTGCCGGACAGCTTGCTCGACAAGCGCATCATTATGCTCGACCTGGCCGGCATGATCGCTGGCACTAAATACCGTGGCGAATTCGAAGAGCGCCTCAAAAAAGTCATGGCCGAACTGGAGAAAGACAACCGTACCATTGTGTTCATTGATGAACTGCACCTAATTGTTGGCGCTGGAGCCGCTGAAGGCGCCATGGACGCCGGAAACATTCTGAAGCCGGCCCTGGCCCGCGGCAAGATCCAGTTGATTGGCGCTACCACTACTACCGAGTACACCAAACACATCGAAAAGGATGCCGCCCTGGAGCGCCGTTTCCAGCCCATCCAAGTACCGGAAACTACGCCCAGCGAAACCCTGGCTATCCTAAAAGGCCTGCGCAAGCACTACGAAAATTTCCATGGCGTCACAATTAGCGACGAAGTCCTGGAAGACGCCGTTACGCTGGCCAAGCGCTACATCAACGACCGTTTCATGCCAGACAAGGCTATTGACCTTGTAGACGAAACCGCCGCCCACTTGCGTGTCGATAAGGGTAAGACCAGCCCCGAAGTCCGCAAGCTACAGAAAGAAATGAAATTGGTGAACGCCCAAATCGACGAAGCCGTTGACGCCGAAGACTATGAACGCGCTGCCCGCGCCAAAACCCGGGCTTCGCAGATCACCGAACAGCTGAACAAGCTGCGTGCCACCAACAAGCAAGACAAGCGCCTGATCGTCACCAGCGAAGACCTGGCCGATGTCGTGTCGCGTATTACTGGTGTGCCGGTCAAAAAGGTCATTCGCAGCGAAGCCAAGTACTTGCTGACACTCGAAAAGACACTGGAAAAATACGTCATTGGCCAGCAGGAAGCCGTCGAAGCCGTATCGCGGGCCATTCGCCGCAACCGTTCGGGAATTGGCAGCGACAAACGGCCGATTGGTTCGTTCATCTTTCTGGGCCCGACCGGTGTTGGTAAGACCGAACTGGCTCGTGTATTGGCTCGCGAGTTCTTTGGATCGGAAAACGCTTTAGTCAAAATCGACATGAGCGAGTTCAACGAGCACCACAACGTGTCACGCCTGGTTGGTGCGCCGGCTGGTTATGTTGGTTATGACGACGGCGGCCAACTAACCGACAAAATCCGCCGCCAGCCGTACAGCCTGGTGCTGTTCGACGAGATTGAAAAAGCCCACCCAGATGTCTTCAACATGCTGCTTCAGATGTTGGAAGACGGTTACCTGAGTGACGCCAAGGGTCGCAAAATTGACTTTACTAACACCATTGTGATCATGACCAGCAACATCGGCGCCGAAAAGCTGCAAAAAGAAGCTAACCTTGGTTTCCACGCCAATAGCAGCAGCGACAAGAAAGACCTGGATGAACTCCACGCCGCTAACGAGTCGCACGTCCGTGACCAGCTAAAGAAGCTGCTGCGCCCGGAGCTTTTGAACCGTATCGATAAAACTATTGTCTTCCGCGCCCTGACCCAAAAAGACATCTACAAGATCATCGACCTGCAAATTGACGAACTAAAATCGCGATTGCAGCGCAAAGGCCTGAGTATCCAACTTAACACTGGCGCCAAGCAGTACCTGCTGGATAACGGTTACGATGCCCATAACGGTGTTCGTCCGCTGCGTCGGCTAATCCAGGACACCATTGAAGACCACCTGGCGCTCGAAATGCTGGACGACAAATACGTTAAAGGTGATATCATACAGGTAACAAGCAAGAACAAAAACAGTGAACTTACTTACGCCACAGTTGCTGAATAAGAAAAATCAACAAGGTCTTGGACAGCTAGCCAGCTTTGCCATCGTTATTTTTTGGTGTGTGCTGGTGGGCTTGGTCATGCTCAATCGCCAAAATATTTTCGACCGGTGGCGGCTGTGGCATTATCACGCGCCAGTTGCGATCGCCCAACTAGCTACGCAAGACACGATGACGTCGTACGCCCGCAAGGTTTTCTACGTCAATGAGCCGGCGATTGACCAAAAAGCATCATTTGCCGCCCCCTGTCCCAATAATGGCGGTGAGCAGACAATTGTCTTAGGCTGCTATCACAGCAACCAGAAAGGCATATTTTTGTTGAGCGTTAATGACCCGCGTCTCGACGGCGTAGAGCAAGTGACTGCGGCCCACGAAATGCTGCACGCCGCTTATGACCGGCTGAGCAAAAACGAACGCGATCAAGTCGACGGCTGGCTAATGGATTATTACAAGCACGACCTCAAAGATCCGCGCCTGATTGCCACCATGGACTCCTATAAAAAGACTGAACCGACGGAAGTAGTTAATGAAATGCACTCAGTATTTGGCACCGAGGTCGCTAATTTGCCGAGTAAACTAGAGAAATATTACCGGCGCTACTTTACTGACCGATCCAAAGTTACGGCCTATGCGGCTGCTTATCAAGGCGAATTTACCTCACGCCAAAATACTATCAGCCGGGATGACGCCCAGTTATCCACTTGGAAGGCGCAAATTACTGCCAAAGAATCCGACCTGAAGACTAAGCTCAGCCAACTCAATGCTGAACAATCGAAGTTGTTGGGTGAAAAAAACCGTGGCGACTATACCGATTACAATAACGGCGTGCCCACCTATAATGGCTTGGTTAATAGCTACAACAGCGAAGTCAGCAGCCTGAAAGCGCTGATCAACCAGTACAACCAACTAGTAGTCAGCCGAAATGCCGTAGCGCTCGAGCAAGACCAGCTGGCCAACGAACTGAGCAACAACACCAAGCCAATTAATCAATAGTTAACTTTTTAGGTGTACACTAGAAGAACTTTAGGAGGTTTTGTGGCCAAAAAAACAGCCAGTAGATTCGTTTGCAGCAACTGTGGAGCCGTCAGCGCCAGCTGGGCGGGCAAGTGCAGCGTCTGCGGCGAGTGGAACACCATCCAGGAAGAACTTACTTCCAGTGGCGTAGCCCAAGCCGTAAAATCAGGCCATGTTCTGCAACCGAAATCCGTTACCGTTGCGGCCGGTCGCGACCAAGACCGCTTATCAACTGGCCTAAACGACGTCGATGATGTCTTGGGTGGCGGCATTGTGGCTGGAAGTGTGAACCTTTTGGCCGGCCAGCCTGGCATCGGTAAAAGTACTTTGCTGTTGCAGCTGGCTTATCATGTGGCCGCCAAAGTGCCAGTACTGTACGTTAGCGGTGAAGAGTCGGCGCACCAAATTGGCATGCGAGCTTCGCGGCTGGGAACCGAACGGGCCGAAATGCAATTGGCAACCAGTACTGCGGCTGACGACATTGCAGCCACCATTGCCGGCGGTGATTATAAGCTGGTAATCGTTGATTCTATCCAGACTATGAGCGTAGCCCAAATCAGCTCGGCAGCCGGCAGCGTCCCGCAAATCACCGGCAGCACCCAGCTGCTAACCCAAGCGGCCAAGCAATCCGGCACCGCAGTTTTGCTAGTCGGCCACGTTACCAAAGAAGGTTCAATCGCCGGGCCAAAAGTCCTGGAACACGTAGTTGACGTGGTATTACAGCTGGAAGGCGACCGCTACGGCGGCTTCAAATTGCTAAGGGCCATCAAAAACCGCTTTGGCAGTACCAATGAAGCTGGCATTTTTGAAATGAGTGAACAGGGACTCCAGCCGGTCGAAAACCCATCAGCCGCGCTGTTGGCCGAAAGGCAGGTGAGTGACGGGTCTATCGTGTTGGCTACGCTTGAAGGCACACGGCCGTTGCTGGTAGAAGTCCAGGCTTTAGTCAATAAAACCAGCTACGGCTATCCTAAGCGGGCAGCCAGCGGGTTTGATTTGAACCGCCTGAACCTGCTGGTTGCCATGTTGGAGCGCCGCACCAAACTAAGTCTTGCCGAGCACGACATTTACATCAACATCGTTGGAGGCATCAAAATCACCGAACCAGCTGCCGACCTGGCGATTTGCTTAGCCATTGGCTCGGCTGCTAAGGGACTGCAGTTAAGAAAGAACGCGGTTGTATTTGGTGAGGTTGGTTTGTCCGGTGAAGTCCGGCATGTGCCGCACGCCGATAGGCGTTTGAGCGAAGCCAAAAAATTAGGATTTGACGGTGCCATCGGTCCGATTATTAAATCCGACCAAAAAATCCCCGGCTTATCAGGTGTTAGTGACGTCCGTAGCGCGCTAAACCAGTTCCTCGAAAAAGATTAGCTCTGGCTATTGGTTCCAGGACTTGTTGTCAGTAGCTATCGGGTTGTTACCGCTATCTTTAGCAGTTAAATTGGCTGTGTAGTGCCCTGGTGACAGCGGTGAACCAGGGCTACCAATCGTATCGGACGTTCCTGTAATTCCATAATCGCATCCGGTGGTAGGTCCGGTCCAACACAAATCATAGGTCGCCCCGGTGATTGAAGTCCAACTAAGGTCCGCCGTGCCATTTAGGGCGTTGTGGCTATCTACCTTTAGGTTCAGGTTATTGTTGCCGCTATTTTGCGGGGGTGGAACCGAGTAGCTCAGGGTTTGGCTGGCGCTTCCCTGGTAAAGCACGCTGTCTACAACGGTCGCGGTTAGTGTGCCGCTACCACTGGCCGTCGGTTTATAGGTAAATGACACGGTGCTTGGGGAATCTTTAACGTGCTGGCCGTAAATCGTTTTTCCTCCAAGTGTAAAGACGACTTTGCCTGGGTACTGCGGGTACAGCGTATCAGTTAGCGGATGCGTCCCTTGTGTAACTGTAGCCGTAATCACACAACTGGTATTACAGGTATTTGGCGCGGTCAAGGTAACGGTTGGCGGGCTGTCATTACAATTGTGAACATCGTCAGTCGGGTTGCTGCCAGTAGTCGTACTATTGCTGGCACCGCTGCTGCCAATATTGGGCAGGCCACCGTGGAATAAGTCGATATTCCATGACGCAACATTACCATTGGATTGTACTTCTTTGGCGGCACCTGGTGTACAGCTGGTGGCTAACTTGCCGGACACGCGGTCAATAGTCTGGGCCGTGTACTTTTGGTTGCTGTGGCCGCCAATGTACCATGATGGGAAGAGGTCGTTGGTTGGTCCGGGCTCAACATCTCCGTAGTGGATGTGGCTGCGCTGGATATAAGCTGGTTCGGACTTGACGGTTTTGGGTTCCACCCAGTTTTGCGGTTTGGAATCACGGTGGGCGTATTCCATCCATGGTTTGACCATAGGCTCCGTCAAATTCTCCATAAAGTTGTGCAGGGTGACGCGACGAGTGTGGTTTCCGACCCATACGGTCATAGCATACTTAGTTGACCAGCTGGACATCAAGCCGTCGTAGCCGTCGTTGGTGGTACCAGTCTTGATGGCGAAGTGCCAACCGTTGTAACGGTGGAATTTTCCATTGTAGCTATAGCAATTTGTGGCAGTACATGAACCGCTCAAGTAGCTGGCGTTAGGATCGGCCATCATGTCATCGACTATGTAGGCTGCGTCGGCTTTGACAACTTGCTTAGCCTTTGGTTGCGTCCATTGGTAAACCGTCTTATCGGCTGAGTCACTAATCTTCAGGATGAAAGTACGGGGAATGGCTTGGCCTAGGCGGGCCAGGGTTGCTAAACCATTGACTTGGTCATCCAAGTACAAATAAGCACCATCACCAATGGCCGAGGAAGCATAACACTGGGTAGGCTGGGTCAGCTTCTCGTCGGCGTAGCAGTTGTATGGGGACAAATGGTGTTCTTGGTCGTAAGTGTTATCCATCATGGCTCCAGCAGTCTTGATAACTGAATTGATTGAATCAACGTGTCCAGCGCTTTTATCGTTGGGCTTGGCTTCCAACATGGCTTTAACGGCCGGAATGTTACGTGAACCACCTAAGGCGTAGCGCAATGTTACGGGGCCGGGATTATAAAAATCGTAGTCATACAGGTACGGCTCGGTGCCGGCCGGGCAGGCAATGTGTTCGGCTGGGCGGAACTTACAGCTGCCCGAATAGCCCGGCAATGGGTCGGTGGTGTCGTAGAGTACGGATCCGGCGCCAACGTTGTTATTGTTATTGATCAAGGTTGTGTAGTCGTAAGGTTTAAAGTTGGAGCCCGGGGGTATCAAAATACCAGCCGCATAGTTGTTCTGGCCGTAGTCTGGATTGTTGAAGTCAGTGCCACCAATTAGGGTCACAATCTGGCCAGTTTTGACGTCTTCACCAACCATGGCTTCCTCGTCGGCGCCGGCGGCATTGATGTTAGGAAGATTGGCGTTAGCAACTTCCTGGGCTTTGTCCTGCAGGCCCATATCTAGCGTAGTAATGACTTTCCAGCCGCCACGGTTGACTGTCGAAGCCCCGTAAGTTTGCTCTAATTCTTCCTTGGCGGCCAACACGAAGTACGGTGCCTTTATGTGGGTGTAGCGTGAACCTTCCAACGGTTTAACTTGTGCTAGCACATTGGCTTTGAGGGCATCACTAGCTTGTTTTGAGGTAATGTAACCCTGCTGAACCATTAGGTGCAAGATGTACTGCTGGCGACCAACTAACGCGCCCGGATTGAACGTGTCTTGGGTGACTGCCGAATTATATTTATGGCTGCCATATGGCGAGTAGTAACTTGGTGACTGCGGGATAGCTGCCAACATGGTTGCCTGGGCGAGAGTCAGGTGTTGGGCATCAGTGTGGAAGTAGTCTTGGGCTGCCACCTGGACGCCATAGTCCACACCGCCATAAGGTGCGGTGTTCAGGTAGCCAGTCAGAATGTCATCTTTGGAGTACTCCCGTTCCAGCTCGGTGGCCAGGATCAATTCCTTAACCTTTCGGGTAATCGTGCGGTTGTTAGTCCAGTTTTCGTTAAGCTTTACCAACTGCTGGGTAATCGTCGAACCGCCCTGGACGCTCCCACCGGCACCAGTCAGGTCGTGCCAACCGGCCCGCATAATGCCACGGATGTCAAAAGCGCCGTGCTTGTAAAAGTCTTTGTCTTCCACGGCTACAGTGGCCTCTTTCATATAAGGCGTAATCTCATTTGTTTCAACTGGCGTACGTTTGACCGAATTGTAATCTTGCCACAAGACAATCTTGCCAGTCCGGTCGTAATAAGTGGTGTTGCCACCCAGGCCGTCGCCGGACAGGTCTTTAATCTTCGGCAGGTCTTTGCGGAAGTAGGCAAACAGGCCGATAGTCAAAAAGAAACCACATATAATACTGACGCCAATAATTTTGAGCGCCATAATTCCGCCTTCGCGGCTGAACCAATAGCGAATAACACGCTTTGGCTGCAAACGATAAGCAATCCGCTTCCAGCGATCTTTAGGCAGGCTGGCTAAATATTGGGCGTGGGCTGCGGCGCGGTCGGCTTTGCGGGCCTTGCTGCGGTCGGCCAGGGAACGGTTAATCGGCAGCGCCTTACCGCTCTTGGTTGTAATACTGTTGCGCGCGCGGTTGCGGCCACTCGAACGATTCGCGCTCATAGACTAGTTGTTGCCCCTCATTGCCGACAATTATAGCAAATCTTCAGCCAAAAACGCCTATGTTTTTATGGCAGCATTTCAGTAATCTTTCAGCTTTGATGCCGTACTCGCTGTACGCTATACTAAACAGATTATGGCTGACATGACTTTATCTGAAGAACTCGCTTGGCGCGGTTTTGTAAACCAAACTACCTATAAAGAACTAACTGCGCTGGATGGTGATCCGATCACGTTTTACTGGGGTGTTGACCCGAGTGCTGACTCGATGACCATTGGCAATCTTGCCGCCGCTATGATGGTCAAATCATTCATCAAACACGGCCACAAACCAATTCTGCTGGTTGGCGGCGCGACTGGTTTGATAGGCGATCCAGATGGCAAATCCCAGGAGCGCGACCTGCAAACGACCGACCAAATTGCCCACAACAAGCAAGCGATTACTGCCCAATATCATCAAATCTTCGGCGACAAAAACCTGGTCGTTGTCGACAACTACGACTGGTTCAAAAACTTTAACTACCTCGATTTTTTGCGCGACGTCGGCAAACATGTGCCGATGCGTCAAATGTTGGCTCGCGACTTCGTCGAGAGCCGCTTGGGCGAAGACGGTGCCGGCATCAGTTACGCCGAATTCAGCTACGTCCTGATCCAGGCCTACGACTTCTTATATTTACACGAAAATCATGGTGTTGATTTGCAACTGGCTGGCTCCGACCAGTGGGGCAACAGCATTGCCGGCGTTGACTTGATCCGTCGCAAAACTGGTGACGAAACGCATGTTTTCACTGTGCCGCTGATCGTCAACAAAACGACAGGCGTTAAATTTGGCAAGAGTGAAGCCGGCGCTGTGTGGCTGGATCCGGCCAAAACTACACCAACCCAGTTCTATCAATTCTGGATCAACTGTGACGACGAGGGCGTGGAAGATTACCTCAAAGTCTATACCGAGCTTTCCAAAGAAGAAATTGGAGAAGTGATGGCTCGGCATAAGTCCGATCCTGCCGGCCGCTTCGCCCAAACTAAATTGGCCCAAGAGGTAACACGGCTTGTACATGGCAAAGAGGGTAAGGGGCTGGCAATGGCAATTACGGACTATCTGGTAGACCAGGATGTCAGCAAAGCACAGGATTTTGAGCTCGAGGCACTCCGCGATGAAATTGGCAATGTTAAAACTTCTGAAAGTGGCTCAATCGTTGAAGCCCTGGTTGAGTCCGGCTTGGCAGGCAGCAACACTGAAGCCCGGCGGTTCCTGAGCGAAAATGCCATCTCAATAAATGGTGACAAAATATCACGCGAAAACTTCGAGGCTGGTGACTTCCAAAATGGCCGCCTGCTGCTACGCCGCGGCAAAGCCTTCAAAGATTCGGCCTTGGTCGAGCTTAGCTAGCCTATACTTATATATATGAATCTTGATAGCCCGATTACGGAGCTAAAAGGAGTGGGCGAGGCACTGGCCAAGAAGTTGGCAGTGCTTGGCGTGCGTACCATTGGCGAGCTAATAGATTATTACCCACGCCGCTACGATGACTATTCAGAGGTTACGCTTACCAAAAACCTGAAGCCCGGCATGGTGACCATTGAAGCTGTTATCAAACAGGCGACTGGCCGTTATGTCCGACGCGGTTTGCATATTACCGAAGCCGTGGCCAGTGATGATTCGGGCAGTGTCCGATTGGTTTGGTTCAACCAGCCGTATCGCGCCGCAGGTCTCAAAACTGGCCAGTCGTATCTGATATCGGGCAATTACGAACTGAGCAATCGCCGCTTCGCCATCATGAATCCGAGTGTTGAGTTAGCCAGCGATATGCCGGTGAATGTCGGCCGCATCTTGGCTGTGTATCGCGAAACCAAAGGGCTAACGTCGCGTCAGATTCGATCTGTGGTCAGTCAACTTTGGACGTTCATGGAAACGATGCCGGACAATTTACCGGCGGAGATTGTTAGGTCAGAAAAACTTATTAGTCATGGCGAAGCCTTGCGACATTTACATGCACCACAGTCACCGAAGCATTTGGAAAAAGCCCGGCTTAGGCTTGGTTTTGAGGAAGTGTTTGCGTTGAGTTTAGCCAGCCTCCTTAACAAGCAGGAAAACCAGCAAGAAAAAGCCCTGACAATACCATTTGACCAAACGTTGGCGCAGGATTTTGTCAAACATCTTAGTTTTGACCTAACCGATGGCCAGCGACGGGCGATCTGGCAAGCCTACCAGGACATGCAAAAACCGCAGCCAATGAACCGTTTACTGGAAGGTGACGTGGGCTCCGGCAAAACTGTCGTGGCCACTATGGTAGCGCTGATGGCCTTGGCGGCCAAAAAACAGGTAGCCCTGATGGCGCCCACCGAGCTATTGGCGCGACAGCACGCCGATACTATTTATAGCTTGCTCAAACCCCTAGGGCGCGAAAGCGAAGTAGTGCTACTGGTGGGCAGTCTGAAACCCGGTCAAAAAAAGAAAGCCCACGCCGCTATCAAATCCGGACAAGCCGGCTTTATAGTTGGCACTCACGCCGTTATCCAGGAAAAAGTTGATATGAAGTCGTTGGCGCTGGTAATTGTCGACGAGCAGCACCGTTTTGGCGTCGAACAGCGAAAAGCCTTGATGGCCAAAGCTGGTCACATGCCACATATGCTCAGCCTAACGGCAACGCCAATTCCGCGCTCGCTGGCGTTGACGCTTTACGGCGAACTAGATATTTCAGTTTTGCCGGAAAAACCAGCCGGCCGCCAGCCCGTCGAAACGGAGATCGTGTCGCCGAATTCCAAAGCCCAAATGTACGCCAAAATCGACCAACAAATCGGCGAAGGCCGACAGCTATTTGTGGTTTGTCCGCTAATTAGTGAATCAGAAGTCTTGGAAGCCAGCTCGGCCGAAAAAGTCTACGAAGACCTCAGCCAGCACGCTTTCAAACATCGTCGCGTCGGTTTGCTGCATGGGCAAATGAAAGCCGACGACAAGCAGAAGATTATGCAAAAGTTCGTCGATGGCCAGCTGGATATTTTGGTGGCGACCACGGTTATCGAAGTTGGCGTCGACGTGCCCAACGCCAGCCTGATGATTATCGAATCCGCCGAGCGTTTTGGCCTGGCGCAGCTGCACCAATTGCGTGGACGGGTCGGCAGGGGCGCACACCAGAGTTTTTGCTATTTGCTGTTGAGTGATTCAAAACCGCCAACTAAACGACTGCGGGCATTAGTTAGTTCCAACGATGGCTTCCGATTGGCCGAATTGGACTTGGATCTGCGTGGCCCAGGCGCCATTTATGGCACCATGCAGCATGGCCAATTGGACCTGCGGATCGCCAAATTATCGGACACCAAATTGATTGCCAAAGCCCGCCAGTCCGCCGCCGAACTCCTTGAATCTGGTGAAAACCTGCTACAATATAAGCAGCTTATGCAAACAGTAAACCGGCTGCGCGCCGTTACCAACCTAAACTAAAACTGGTTTCTCATGTATTCAGGTACAACTACTAAATTTATGGGCAATTTTATGGGAACCCACCAGAAGATTGACCGTTTGGCTCGCCAGCACATTGGCCGCTTAATTCCGTATGGCAATTTTCCATCAGCCCGATCGATCTTGCACTTTGAAGGCCACAACGGCCCCGACGCCATCAAGCGCAAAAGCCCAGCCAAAGATGAGCCGTGGCACTATTTGCAGCCGTTCGATGCCAGTGACACCCAGCTGATCGAGCTAATCGAGTCGCACTATCGACAGTTAGTCAAGGCGCTCAAAGAGTCTGACGATGTCCGTGCTTCGTTTGAGGCGGCCTGGTTAGCACATGCCGTAGTCGATGGCCTGACGCCAGCCCATCATTATCCTTATGAAGAAAAACTGGTTGAACTGGCCAACGGTCAGGATATTACCGAGCGCACCACGCTTGCTAAAAAGATCTTCCTGCCCGGTGAATCACCGTCAGAACGGCTCAAAAGCAACTGGAAGATGTGGGGGCCAAAAGGTCTGTTTACAACGCACGCCGCTTTTGAGGTTGGCGTTGCCATGTTGGTAGCACCGCTGCGGTTGCGCCGGGCGCTGGTAACCAAAGATAAATTAGCTGAATTTGAAGCCGTTCCACTGGCCCAGTGGTTCCGCAATTTAGCCCAAGACGTGGCGCGGCTGGAACTATATGACGCTTTTTATGAAAGTGGCTGGACGATTCCGCTGGCTCGCCGCATTCGCCGCCAGCTGGCACCGACGCTGGTTCAGGCCGTGGCCGTGATGTGGTACGGAGCTGCCCGCGAAGCTGGCCGGACATTCTAACCATATCCTAGCTTTTATCCCTGATTTTCGTTAAAATACATCGACAATCAACCGCGCGGATGTGGCGGAATTGGTAGACGCGCTAGCCTTAGGAGCTAGTGAGGCAACTCGTGAAGGTTCAAGTCCTTTCATCCGCACCACAGACTTGTCAGACTAATGTTTTAGCAGCCTGCGAGTAAAATAAGCACATATGTTTAATTATTTGAGTACACGAGAAAAGCATGCAGTTGCTGGGGTAGCTCTGAGTTTGCCCCTTATTGCCGGCGCGGCTGTCGGTGCTATTGTAGGGAATGATCGGCAGCAAAATACTTCACAGACCGAATCCGGTGAAATCATCACATCAACTAGAAGCGGCGCATTATACGGTTTAGGTATTATCGCACTTGCCGAAATCTCTTTCCTGGGCGCTTATCATGATCTTAAAGACGTTGATATTCCTGCCGCGCTAGGCAGTAACAGCCACTAGCCCTGAATTACGAAATGACAAAAACTATTCATCTTATTTATATTCCGGGCCTGGGCGATGATGATCCAAAAGGCCAGCGGTGGGCTGTGGCCCATTGGCAAAAATACGGCGTTGAAGCTGAATTATTTCAGATGAATTGGGCCGATAAAACTACTTGGCAAACTAAGTTCAGCCGGTTATTGAAACGCATTGACGAGCTCGATAAACAAGGCAAAGACATCGCTTTAGTAGGTGCCAGCGCCGGGGCCGGCGCGGCCATAAACGCCTATGCGGCGCGTAAAGACAAAGTTGTGGGCTGCGTACTGATCGCCGGCAAGGTTATGCGGCCAGAAGCCATCGGCCAAGGTTATCGATCTAAAAATCCATCTTTCGTGGAGTCGGCTTACGCCGTGCCAACTTCGCTGGCCAAATTAGCAGCTAGCGATCGGCAGCGAATTTTGTCGCGCTACGCTTTGGCCGATGAGACCGTGTACAAACCCGACAGCCGGGTTCCCGGTGCCCGCAACAAGATGGTTTTTAGTATTGGTCACGCAATCACTATTGGATCGCAAATTATTTTTGGCGCCCGCAGTTTCATCCGTTTTCTCAAAAAGCTTCAAGAAACAGATAAGTAAATGTTGCAAATTTGTCAAAAGCTGCTAAAATCACAAGCATGATTTACAAATCTAACCAGCACGCACATCTATCGCCGGACCTGCTCGGTTAGTTTCTCTTTGTCTTGAAACCTTACGCCGGGCACGCCCGGCGTTTTTGTTTGTATTTGATTTTAATTTTAGGAGAACTATGAAAACTATTGATGTAAATGAAGTTTTTGCGTCCGAGCGAATTGCTCTGCCGAAAGGTGAAAATAACGAAGCGTTTAGACAGGCGTTTGCGGCCTATGTCGACTTTGACATACCAACGCTAAGTGACCCCAGGCGCTTAAGTATTAAGTCAGAAGGCCGTGAGTTTTACTGGCTGCGGGGCATTGATATCCCCGAGAAAGTTGAGCGTGGACTGGTTGATGCTGCTGTAATGGGAACTGACGCGCTGCTCAATTACAAAAATTACGAAGCGTTGCGCTCCCGAACCATCGGAGACCCTGTCTGCAAATTTTCGGTCTTGACGGCACCAGAGGATGTCGAAAAGTTCGATGAACTGTTCAGGAAACGTGAAAGACGATATGCGCTACCTATGGTTTGGCTTCCGACGAGTCGCCCAGAAGCGCTAGAGCGTATTTCGCGTTGGCGGGATTTGCCGTTCCGCGCCTACGACTTGGCTATTTCGGGCAGCGTTGAGGCCTACGCCCGGATGGTTCCGGGTAATAGAGCGGCAGTTGCTGACCTCGTGAAAGAAGGTAATACGGCTCAAGCCAACGGTTTGGCAGAAGCTATGAAGTTGTTCGACGTCTCACCTGAGGTTGTTATGCGAGGTGCCAAATGAGTGGCGAATTTTTACCAGATAACTCTTTTGAGGCTTACCTGACCAGTGTCGATGTCATCTATGACAAAGTTGTTGCCGTTCGTACGGGCACTCAAGAAGCCGAATCGTACACCGAAATACTGGGTGCCGATGACAACAATATCTGCAAAAAAGTCGGTAGCGAAGAAGCAGAATTCCAGCGTGAGCTCTTCAGGCCTGATTTTGATGCTGATCGCTGCACCGGCGAGGCTGCCGACTTGGTCTATGCGGTGACGGTAGCACTGGCCAGTCGCGGTATCTCGATGCGTGCCGTGTTCGCTGTCCTCGCTCTACGCAATAAACCTAAGCTATAATGGAGAAAATATGAGCCTATCAACCCAACCTTACAAAGGCGCGCGGGATTTTTACCCGGAAGATAAGCGCCTTCAAAAATATATGTTCGGCGTCTGGCGCGACGTCTGTGAGCGCTTTGGCTACGAAGAGTACGATGCGCCGATTTTGGAATCGTTAGATATTTATTTGGCTAAAACGGGCGAAGAGATTGTTAACGAGCAAACCTACGCTTTCGAAGATCGTGGTGGCCGCCAAGTAGTAATCCGACCGGAAATGACCCCGACGGTTAGCCGTATGGTAGCCGGTAAGCGTCAGGAATTAGCCTATCCACTTCGTTGGTACAGCATCCCCAACCTCTGGCGTTACGAACGCCCACAGCGCGGGCGACTGCGTGAACACTGGCAGCTCAATGTCGATATTTTTGGCGTCGCCGATAATCAAGCCGAATACGAAATAATCAGCTTGGTCGACAGCATGTTCAAAGAATTCGGCGCCGACCAAACGATGTATGAGACTCATCTCAACAGCCGGCTGTTGATGGATTTTGCCCTGGGGACCTACTTGGGTCTGTCACAAGATGAAGCGCATCGAGTTGGTAAGCTGATTGATCGTCGCGCCAAAATGGATCAAAGCAAATTCTTGTCCGCGGTTGATGAGGCCATTAGTCCGAAAGCACGAAAGGATGGCGCCGTCGAGAAGTTGCTGGCAGTTTTAGACGCCAAGACATTGGCTGATTTGCCGAAAGAACTCCAAACCCAGGACTCTGTCGCGGAGCTAACCCAATTATTGAAGCGGCTGGACGACGCCGGCGTAACCAATGTTCGCTTCGCGCCTGATTTGATGCGCGGTTTTGACTATTACACCGACATAGTCTTCGAAGTTTTTGACCTGAACCCGGATAATAACCGTTCGATGCTGGGCGGTGGACGCTATGACGGACTAGTCGGTTTGTTCGGCGTGCAGCCTGTGCCGACCGTCGGCTTTGGCTGGGGCGATGTGACTCTGGCGAACTTCCTCGAAGGTCATCGCTTGCTGCCGGATTTGAAACCGGAAACCGACGCTTACGTTGTGGTAATCGGCGAGGCTGACGTTCAAAAAGTTGTAAGCCAGCTACGGGCTAAAGGCTTGAATTTGGCTGTCGATTTGAGCGGCAGAAAACTCGGTGACCAGCTCAAAACCGCCGCCAAAAAAGGCATTAAATACGCTTTGATAATCGGTGAAAACGAACTGAAAGCCGGTAAATTCCAGCTGAAAGACCTGACTACCGGCAAAGCCCAAGACCTCGACTTAAACGGAGTCGTTAAAGCTCTCAAATGACCGCCACCAACCATGCGCTGACTGGCGCGCTGATCGGCCTGAGTGTTGGCAATCCGTGGATCGCGGCGCCGGCGGCGCTGTTGTCACACTTTGTTTGCGATGCACTGCCGCACTTTGGCCACGGCAAAGAAACCAAGCACATCAAGACTAAAGCCTTTCGCAATTACTTGGTAGCTGATGCTTCGCTGTGCACGATTTTGGTGATCATTTTGGCAATTACCCAGCCGCGCCATTGGCTGCTGGCAGCTGCCTGCGCCTTCCTTGCGGCGTCGCCTGACTTTCTTTGGATCCGCAAATTTCGGTCCGTGCGCTATCACACCAAATGGCAGCCAACGTGGCTCGACAAATTTGCAGCTGACATCCAGTGGTTCCAGCGGCCGATTGGCGCCGTCGTAGAAGCGGTCTGGTTTGTGGGTGCTACTCTATTGCTTGTCCAGTTTTTGCACTAAACGCTCAGCTTGCTCTCAAACTGTAAACGTAGTCTCGAGCTTGTCGCTTGCTAGCAGCGGCGATGAGTACCTAAGAAAAGGAGTGCAAATGAATGTTAAAAAACCCTTAGTGGTGGCTGGCGTAGCTTCGACTTTAGCTGTCGGCGGTGTCTCTGGTCTCGGCGTTGTTTCGGCGGCGACCAATGATAGTGCGACGTCTGACAATCCAATGAGTAGCCTGGTGGATGCGATTGCCAGTAAGTTCCACCTAAACAAAAGCGATGTACAGGCAGTGGTCCATGCCGACCGCCAGCAACACGAGGCCGAGCGTGAAAAGCGCCAAGCTGCCGAGCTGGACAAGCTGGTCACCGACGGCAAACTTACCAGCAGCCAAAAAGATTTGATCGTCGCCAAGCAGGCCGAGGTCAAAACTTTCATGGATTCGCTAAAAGATAAGTCTGAGACGGACCGGCGTACTGCCATGAAGACTGAGCGCACCCAGCTAGAAGCTTGGGCCAAGCAGAATAATTTGCCGGCGGCAGATTTACGCTTCGTTTTGCCATTTGGTCCGGGCGGACCTGGCGGCATGCATGGGCCAGACGGTCCAGCGCCTGGCGATAGTTCATCTAATTCGTCAAACTCTTCCAGCTCCAGCAACTAGCCACGAGCACCATAGCCGCTCGTCTCCCGGCCAGCGGCTATGGCTACCAGGTGACAGACTGTCCGAGATCTGTTAAACTAGTCATCTATGAATTTAAATCGGGAAACCCTCACCTCAACCAAAGTCAAATTAACCGTTGCCGCCGACCAGGACGAACTCGACCGTGTCAAAGAACACGTGCTGAAAGAACTCAGTTCCAGCGTCAAAGTCCAAGGCTTTCGTGCCGGTAAAGCGCCAGCGGCCCTACTCGAAAAGCAGATCGACCCGGCTCGCCTGCAAACTGAATTTTTGGACCACGCCATCAACGATTTGTATGCTCCGGCAGTTCAAGAGCTGAAATTGCGGCCAGTTGCCCAGCCACAGATCAATGTCACCAAGTTCGTGCCGTTCACGACATTGGAATTTACGGCCGAAGTTGAAGTTGTTGGCGACATCAAACTGGCCAATTATAAGACCATCAAATTGACGCCAACCAAAGCCGAAGTGACGGCCGCCGATGTCAACAAAATTATTGAAAACCTGCAAGAGCGCGGTGCCACCAAGACTAGCGTTAACCGGGCTGCCAAAAACGGCGACGAAGTATTAATTGACTTCAGCGGTTCTGATGCCAAGACCAAAGACCCGATTGCTGGTGCTGACGGCAAAGACTACCCGCTGACGCTGGGCAGCAACAGCTTTATTCCTGGTTTTGAAGACGAACTGGTAGGATTGAAGGCCGGCGAGACTAAAACCTTCGACATCGTTTTCCCGGCCGACTACGGCGCCAAGGAATTGCAAAGCCGTAAAGTCACATTCGCGGTCACCGTTCACGATGTCAAAGAGCTGGCCAAAGCCAAGCTGGACGACGAGTTTGCCAAGAGCGTCGGTCCCTTCAAAACAGTTGCCGAACTAAAAGCCGATGTCAAAAAGCAGCTAACAGCCGAACGCCAGCGCGAAGCCCAGAACCAGTTCGATAACGAACTGCTGCAAAAGATTGCCGATAAGAGTGAAGTTGAGCTGCCAGCCAGCCTGGTCGAAGAAGAGATTGATCGCATCGAAAACGAAGAAAAGCAGCAACTCGTCTATCAAGGCCAGACTTGGCAAGAGCATCTGGACGCCGAAAAGGTTACTGCCGAAGAGCACCGCGAACAAAAGCGCGAAGGCGCTGAACGCAATTTGAAAGTCGGTTTGGTGCTTGGCGAAGTTGCCGACAAAGAAGGCATCACCGTCACGCCGGAAGAGCTGGAAATTCGTATCATGTTGCTAAAGAACCAGTACGAAGACGATGCCATGCATGCCGAACTGGAAAAGCCAGAAAATCGTCGCGACATCGCTAACCGCATGATGACCGAAAAAACCCTCGACAAACTCCGGGGCTACGCTACTAAGGCCAAGGCATGAGCAAGTTGCCGAAGTGGATGACTAATCCCAGTGGCGTTACAGTAAGGTCGCCCGAAGCTTGGCCTCGCCGGACCATAACGCCACAAGTTCTCTGGCATTATGACGAGGATGCGGACGTAACGCAGTTGTTTGCTGTCGACCATCGTGGGCGGGTTAGCAAGTCACTTTACGTGGCTGGAGCCGTTGCCACGGAAGGCATGGTTAACCTCGACGCATTTCCCCCGCAAGATGAAGTCGATAAGCTAAACGAGCTATTTGTCGAGGAACCGAATTAGCACTCTGGCTTGACGAGTGCCAAATTGCGGCGTAAAATTACTGTATGAGTATGTTAATTCCTACAGTTATCGAAACCGAAGGCCGCATGGAGCGGGCTTACGACATTTACAGCCGGCTTCTAAAAGACCGCATTATTTTCCTGGGCACCGACGTTAATGAACACACTGCCAACTTGGTGGTTGCCCAACTTTTATTCCTGCAAGCCGAAGACCCTAAAAAAGATATTTACTTCTACATCAACAGCCCGGGCGGTAGCGTTTACGACGCTTTGGCAATTTACGACACCATGCAATACGTGACCAACGACATTCAGACTGTCGGTATTGGCGTTCAGGCTTCTGCCGCAGCGATTTTGTTGAGCAGCGGCACCAAAGGCAAGCGATTCTTGCTGCCATACTCAACCGTCATGATTCACCAGCCATCAAGTGGCACACGTGGTAAAGTCACCGACCAGGAAATTGACCTGCGGGAATCATTGCGCGTCAAAAAGCTCATAGAAGAAATAATGGCCAAGAACACCGGCCAAAAAGCCGACAAAGTCCATACAGACATGGAACGCGACTTTTGGATGACCGCTGCTGAAGCCAAGAAGTATGGCCTGGTCGACGACATCATCACCAGCCCTAAGGCCCTGGAAAAGTAAGTTAAATCACAGGCAAGCATAAGCCTTCCGTCATAAACTGTATTTTACCGATTAAGGGAGATTAATGTGCCGATCGATCAAGCTCGCTTCGAATTAGAAACTAACGCATATAGCGCCGAACTAATTGCCAAGCAGGTAACGCTTACGGATGAAGAAAGCGTGGGTTGGTTACGCGAGGCTTCGGCGCGTTTATCGAAAGGCGATACTCTGGCAGATGAAGTTAGCCGAGATGTGGCGGCAGGCGCAATGCTGTGGATTGTGCGTGGCAGCATAGACTTGCCTTACTATAAGACTAAGACGCCGCTTGCCAGCTACGGACTGGTTCAGGTTTCGCAGACCACTCCCATGATCAAGCGTCTCACGGGCAACGCACCGGACTGCCAGCTAGACAGAGCGGAAGCAATAGGCTCCCAGTCTGGAATTGGTGAGCATGCCGTAGTCGCTGGTGTCTTTGCCGCACTTCAAAACTTTGATGCCGACAGCCGTTTCCGGGAAGGGCCAGCGCTGACGCCTCCTGATCCTAATTACCACCCTTATTACTGCTACGGTAAAGTATCAGGCCCTATTTCAAGGGGTATCAGAGCTGTGCGCAAAACGCTCCGCGAAGGCTTCAAACCTTATGTAACCGTTGACGAGCACTTAAGCTTTCTGCGCACTAATTATCCGTGGGTCGACAAAGATAATTCCCCATTGTCGGGTGAGCCCGAAGGCGGCGCAGCTGAAGCGTTGACAGCCAGCCAGTCTTAGCCTAAAATAGTTAACTAAGAAGTAGTGTAAGCTCAGGGCGCTTATTTTTATTATGAAGCCAAAACCCCTGACTTAGGATCTTCGGCCGAACCAAAATAATACAAAAACTTCACCTACAAGCACTGGCGGGCATTGGCCCGTTATTGCAATTAAACAACCAGCAATTTAAATAGGGGATCTCTGTAGCTTATGGCAAAACCAGCGACGGTTACGAAACAGCAGCGCGTATTTTTTACTAACAATGACGACAGCCTTGATCTTCCAAGCCTAGTTGACCACCAGAACAAATCGTTCCAGTGGTTTATTGACGAAGGTTTGGGCGAACTCTTGGCCGAAATCAGCCCAATCGACGACTACACCGGCGGCAAGCTCAGTTTGAGCTTTAAGGATTACCACTTTGGTGACCCTAAACTGACCGAATCCCAAGCCCGCGAAAACAACGTCAGTTATGAAGCGCCTTTGATGGCCAACGTCGAACTGACTAATAAAGTCACTGGCGAAGTCAAAGAGCAGGAAATTTACCTAGGCGACTATCCTTGGATGACCACCCGCGGTACTTTTGTGATTAATGGTGCCGAGCGTGTCGTCGTTAGCCAGCTGATCCGTTCAGCTGGCGTTTTCTTTACGGCCGCCCGCACGGCACAACCAGCTTGTACGGCGCCAAGGTCATCCCCGGCCGAGGTGCGTGGTTGGAATTCGAAACGGCTGCCAGCGGCGCTTTGTATGTCAAGATCGACCGTAAGCGTAAAATTGCTGTTACTACCTTGCTGCGTGCCCTTGGCGTCTCCGAAACCCGGATGCGCGAAGCCTTCAAGCATGTCGACACCGGCGCCAAGAGCTACCTTGACGCTACCCTTGAAAAAGACCCGACCAAAGGCCAAAACGACGCCTTGATCGAAGTTTATCGCCGTTTGCGTCCGGGTGATTTGGCCACCGTCGACAACGCTAAGAGCTTGATCGAAAACATGTTCTATAACTTCAAACGCTTTGACTTCAGCCGCGTCGGCCGCTACAAGCTGAACAAGCGCCTGGACTTAGATGTGCCAAACACCGTCGAAAACCGCGTGATGCGTTTGGAAGACATCGAAGCCATTGTCGCTGAACTAATCCGTTTGAACACTACCCAAGACCCGGCTGACGACATCGACAGCTTGGCTAATCGCCGCGTCAAACTCGTTGGTGAACTGGTCCAGCGCCAGTTCCGCATTGGTTTGCTGCGCATGGAGCGCAACACCAAAGACCGCATGTCGATGAGCGAAATCGAAACAGTTACACCTGGCCAGCTAATCAACGCCCGTCCAGTCGTGGCGGCTGTTCGTGAATTCTTCGCCAGCTCACAGCTTTCGCAGTTCATGGACCAGATCAACCCCTTGTCCGAACTGGCCCACAAGCGCCGTTTGTCCAGTATGGGTCCTGGTGGCCTAAGCCGGGAACGCGCTGGTTTTGAAGTCCGTGACGCCCACGCTACCCACTACGGCCGTATTTGTGCCGTTGAAACGCCTGAAGGCGCTAACATTGGTTTGGTGCTGAACTTGGCCAACTATGCCCGTGTCAACGAATACGGTTTCGTGGAAACTCCCTACCGAAAAGTTGTAAACGCTGTGCCGGCCAAAGACGCCGTGGGTCACATTGCCCGCGAAGACCTGACTGACGAAAAAGGCAAAGTTTTGGTCAAAACCGGCACTAAAATTACAGCCGCCGATGCAGCCAAACTGGCTAAAGTCACAGGCAAGGCTACTTGGCCAGTCAAAGCCAAAGTTACCAGTGAGGTTGTCTACCTGGACGCTTTTGAAGAAGAGTCAGCCGTTATCGCTGGTGGCGGTAGCGAAGTTGATGAAAATGGCTACTTTGTTAGCGACCGCGTTAGTGCCCGTTCACGATTGCAGTCCGGTGAGTACGACGCCAACGAAGCGACCCACATGGACGCCAGCCGCAATCAGATTATTGGTTCTAGCGCCGGCCTGATTCCATTTATTGAAAAGAACTACGTTTACCGCTCACTGATGGGTAGTAACCAGCAGCGCCAAGCTGTGCCGCTGATCCAGCCGGAGAGCCCGATTGTCGGTACTGGTTTGGAAACGACCGCGGCGCGCAACACTGGCCAGGTGATTGTCGCCGAAGAAGCTGGTGAAGTGCTGAAAGCTACTGCCCAAGAAGTGGTCGTAAAATACAAGAGCCGCACCGCGACTTACTTGCCGGCTCGCTTTACCCGCAGCAACGAAGGCACTTCCATCAACCAAAAAGTGGTTGTCAGCAGTGGCGACAAGGTCAAAGCCGGTGATGTTTTATGCGAAGGCATGAGTATCGAAGGCGGAGAATTGGCGCTCGGTAAAGACCTGATAGTGGCATTCATGCCATGGGCTGGTTACAACTTCGAAGATGCCATCATTATCAGCCGCAAACTGGTTGAAGATGACACCCTGACTTCCGTGCACATCGTTGACTTCATGATCGAAGTCCGCGAAACCAAATTGGGGCCGGAAGTTGTTACCAGCGATATCCCCAATGTTTCCGAAGAAACCCTGCGCCACCTCGACGAAGACGGCATTGTCCGCATTGGCGCCGAAGTTCATCCTGGCGACATCCTGGTTGGTAAAATTACGCCAAAAGGCGAACAAGAACTATCTAGCGAAGAGCGCCTGCTTCGCGCTATCTTCGGTGAAAAAGCCAAAGAAGTCCGCGACACCTCGCAGCGCATGAGCAACGGCAAGCATGGCAAAGTCGTTGGCGTCAAAGTGTTTAGCCGCGAAAACGGTTACGAATTGAAAGCCGGCGTTATCATGCAAATCCAGGTCTTCGTGGCCCAGATGCGTAAGATTGCCGTTGGTGACAAACTTGGTGGCCGTCACGGCAACAAGGGTGTTATTGCCAAGATTTTGCCGATTGAGGACATGCCATTTACTGAAGACGGAACGCCAGTCGATATCGTTTTGAACCCGCTTGGTGTGCCGAGTCGTATGAACGTTGGCCAGTTGTTTGAAACCCACCTCGGTATGGCTGCCCGGGCGCTCGGCATGAAAGTTGCCAGCCCATCCTTCAAGGGTGTCAGCACCGAAAAAATCCAGGAATTGCTCAAAGAAGCCGGCCTGCCAGAAGACGGCAAGCAACAATTGTATGATGGCCGAACAGGCGACGCGTTCACTGAACGCACAACTGTCGGCAGCATGTACATGATCAAGCTGAACCACATGGTGGCCGATAAGATCCACGCCCGTTCAACCGGTCCATACACCATGGTTACCCAACAGCCGCTGGGCGGTAAGGCCCAAAACGGTGGCCAGCGCTTTGGCGAAATGGAGGTCTGGGCACTGGAAGCTTACGGCGCCGCCCACAGCCTGCAGGAAATGCTGACTATCAAGTCCGACGATGTTTACGGACGATCCAAAGCCTACGAGTCGATCATTAAGAAGACCCCGATTGTCGGTCCGAAAGTTCCAGAAAGCTTCAACGTGCTTGTCAAAGAGCTGCAAGGTCTTGGCCTGAAGGTCGACCTAGCCCACTCTGACCAAGTTGTTGATGCCGAAGAAGTTTTGGCGACTAACATCCACGAAGAAGCCACGCACCCGGCTGAAGTCGACGTGCCCAAGGCTGCCATCAGTGACATTGACGTAACCGAAGAAAGCATTGGCGACGAAGATTTCAGCGTCATCGACGTTGACGAAAATGGCAGCGCCGACGCGGCCGCTAACGCCGAAGATTTTGTTAGCATTGCGGACGATAACGCCGCAGATGACTCAGAAGGGGAGGAGGCCTAATATGACACCATCACAACGCTACAACAACACTGGTACCGATATTGCCGATTTTGATGCTGTCCGCCTGGCCGTTGCCAGCCCGAACGACATCCTTGATTGGAGCTATGGCGAAGTAACCAAGCCCGAAACCATCAACTACCGTACCCAAAAACCAGAACGCGACGGTTTGTTCTGCGAACGGATCTTTGGCCCGGTCAAAGACATCAACCCGCACGATGCTAAATACAAGGGCGTGCGTAGCCGCGAAGCCGCCGTCGACAAAAACGGCGAACTGGTTACCCGCAGCATTGTCCGCCGCGAACGCATGGGCCACATCAACCTGGCCGTTCCGGTTAGCCACATCTGGTTCCTGCGCGGCACGCCAAGTGCCATGGGCCTGCTATTAGGCATGACCGTCAAAAACCTGGAACGAGTGGCCTACTTTGCCAGCTACATCATTAAAGAAGCTGACGCCGAGAAGATTGCCCAGTTGCTGGCCGACAAGGAAGCCGAATTCGCGGCCGCCAAAGAAGCCATCAAATTGCGTTACGAAAAAGAAGCCGAAACCGAAAAAGCCGACGTTAAGGCCTTGGCTGAAGCCCAAACTAAAGAAACTGAACAGCTTACTAAAGACTTTGAACTGTATCGCGACCAAATCAGCGGTTTGACCCGCTTGGCGCTAATTAACGAAACTGACTACCGCAATTTGCCAGATGAAGTCCGATCACTCATCAAGGTTGGCATGGGCGGCGCAGCTTTGAAAGAATTGCTGGAATCAGTCGACCTGAAGCAACTCATCGAAGAGCTCGACGCTGAAGCTACCGAAGCCAAAGGCCAACGCCGCAAGAAGCTAATGAAGCGTCTGCGCCTGCTGGAGTCAATGGACCGTGCTGGCATCAAACCTTCCAGCATGTGTCTTTCTGTACTGCCGGTGATCCCGCCGGACCTGCGCCCAATGGTGCAGCTGACTGGTGGCCGATTTGCAACCAGCGACCTTAACGACCTGTACCGCCGTGTCATCAACCGTAACAACCGTTTGAAGAAATTGATGGACCTAAACGCGCCGGAAGTCATCCGCCGCAACGAACAGCGCATGTTGCAGGAAGCCGTTGACGCTTTGATCGACAACAATAGCGCCCGTTCTGGCCGCGCCGTAGCCGCCACTGGCCAACGCCGCCGCCTGAAGTCTTTGAGTGACATGCTCAAAGGTAAGCAGGGTCGCTTCCGCCAGAACCTGCTTGGTAAGCGTGTTGACTACTCTGGTCGTTCAGTCATCGTGGCTGGTCCAGAACTCAAGATTAACCAGTGTGGTTTGCCGAAGATGATGGCCTTGGAACTGTTCAAGCCATTCGTAATTGGCGAACTGATTGCCCGTGAACAGGCCCACAACATCCGATCAGCCAGTCGGCTGATCGAAATGGGTGAAACCGTAGTCTGGGACGCATTGGACGAGGTCATCGAAGGCAAGTATGTGCTCCTTAACCGCGCACCATCATTGCACCGTTTGAGCATCCAGGCTTTCCAACCAGTACTGATCGAAGGCCGCGCCATCCAATTGCACCCACTCGTATGTAAAGGCTTTAACGCCGACTTCGATGGCGACCAAATGGCTGTCCACTTGCCGCTATCCGACAAGGCCCAGGCTGAAGCCCGCGACATCATGGCTGCCAACCGCAACCTGCTGAAGCCGGCCGACGGTTCACCAATCCTGCACAT
The DNA here is from genome assembly GCA_035550295.1 of Saccharimonadales bacterium (SeqCode). GTDB lineage: Bacteria > Patescibacteriota > Saccharimonadia > Saccharimonadales > UBA4665 > DASZPJ01. The sequence continues at coordinate 26,493 of DASZPJ010000038.1, forward strand.
CGAACAGGACATCGTGCTCGGGTGCTACTACCTGACTTACGAGCGTCCAGGCACCGAAAACGCCAAGCCACGAGTTTTCTCGGGTCTTGACGAAGCCCTGATGGCCTTTGACGCCGGCAGTGTTACTTTGCAAAGCCGAGTCCGCTTGCCGTTCCGTGGCGCAGTCATCGAGACTACGCTAGGCCGTGTACTGTTCAACGAAATCTTCCCAGAAGACTTCAAGTTCCAGGACGAAACCATGACTAAGAAGCGCCTGCAAAAGGTGATGGCCAAGGTTTATGCCCAATACGGCCAGGAAAAGACGGCTGAAATTGCCGACGACCTGAAAGACCTGGGCTTTAGCTACGCTACGACTTCCGGCCTGAGTATGGGCATGGGCGACTTTACGCCGATCGAAGGTATGCAGTCTGTTCTCGATGACGGTGAAGACCGCGCCGCTGCCATCTCTGACCAATACGATGCCGGTTTCATTACCGACACCGAACGCCACCGTTTGACGGTCGACAACTGGACCAAAGCTGAAACTACGGTTCAAAACATGTTGGCTGAACAACTAGTTGGCGAAGACTCGGCTATGTCGATTGCCATCGACTCCGGCGCCCGCGGTAACATCCGTAACCTCAAAGACGCCGTGGGTATGTTGGGCGTGCTGCAGGATGCTGCCGGTAATGTCATCGAACTGCCAATTAAGTCTGGCTACATTGTTGGCCTGAACCCATTGGAATACTTCACCGGTACCCGCGGTACCCGTAAGGCGTTGATTGACATTGCCCTGAAAACCGCCGATGCTGGCTACCTTACACGCCGTTTGGTTGACGTGTCGCAGGATGTCTTCACTATCGAAGACGACTCTACTGACCCAGGTTTCGCTATGTTGCGGGCCGACGCTGAATTCATTGGCGTTTCCTATGCTTCGCGTTTGACCGGTCGTGTGTTTGCTGAAACCCTGAAAGGTTACGGTAAGAAAGGCGAGGTCATCACTGCTGAAGTTGCCGAGCAGATCGAAGCTGCAACTGACATCGACGGCGTTAAGATCATGAGCGCCCTCAGCTGCACTAACGTCCGGGGCGTTTCACAGAAATCCTACGGTGTTGACCCGGCTACCGGTTTGCTGGTGGCTGACCATCACCCTGTTGGCGTTATCGCCGCCCAAAGCATCGGTGAACCTGGTACCCAGCTTTCACTGGACTCTAAGCACCGTTCTGGTGGTGCCATCGCCGATGACACCGCCCAAGGTCTGAGCCGTATCGAAGAGCTCTTCGAAGTTCGCACGCCAAAAGGCCAAGCCTACCTGACCGAAATCTCCGGTGTGGCTAATACTTGGGAAGAAGGCGACCACTATGTCGTCCAAGTTACGGCCGACGACAACGAAAAAGTCACCCTGACCCTTGGGGAGCGCAAGGCAACCATCAAGTCTGGTACTGAAGTTATGGCCGGCGACGTTGTTGCCGCGCTGGAAGATGCTTCCGAACCACTGACCGCGCCGATGGCCGGTAAGGCCCAGGTAACAGCCAAGGCTGTTGTCATCACGCCTACCAAGCAAAGCGTGGTACGCTACGAAATCCCTGGCTTCAAGCAGTTGCAAATCGAAGACGGCCAAGCCGTCGTCGCTGGCCAACGCTTGACCAACGGTTCGATCAACCTGCACGACCTGATGCGTTTGCAAGGCGTGGAATCCACCCAGCGCTACATCATGAACGAGATCCTGCGCATCTTTGCCGCCCAGGGCCAGAACATTGCCGACAAGCACCTGGAAATCATCGTTCGCCAGATGTTTAGCCGCGTCCAGATCGAAGATGCTGGCGACAGTGAATTCGTGACTGGCGACGTCGTCAGTAAATTGGCCGTCGTTGAAGCTAACGAACAGCTAACGAACGAAGGCAAAGAACCTGCCAAGATTGCACAACTGTTACTCGGCATTACCAAGGCAAGTTTGAGCACTGACTCATTCCTAAGTGCTGCATCATTCCAGGACACTACCCGCGTTCTGATCGGCGCTGCTACTTCCGGTAAAGTCGACAAACTCTACGGCCTGAAAGAAAACGTCATCTTGGGCCGCAAGATCCCAGTTGGCACCGGTGCCATCGAAGAAGAGGAAGAACCAGACGAAATGACTGTCGAAGCCGAAACGCTGGTTGGCGCTGAACCAACTAATGAAACGGTTGAAACCGAAGCCTAAATCTGTTAAGATACTTTGACAAACTAAGCATCCGAGCCAGGGAGACAGGCATATCCCCGCAGCAGATAGATGCACCCGCCACTTGTCATCCTGAGCATAGTCGAAGGATCTCGTGGACATAAGGAGAACGAATGCCCACAATCAATCAGTTAGTGCGCAAGCCGCGTTCCCGGGCGAATGCCAAGAGCAAGTCGCCGGCGATGCAGCGCGTCACCAACAACCTAAAGACCAAGAACTACGAAAAGCACGCGCCGTTCAAGCGCGGCGTCTGTGTGAAGGTCACCACCAAAACACCTAAAAAGCCAAACTCAGCGCTTCGTAAAGTTGCCCGTGTTCGCTTGAGCAACGGCTACGAAGTCTGGGCTTACATTGGCGGCGAAGGCCACAACCTCCAAGAGCACGCCGTCGTGTTGGTTCGTGGTGGTCGTGTCAAAGACCTTCCTGGTGTGCGCTACCACATTGTCCGTGGCAGCCTCGACCTTCAAGGCGTCAACGACCGCAAGCAAGGCCGCAGTAAGTACGGCACCAAGAAAGCAGGCAAATAGATGACTGTAGAATCTTGGGCTGGTGGTCCTAAAACCACTATTTTGCAACTGACAGAAAGACAAGCCGGCCGGATTGGACTCGGTGACTTAAAGGTCGCAGCCGAGAACCAAGCCAGACTATATAAGCCAAGTGGCGACGCCCACGTCAAAGCTTTTGTTCCACACAGCCAGCTCGAGCCAGAAGAATACGCTACACCAGGGCAAGCTGCTGAAGATCACACTGAATTTTTAGGTACCAAAGTGATTGGTAATAACCACGTTAGCGATGAAAGCTGGAATTTGCACGAAGGAGACCAAGATGCCTAGGAAAAAGACTAAATCACTAGTTCGCGATATCCAACCGGATCGCATTTACCAAAATGTTACAGTCCAGCGCCTGATCAACCGCGTGATGCTAAACGGCAAAAAGCAGATTGCTGAACGCTTGGTTTACGGTGGCATGGAAAAGGCCGCCAGCAAGCTGAAGGTCGACAACCCGCTTGACGTTTTTGAACAAGCTTTCAAGAACATCCAACCACACGTCGAGACCCGTTCCCGCCGCGTTGGTGGTGCCAACTACCAGATTCCATTCGAAGTCAAAGGCCAGCGCCAAAGCCACCTGACCATCATGTGGTTTGTCCAAGCCGCCCGTGCCCGCAAAGGTATGAGCATGCAGGACCGCATCGCGGCCGAACTGATGGACGCTTACAACGGCCAAGGTGCCGCTGTGAAGAAGCGTGAAGATGTACACAAGATGGCCGACGCCAACCGCGCCTTCGCCCACTTCGCCCGAGGTTAAAAACTTTACTGGTGGGCAAGGAGATTTAAGCAATGCGTAACTGGCCTGAAGCCGCAGTAGAACGACTAGACTCAATTGCCAAAGATTTTGAATTGTATCCATGCATTGGATACCACTGGGACCACAGTATCGATCCTGCGCGTCACTCTGATCCTGCTCCGAATGAACGAGCCCACTATTTGCGACTGCACCCTACTTATGTCGATGGCAAATACCAGGCCATGGCATTCTGGTTGGCTAAAGACCGCAGTCATGTTGAAGCTTTGCCAGAAGAGTATCAGGAATTTGCCGGCGTAGTCATCGGCTGCGTATTCCGGCAGCAAGAATTACTGGAGATTGCCTCAGAGCCTAATATCTTCGCCCAGCGTTAGCACACATGGCAAATACTCACTCGGTAGAAACGGATCATGCTTTCACCCCGCAAGGCCAGATAGCCAGGGTTATTAATGCCTTCCACGGGCTTCTGGATTTGGACACGGTCCCCAGTTACTACCAGCCAACACCGGCGGCTTACGAATTTTCTGCCAAGCTGCTCGACATCGTTAACATAGACAAAAGTGCCGCTTTACTATTTGAAGGTGATAACGCAGATGTGAGTGCCAGGGCCGCTGCCAGAAGCCTGTCCTCGACCGGCTATGGATTGACGCTTGTAGTAGGACCGGCGAATTTACGCGCCATCGTTGGCGATCTAGACGGCCCTTCGCCCTTTTTGTGGGATCGTGACACTGTAAGAAAGTACCAGTTAATGCATGGTCGCTTAGCAATAAATGATCAAATCGAAAAGATCTACGGCAAAAGCAAGTAATTAAACTGGACGAGTTATTCTTTGGCTGAGACCTGCAATTTCCGCGATTTAGGCTAGAATAGACTCTATGTACGGCGACATCCGACAATTTTTGCATGACATCCTGACCGGCTATCGGGCAGTCGCTGAACGCTTCCAGTATGCGCAGAGCAAGTTCTTTTACCGGCAGCAATTTATTAGCCTGCTACTTTTCAACCGTACACACCTGAATTTGCCCAACACCAAATTCATCGATTATCGACTGGCGTTCCAGTACTATCCGAAAGACCGCAAAAAGGTCAAACTGCTGCGTGAAGGCCAAACCAAAGAAGTCGAAGTTGGCTACAAAGAAATAATCGATTTCATCGAAGAGCCTGATGCCAAAATCGAAGTCACCGGCAACCTGACCCGCTACGAGCAGCCAGCCGACATCGTGGCCGCCAGCCGGGATGCTTTCGAGGCCTTTATGGCTGAGCGTCCAAACACGACTGACGGACCAGTACTTCGTCTCAACACATTTGACGAACACAGCAAAGGCAAATATACGGCCACTTTGCAGGCCAGCAGCTACTTCGCCGAAGTCCGCTGCGAGCTCAGTTTGGACTATCCGATTGCCGGCGATCCGTTCGATACCATGCGCATCCGCGATTTGGACTCCACCGGCAACTTAAAGCCGATCAACGACTCGATGATGGACAACCACATCGGCGTCTTCACTGCGGTAGCGCTGTTTAGTGAAGGCAACTGGTACTTCCACATGCTGCCCAGGCAGAACAAACTCGGTGTCTTCAATGGCATGCTCAGCAGCGTCAGCGGCGGTGTCGAACCACCCAAGCAGCCCGTTCATGACTTGGTCGAATACGCCACCAGCGAAATTAAAAGGGAATTCCACGAAGAGACCGGCATGGATCCGCTACGACTGGAACGCGAAGGCCGCTGCCAGGTCGTACCGCTGGCATTCACGCGCGAACTCAGCCGCGGCGGCAAGCCACAGTTCTTTTTTCTGACGATGCTGCGAGATTTTGAGAAAGGCGAGTTCGATAAAGCCTTCAAGGGCGCCGCCTGGAAGAGTGAATTTAGGGCTGACTTCAAGTCCAACATCACGGCGCTGGACGACGTTTTTTCGCCGGAATTCAGCACTGCTTTGTTCTACGCCTACGAATACTTGCAGAAAAAGCGCAAAATCCCCGGCGACGCTCTGATTCTGGATTAGTCACATCTGTTGCAAACCAACGCCATAACCGATATAATGTAATCAAGCTAATGAGCGATTTTCGCTCTTTTTTATTGTAAATAATGGATAAGGACACTCTAGATGGCAGACAAGAAAACTGAAATGAAAGACATCCGCAACCTGGGTATTATCGCCCACATTGACGCGGGTAAGACGACGACCACCGAAGGCATTTTGTACCGCACCGGCCTGAAGCACAAAATCGGCGCCGTACACGAAGGCGAAACCACGACGGACTGGATGGCACAGGAACGCGAACGCGGCATCACCATCGTCGCTGCGTCAGTTACTTGTTTTTGGAAGAACCACCAGATCAACATCATCGACACCCCCGGCCACATCGACTTTACGGTTGAAGTGGAGCGCTCGCTGCGCGTGCTGGACGGCGCTTGCGTCGTCTTCGACGGCAAAATGGGCGTCGAGTCCCAGTCCGAAACCGTTTGGCGCCAGGCCGACAAATACGGCGTGCCACGAATTTGCTTTATCAACAAGATCAACCAAACCGGCGGCGACTTCTACAAATCTTTGGACACGATCCACGCTCGTTTGTCTAAGCGTGCTTTCCCGGTTCACCTGCCAATCGGCTTTGAGCAGTCGATTAACGGCGTCGTCGACCTAGTCGAAATGAAGGCCTACACTTACAAAGAATTCACCGACCACGAATTAGTCGAAGGCGAAATCCCAGCCGACATGATGGACCAGGTCAAGAAATATCGCAGCCTGCTGATCGAAAACGCCGTCGCCGAAGACGAAAAAATGCTCGAAAAATTCTTTGAAGTCGGCGAAGAAGGCCTGTCCACAGAAGAAATCAAACAAGCTATCCGTACCGCCGTATTGACCGGCAAATTCTTTGCTGTCACCGGTGGCGATGGCCGTGGCGTGATCGTCGAAAAAGTTCTTGATATGGTCAACGACTATTTGCCGAGCCCGCTAGACAAAGGTTCAGTTTGGGGAACACACCCTAAAACTGGTGATGAGATTGAGCGCAAGCCTACCGAAGCCGAACCGTTTGCCAGCTTGGCATTCAAGATCACAACCGATCCCTTTGTTGGCAAGTTAGCTTACTTCCGCGTCTACTCCGGCAAAATCACTGCTGGCAGCTACATTCTCAACAGCTCGACTGGCGAGAAAGAGCGTGTTGGCCGTATTGTCCGTTTGCAGGCCGACAAGCGCGCCGAAGTCACCGAAGTCGGTGCCGGCGACATTGCCGCCATCGTTGGTCTGAAGGCGACCACCACTGGCAACACCCTTTGCGACCCCAACAACCCAATCGTCTTGGAATCAATTACTTTCCCAGAGCCACCAGTCTCGATCGCCATCGAGCCAAAAACCAAGGCCGACCAAGAAAAGATGAGCTTGGCGTTGCAGCGCCTAGCAGAAGAAGACCCGACCTTCCGCGTCCGGGTCGACGACGAGACTGGCCAGACCATTATTTCCGGGATGGGTGAGTTGCACCTGGAGATCCTTGTCGACCGCATGAAGCGCGAATTTAACGTCGAAGCTAACATTGGCCAGCCACAGGTTGCTTACCGCGAAACAATCCGCAAAGATGGCGTCGAAGCCCAAGGCAAATTCGTTCGCCAGACTGGTGGTAGCGGTCAATATGGTGACGTTTGGCTGCGCCTTAGCCAGAACGAAAAAGGTGCCGGATTTGAATTCATCAACTCCATCAAGGGTGGCGTTGTTCCAAGCGAATACATCCCAGCTGTCCGCAAAGGTATTGAAGAAGCCATGGCTAACGGCGTGGTTGCCGGTTACCCGGTTGTCGACATCAAAGCCGAGCTTTACGACGGCAGTTACCACGAAGTTGACTCCTCCGAAGTGGCCTTCAAGATTGCTGGTTCGATGGGCTTCCAGGAAGGCTTCAAAAAAGCCAGTCCAACCATTATGGAGCCGGTCATGAAAGTCGTTGTCGTTACCCCAGAAGAATTCATGGGTGACACTATCGGCGACCTTAACAGCAAGCGTGGTCGCATCGAATCTATGGAAGACTTAAGTAGCGGCGTCAAAGAAATCACTGCCTTCGTGCCACTGGGTGAGATGTTTGGCTACACCACCAACTTGCGCAGCATGACCCAAGGCCGCGCCAGCTCCAGCATGGAGCTCGATCACTACGCCGACGTGCCAAACAACGTCGCCGAAGCCATCATCGCCAAAAACGCCAAGTAGTAGACCTTCACACTGTCATCCTGAGCGAAGTCGAAGGACCCCGCACGCCCTTAAAGTGCAAGTTTAATGAATAGTTAATGTCTATCCATCATAATTGAGTTTGTGAACTGTTATTTTATGTACATTATGACCAATTCTCGTCGAACGGTTCTGTATATTGGTGTCACCAACGATCTGGAACGACGAGTTCTAGAGCACAAGGCTAATTCAATCAAAGGCTTCACGGCCACCTACAATTGCACAGACTTACTTTATTTTGAGGAAGTGAGAAGTGTAGAAGCGGCTATCGTTCGCGAGAAGCAGCTCAAAGGTTGGCGTAGGAGCAAGAAAGAGCAGTTGATTGAGGGCCTGAATCCTGGTCGACGGGATCTTTCTACAGGCTTAGTGCCTGTCACTCCGAGCAATGTCGAGGAATTTCGTGGCCAAAGCTTAGGTGTACGAGATCCTTCGACGGGCTCAGGATGACAGTTTTGGCTGTAGACCTCTTGACAACGCGCTTATGTAGGACTATACCTAAAAGTGCAAGAAGTTAATCTCCTTACACAAAAACCAAGCGAAAGGATCGACTGTGACCGTTATAAGCGAAGCTTTGCAGGCTGACTTCTCTGAGTATAGTGTCCGCGAGCGCTTGCTGGAGCTGATTAGTCAGGATGCCGATGCCGGATTCATAATCGGCGGCTTATTGGATAGTGAACTGGCGAAAGACCACCCGCACTTACTGGCCGGTGATGTCGCCGGCTATCGGGCGCTGGAAAAGTTCAGTCGCGCTGATGTCAGCCCTGAAGAACTGGAATATCTTGATAACTCTGTAGTTTTTGGTGGGATAGCCGCTTTGAGCCACAGTGTAGAAACTACTTTTGACAGTCACTCAGCTTCAATTCCGGCTCAGAGAGCCGCTTAGGCGACAAATACGCTTTACAAACTTCGGCCAGTTCTCTATACTAATCCGGTAAGTTGCGTGGGTCTTGTTATACCTATGCAAACAATAAGATCATAATTAAGGAGATAACACCTCTATGGCAGATACATTTGACCGAACTAAGCCACACGTTAACGTTGGTACCATGGGCCACGTCGACCACGGTAAAACTACCCTAACAGCAGCTATTACCCACGTTTTGGCTAAAAAGCTTCCAAGCACCGTCAACGTACCTAAGAACTACGAAGACATCGACAACGCTCCAGAAGAAAAAGCCCGCGGCATAACCATCGCGACTTCTCACCAGGAGTATGAAAGCGAAAAGCGCCACTACGCTCACGTCGACATGCCTGGCCACGCCGACTACGTCAAAAACATGATTACGGGTGCTGCCCAAATTGATGGCGCAATCTTGGTGGTTGGTGCCAACGACGGTCCGTTGCCACAGACTCGCGAACACGTGCTCTTGGCTCGCCAGGTTGGCGTGCCTAAAATCGTGGTCTTCCTTAACAAGATGGACCTCGCCGACCCAGACCTCGTCGACCTCGTCGAAGAAGAAATCCGCGAACTGCTCGAAAAGAACGGTTACGACAAAGACGCTCCTATCATCCGCGGTTCGGCTACCAAAGCCCTCGAAGGAGATGCTGCTAGCGAGGACGCTATCATGGAATTGGTTAAAGCTCTTGATGACTTCATTCCAGAACCAAAGCGCGAACTCGACAAGCCATTCCTGATGCCTATCGAAGACGTTTTCTCCATCAAGGGTCGCGGCACGGTTGCTACCGGTCGTATCGAAACAGGTGTTGTTAAAGTCAACGACGAAGTCGAAATCGTCGGCATCAAAGACACTGCTAAGTCTGTTGTAACCGGCATCGAAGCCTTCAAGAAATCCCTCGACCAAGGTCAAGCTGGCGACAACGCCGGTGTCCTGCTGCGCGGTATTGAGCGCGACGACATCGAGCGCGGCCAGGTGCTTGCCAAGCCAGGTACCATCACTCCTCACACCGAATTTGACAGTGAAGTCTACATCCTTAACAAAGAAGAAGGCGGTCGTCACACTCCTTTCTTCAAGGGCTACAAGCCACAGTTCTACTTCCGTACTACGGACGTAACTGGTGAAGTTGAACTTCCAGCCGACAAAGAAATGGTTATGCCAGGCGACACCGTGACTTTCAAAGTCAAACTACTCGCCCCAATTGCCATGGAGCAAGGTCTACGTTTTGCCATCCGTGAAGGTGGCCGTACCGTTGGTGCCGGCGTGGTGACCAAAATTATTAAGTAAGCCAGGGCTTCTTAATAACATAAGAGCCCTGGGCAACCAGGGCTCTTTTATTTGTTTTTGATTTAAATAACAAGGAAAGGTTAGAAAATGGAAAAAGAAAATTCACAAAGCGAAGCCGATCGTTTACGTCGCCAACAAACTGCAGCCGGTGTCGGATCACCAGCTGTAAGCGGCTGGGAAGGTACGCACCCGTCGGTCTTGTATGGTGGCGTTCACATGTACCGTGAGCCACGTTTCGGTACAGTAGATGGTACATCGTCACTTGGTCACTTCTCGCGTGCTGCCCAAGAGCCCGGCCAGCCAGACCCCACATTTTTGCACGGTGCCCACGACTAGCCTGAACTCGAATAATGTGTTATAGTTAGGGTCTATGACAGAGATTAGCCCGCCCAGCCCGACTGAGTCACGTCCCAAAAAGGCCAGCTTTTCTTTGGACAGCTTGTCGCCGCAAGAACGTGGCCTAAGAATCAAGGCGGTGATTGAAAGTTTGCGGCAGCATGATCGGCCGCTGGCGGTCCGGATATCCTTCGACGGACCGAATGCTGAGGTGGAAGTCGGTGAAAGCACAGTTAACGAAGCTAATATTTTGGATGGTGCCCCGACTGATCTTCTAGATGCCGGTGATGAGGAAGATGTGTTTCCGCGACCCGTGCCAGAAGCCCAAGAGCTGACCGACTAAGAAAATGGTGCATCATGGAAAAATAGCCTTGGGTGAGGTTGGCCCTAATGGTATGAGCCGCCACTTTATGGTTGAGCGTCCGCCAATGGTTGGCGTAGTTCGGCTTGTTGAGTATGACGAAGGGCTTGATCCGCGGATTGAACTAAGCAAACCGTACTCGTTGGATTTGCGAATTCCTAATTCTGAGCTTAGGTTCGAAAACAGGGTGCCGGATGATTTGATCGACGACGCCGTCGCGGAGAGCCTGATAGGCCGAGGCTTAGAGATCGTCCGCCAAGCTTTGGGTCACTCACTGTAACCTCTTGAACCTGACGCCCGATCTGTTATAATAAGCGTCACTACAAAATTGTGTCGAGAACTCGTCCGGTACCTCAGACTCCGGGAGAGGTTACGACACCAGCTAATCCAACATAAGGAAGTAATACAATGGCAGACGCCAAAGCTCCAGATGGCAAGCAGCGAATTCGGATTCGCCTGAAGGCCTACGACCACAAAGTAATCGATCAAGCCGCCAAGCAGATCATCGACACCGCGCTGCGCACCGGCGCCAGCCTGGCCGGTCCAATCCCGCTGCCGACTCGCCGCAGCACTTTTACAGTCGTCAAGAGTCCGCACGTCTATAAAAAAGGTCGCGAACAATTCGAAATGCGAGTCCACAAACGTCTTATTGACGTATTCGAGCCAACCCCAAAGACAATTGATTCACTGATGAACCTGTCTTTGCCAGCTGGCTGCGACGTCGAAATCAAGATGTAGTAAAGCCAGTACGCACATGTTGCAGCAAGTCCGTAGAAGCCTTGGCCTAAATACAAAAGAGAAGTTGGCTCAAGAAACTGCCGAATGGAAACGGGCAGGTAATGCTGCTTTAGAAGCTGCCGGCCTAACGGATTCGCTTGGACCTTTACTTGAGCGGTCTATATTTGCTCATGCAGCTAGCCGCTTGGCTCTAGGGTTCATGTTAGCGGAGGCCTCAAAAGATACTCTGTACTTCGTGCCGACTTTCTCGAACTATCACTACCTCAGGCTTCGTGGCGAAGCGGCTATGCTTGGCGCGTTTTTTATGCAACATCCTGTCTCACATGCTGGTGTTATGTGCGCAAGTCCTTCTCGTAATTTTTCAGAAATGGACAAAGAAGTTGTTGTTACTCATGAATTAACACACGCTTCCTTTGCTATGGCTGGGCGCTATGATGAAAGCGCAACCATCGAAGGCGTAGAAGTTAGTCCCGAAGTTTTAGACGAAATAGAAGCCTATCAAAATTCTGGACGCGTCATTGCGGCTCACACTTCGGGGTCATTTTATGGTCTTGTGGACGAAATGTACGGTAAAATGGCTGCCGGCAATTTGGATTATCCGTCTAAGCCATATGACCTCACAGGAAGCGTCCATGCTGACTTGGTCCGTAGCTCGTCACTAACAGTTTTACCGACGGCTTATGCATTGGCAGCAGCCCAGCTCATTGGCGGGGGCTCGATGTCAACTGCAGAGCTACAACGCGTGACACAATTTTTGTAGAATTTGCAACGGGTTGACTGGGGTAACGGTTACGTGGTACTCTGTTATGGTATCTCGACAGAAATTGTACTTGGTGTTGCCTGAAGGTCTACCCAAAAACAGAGGTAGAAACCACTCGCCACCAAGCCTTTTTATGTCTACTCCAGATGCAATTAAGGTGCGCCTTCGGCGCTAAAGATAACTGGGTCCCAAATCAAGTTTGGGATGACAAGTGAAGGACAAATGAAAGCACTTATTACCCGAAAAGTCGGAATGACATCCACCATCGCAGATGACGGTGTGGTTACCGCTGTGACTTTGCTTTCTTTTGATGAACACACTGTGCTGGCTCACAAGACCGACGAAAAAGACGGCTATACCGCTGTTCAGGTGGGTACTGAATCCGTTAAAGAATCAAAGCTAGGTAAAAGCCTCGCCGGCCACGTGAAGAACGCCAAGGTGATGCCAAAAATTATCCGTGAATTCCGTATTAATGAAATCCCAGAAGAACTAAATGTCGGCAGCAAAATCAGCGCCGACGTTTTTAGTGTTGGCGACGAAGTCCAGGCAACTGGCCTGACTAAAGGTAAAGGTTGGGCCGGCACCATCCGCCGCCACAACTTCCACCGCGGACGCAAAACCCACGGTGGCCGCAGCTATCGCCGCCCGGGTTCCATCGGATCGATGTATCCGCAGCATATTTTCAAAGGTACACGTATGGCTGGCCAATTGGGTCACGAGCAAATCACCGTTAAGGGTCTTAAGGTTGCTTTGATCGATACCGAATCCAAAGTCATTGGTGTTACCGGCAGTGTGCCTGGTCCGCGCAAAGGTGTGATCATCCTGAAAGGTGCACAAAAGGCCGTTAAGGCCGGAGGTCAACAATAATGGCTGTCGCTACTTATACAAAAGCTGGCGCCAAAGCCACAACTCCAGCAAAACTGGATAAGGCTGTCTTTGAAGTTGAAGTCAAAAACCACGAACTGCTGAAATCTGCTTACACTGCCTACTTGGCTAATGGCCGCGAAAACCACGCCGTCACCAAAACCCGCGGCTTGGTCCGCGGTGGTGGCAAGAAGCCATGGCGCCAAAAGGGAACTGGTCGCGCTCGTTTCGGCAGTAGCCGCGTGCCAATTTGGCGCGGCGGTGGTATTACTTTCGGTCCTACTGGCCAGGAGAACTACAGCAAATCATTGAACGTCAAAGCCAAGCGACAAGCTATTCGCCAAGCGTTGACGCTGGCTTCTACGGACAACAAAGTCACTGTGATCGAAGACGTTGCCAGCACAGGCAAGACGGCTGACCTGACTAAACTGTTGAAGAAAATCGGCGCCGAGCGCAATGTGCTGATTGTCGTTGATAATAAGACGCCAGAGCTGACCCGCGCTGCCCAGAATTTACAGAACGTCCAGGTTGTCAGCGCCAAATATGTGAATGTTTATGACGCGTTGAATGCTGACTGTATCATCTTCAGCAAAGCCGCCCTGGCAGCCACAACTGATTGGCTCAGTAGCAAAGCCGCAGCTAGCTCAACCAAGGAGGCTAAATAATGAGTAAAGACATTGTTTTGCGTCCTCGCCTGAGCGAAAAGACTTACGGTCTTAGTGAAAGCCGCGTCTACGTCGTTGACGCGCCAAAAGACGCCAACAAGCACACCATTGCCCGCGCCATCGAAGCTCAATTTGAAGTTAAAGTTGCGACTGTTAACGTCGCCAACATCGCTGGCAAGAGCAAGCGCACCATGGCTCTTAGCGGCAAGCGCTACCTAAACTCTGAAGGCAAACGGGCCGACATCAAGAAAGCATATGTCACTCTGCAAAAAGGCCACAGCCTGCCATTCTTCGCCGCCATCGAAGAAGAAATCAGCCAAGAGTCTAAAGCCCAGGAAAACTTCGACAAAGCCGCTGCCAAGCAGACAGCCAAAGAAGCCAAGAAAGCTCCGAAGACTACCGACAAAGCTGAAGCTAAAGTTCCAGCCAAGAAAGCCGCTCCAAAAGCAGCTGCCCCGGCCGTAGAAGAAGCTCCAAAAGCCCGTCGTGGTTTCCGTCCGAGTTTCCACTTTGGACGCAACAAAGACAAGGGGTCTAAATAATGGCTATCAAACAATACAACCCGACGACACCTGGCCGCCGCGGCATGACCAGCCAGGACTTTGATGGCATCACCACTAAGAAACCGCTGAAGTCACTGACCGTATCAAAACGTCGCGGCAATGGTCGCAACAACCAAGGTCGCATCACGACTCGTCACAAAGGTGGCGGTGCTCGCAAACACTACCGCATCATCAACTTCAAGTTGGCCGCCGGTACGACTGTGACTATTGAGCACATTGAGTATGACCCGAACCGCAGCGCCCGCATTGCCCGCGTCAAAGAAGCCAACGGCACTTACCACTACTTGCTGGCTGCCCAAGGCATGAAAGTCGGCCAAACTATTGTTGCTGACGAAGAAGCGCCTATCGAAACCGGCAACCGCTTACCACTCAAGAACATTCCAATTGGTAGCACCATCCACGCCATCGAACTGAAAGTTGGCGGCGGTGCGCAAATGGTCCGTTCGGCCGGCGCCAGCGCCCAACTGATGGGTCGCGACAACGGTTACGCCCAAGTGCGTTTGCCTAGCGGTGAAGTCCGCTTGATCAATGAAAATTGCACTGCCAGCCTTGGTGTCATCGGCAACGAGCAGCACCAGAACGTCAAGATCGGTAAAGCCGGCCGCAGTCGTCACAAAGGTATTCGCCCAACTGTTCGTGGTGTTGTTATGAACGCCGCTGATCACCCGCACGGTGGTGGTGACGGTGGTCGTCACGGTGTCGGTGGTGGCAAGAACCACGGTGCCGCACCAAAGACGCCGTGGGGCCAGAAGACTCTTGGTTACAAGACGCGTCGCCGCAAGAACACCAGCCAATTTATCGTAAGAAGCCGTCACGCGGCGAAGAGGAAATAAGTATGAGAGCTAACGCTAAATTTCCAACAGTATTCGACCTAAAAGGCGGCCAGTGGACACTTACTCCAGAGTGGAATGTGCTTTTGAATAATGCACGCGAGGTTATAGATAGGCCTGGCGAAGCTTTAGGCTATTTTGTCGCAAGTGTACTATCGCAGGAGTATCGATTTGGTTTCAAAAGTTTGAGTACGGTGGAGCAGGCTTGTATTGACGCAGCAGAGCCTCCTATGTCTCCGGCTGAAGAAACAGATTTTAGACATGGATTTGGTCGCGTTGCAGCCTTAGAGACTGTACTTGTAACCGATACTCAAAAAATTCCACAAGGAGCAACAGTATGAGCCGTTCACTAAAGAAAGGTCCGTTCATCGATTTCAAACTTGCCAAGAAGGTAAGTAACTTGGGTGATGACGACCGCACTATCATCAAGACTTGGGCTCGCGCCTCAACCATTTCGCCGGAATTTGTCGGTAAAACTTTGGCTGTGCACAACGGCCGCGTCCATGTGCCGGTATTCATCACCGAAAACATGGTTGGCCACAAGCTTGGTGAATTTGCCCCAACCCGCAAATTCCGCAGCCACGGAGGTAAGAAGTAATGCCTGTTCAAGCCCTCGCTAAAAGCGTCAAAATCGCTCCACGCAAAGTCAGTGTGGTAGCTGCCCTAGTGCGCGGCCGGACTGTAGCCGAAGCTTTAACTATCCTGGAGCACACCCCTCGCCGCAGTGCCGTAGCCGTTAGCAAAGTTATTGCCAGCGCCAAGGCCAATGCCGACCACAACCACGGCTACAAGCCAGCTACTTTAGTCATTACTGAAATCAGCGTTACTGCCGGTCCACGTATCAAGCGCTTCAAGCCAGCTGCCCGCGGCCGCGCCTTGCCGTATCAGAAGAAATCCAGCCACATCCGAGTTGTTGTTGACGGCGAAAAGCGCGAACTCAAGAAGCCGGCTACCGAAGCTGCTAAGCCTGTCGAAGCCAAAGCTCCGGCCGCTACCGCTAAACCAGCCACCGCCAAGAAACCTGCTGCCAAGAAGCCAGCTGCTAAGAAAGTGGAGAAGGTCGTGGCGAAGCCGCGCGAGGAGAAAAAGTAATGGGACAAAAAGTAAATCCAATTAGCATGCGTCTGCAGGTCAACAAAAACTGGACTAGCAAGTGGTTTGCCACCAAGAAAGACTACGCCAACTTCCTAAAGGATGATTTGGAAGTCCGCCGCTTGATCAAGAACAAGTTGGGTAGCCGCGCTGCTATCAACAAAGTTGAGATTGCCCGCACACCGAACCTGGTGACTGTCACCATTACTACCGCTAAAGCAGGTGTTGTGATTGGCCGTGGCGGTACTGGCGCAGCCGAACTGAAAGATGCCATCGAAAAGATCTACAAGACTCCAGTTCGTGTCAACATCGAAGAAATCAAGAAGCCAGACCTTTACGCCAAGTTGGTTGCCGAAAACATCGCCCACCAACTGGAACGCCGCATGAGCTTCCGCCGTGCTATCAAATCCAGCTCTGCCGCTGTTATGCGTGCTGGCGCCCAAGGTGTTCGTATCGAAGTTTCCGGCCGTTTGAACGGTGCTGAAATGAGCCGCCGCGAAAAAGAGGTTGCCGGTTCTGTACCGCTGCACACGCTGCGCGCTGATGTTGATTACGCACAAGTTAACGCCCAAACCGTTGCCGGTATCATCGGCATCAAGGTTTGGATTTACAAAGGCGAGGTCCAATAATGCTGCTTCCTAAACGACAAAAGCACCGCAAGGTGCGGAAAGGCAAGATCCGCGGCGTGGCCACAGCTGGCAACTACATCGCTTTTGGCGACTATGCGCTGCAGGCCCAAGGCCAAGACCGGATCACCAGCCGTCAAATTGAAGCCGCTCGTCAGGCAATGACCCGCTACATCAAGCGTGGTGGTAAAATCTGGATCCGCATTTTCCCGCACACTCCAGTCACCCGCAAACCACAGGATGTGAAGATGGGCAGCGGTAAAGGTTCACCGGAATTTTTCGTAGCTAAAGTTCGCCCTGGCACCATCATGTTCGAAATGCAGGGCGTTTCCGAAGAAGTTGCCCGCGAAGCCATGCGCCTGGCTGCCAACAAGCTGCCAGTCAAGACAAAGTTTTTGACAAGGGAGGATGCATAACATGAAAGTTGTTGAAATCCGCAAACTCTCTACGGCTGAGTTGACTACCGAAAGCACCAAGTTGCGCGAAGAAATCGCCGAAATGAAGCGTCGCTTGCACCTGGGTGAAGTCCATAATGTGCGCGCCATTCGTGGCAAGCGCAAAGACTTGGCCCGCGTCTTGACCGTTCTCGGCGAAGCATTAGTTAAGGAGGCAAAATAATGGCTCGAACAATTGTAGGCATTGTGACCTCTAACAAGACTGACAAGACGATTGTCATTACCGTCCAGGAACGCAAAACGCACCCGTTGTACCGCAAACAGTACACCGTGACTAAGAAGTTCATGGCACACGACGAAAACAACGAAGCCCAACCAGGTGACAAAGTTGCCATCATTGAATGCCGTCCAATCAGTGCCCGCAAGCGCTTTACGCTCGATAAGATCCTTGAAAAGCCAGCTTTGCGCGAAGACACTTTGAGCGTTAGCAAGTCTGAAGACACTGGCAAGAAACCAGCCAAGGCCACGAAAGATGAAGGCACGGAGGAAGAGGCGAAATGATCCAGCAAGAAACACGCTTAGTCGTATGCGACAACTCTGGTGCCAAGGAAATCTTATGCATCCGTGTGTTGGGCGGCTCGCGTAAGCGCTACGCTAACGTTGGCGACACGATCGTCGCTACCGTCAAGCAAGCAGCGCCAAATGGCCAGGTCAAGAAGAAGTCAGTCGTGCGCGCCGTTGTTGTTCGTACCCGCAACCAAATCCGCCGCAAAGACGGATCGACCATCAAATTCGACGACAACGCCGCCGTCATCATTGGTGACGACAAATTGCCAAAAGGCACGCGTATTTTTGGCCCAGTACCACGCGAATTGCGTGACCAAGGCTACGCCAAGATCATCAGCTTAGCTCCGGAGGTCCTATAATGAGCAGCGCTACCGACAAGAAAATTTACAAGATACGCCTGAAAAAGGGTGACTTGGTTGTCGTGCGCTCTGGCAAGTTCAAGGGCAAAACCGGCAAAATCAGCGCTGTCCATCCTAAAGAAAACAAAGTTACCGTGGACGGCATCAATATCGTTAAAAAGCACATCAAACCAAACCAGGCTTACCCACAAGGCTCAATCGTAGAAGTTACTAAGCCAATTTGGGTTAGTAAAGTTTCGGCCGTTGAACCAACCAGCAAGAAAGCTACCCGCGTCGGCTACAAGTTTAACGCCAAAGGCGAAAAGGTACGCATTTATAAGTCAACAGGAAAGGAGATGAAGTAATGGCTACCGCAACTGCTAAAAAACAAAGTGCCGACCAAGCTCGTCTCCGCGCCGCCTACGACAGCACTATAAGGGCTGAACTTCAGAAAGAATTGGGACTCAAGAACATCCATGAAGTCCCTCATCTGGAAAAGATTGTTGTTAACTCCGGCCTCGGCAAGGCCAAAGACGACAAGCGCCTGATGGAAGTGGCTACCAACACCTTACGTAAAATTACCGGCCAGCAGCCACTGCAAACTACTGCCAAAAACTCCATCGCTAGCTTCAAGCTGCGTGAAGGCAACAAGATTGGCCTGAAGGTCACTTTGCGTGGCGACAAGATGTACGAATTCATGGACCGCGTCATTACCGTCGTGTTGCCGCGTTTGCGCGACTTCCACGGCGTCAGCGCCAAAGCATTTGACCGCCAGGGCAACTACAGCCTGGGATTCACCGACCAGTCCAGTTTTCCAGAACTAACTTTTGAAGAAACAACTGTGGCCCATGGCTTGCAGGTAGTATTCGTAATTAGTGCTAAGGAACCGGCTCACGCCCGGGCTTTACTAGAAAAGTTCGGCATGCCATTCCAGAAAGGAGCCAAGTAACATATGGCTAAGAAATCAATCGTAGCCCGCGACGAAAAGCGGAAGAAAATGATCCAGCAGTATGCTGCCAAGCGCAAGGCGCTGAAAGAACTTGGCGACCAAGAAGGCTTGGCTAAATTACCACGCAACTCTAGTCCAACCCGCTGGAAGAACCGCGACGTCGAAACCGGCCGGCCACGTGGCTACATGCGCCAGTTCGGCCTCAGCCGTATAACATTCCGTGAACACGCCAGCAAAGGCGAAATTCCAGGCGTAACGAAGAGTAGTTGGTAGGAGATATATGAGTACAACAACCACCGATCCGATTTCAGACATGCTTACCCGTATTCGCAACGCGATTGCCGTACGCAAGAGTGAAGTCAGCCTGCCGCACAGCAAGATCAAAGAATCCGTTGCCCGTTTGCTGGCCGACAGCAACTTTGTGGACGGCGTAAGTGTTAGTGACGCGCCAATCGGCAAAACTCTGACTGTCAAGATCAATGGCGAAGACAGCAACGCCCGCATTACCGAAATCGTCCGCTTGAGCAAACCGGGCCGGCGCTACTACGTCAACAGCCGCGAGATCCCAACCGTTAAGCGTGGCCGTGGCCTGGTAATCATTTCTACCAGCAAAGGTGTCATGACCGGTGACGAAGCCAAAGCCCAAAAAATCGGCGGCGAATTAATCTGTAAGGTGTATTAGGCAATGAAAGAAATTATCGCAATTGGTGGTAACGAAGTAGCATGGGAACCGCGAGGCTACGCAGACCTGGCTGACGATATATCCATTGATCGTTCAGAAGCCTCTACTTTGGGAGCTCTAATTCAAAGCGGCGATGCCAGCATTAACGATAGGGGCGGCCTAGAAGTTGATGGGCAAGAAGTGGTAGCGCCCGGTAAGTTCGCCGTGAGTGTTTATGACGATAAAATTGAAGTTTTTCCGTGGAAGCGCGGAGAAGAAGGAAAGGCTAATTAATGAGTCGAGTAGGAAAACAGCCAATTGCTTTGCCAAGCGGTGTGACAATCACTGTCGACGATGCCAAAATTACCGTAACTGGTAGTAAAGGTACGCTGGAGCAGTTCACCATGCCAGGCATCACCGTCAAGCAAGATGGCGACCAAATTTTAGTAACCCGTATTGATGACGAAGCCGAACACCGCGCCAAGCACGGCTTGATGCGCGCGCTCGTTAACAACATGGTAACTGGCGTCAGTACCGGCTTTAGCAAGAAATTGGAAGTCAACGGTGTTGGTTTTCGCGTAGCGCTAGCTGGCCAGGACCTCAAAATGAACCTTGGTTTTTCACACGAAGTCGTTTACAAACTACCTCAGGGTGTTACGGCCACAGTAGACCAGAACAACATCACCATCAGCGGCATCAGCAAACAGCAGGTTGGCCAAGTTGCTGCTGAAATCCGGGCCCTGAAAAAGCCAGAACCATACAAGGGCAAAGGCATTAAGTACGAAGGCGAGCGCATCCTGCGCAAGTCGGGTAAGAGCGGTAAGGACAAATAACCATGAGTAAGCAACTAATTCACAAGCAACATCAGAAATTGCACCGCCGAGCTCGCATCCGTGCTGTCGTTAAAGGTACTGCTGACCGTCCACGTTTGGCAGTTTTTGTCAGCAACTTGCATGTTAGTGCCCAACTAATTGACGACGTAGCCGGTAAGACTTTGGCCCAAGCTTCAACCGTTGGTAATAAGTCTGCCAAGGGCACAATGACCGAAAAAGCTGTCGCTATAGGTACCGAAATAGCCAAACAGGCTAAAGCTAAGAAAATCAAGGCTGTCGTGTTTGATCGCGGTGGCAAATTGTATCACGGTCGCGTTGCCGCTTTGGCGAACGCTGCCCGCGCAGAAGGATTGGAGTTTTAATCATGGCTGAAGCAACCACACCAGCAGCCCCATCAATTAACGCAGCACTAACTCATGGCCAAGGCGGTGGTGGTCCACGGCAGTCGCAAGACCGTCGCCCACGTCGTCCGGATTTTCAGCCAGAAGAAAAGCAGTTCGACGAACGCACACTGCACATCGACCGCGTGGCCCGCGTCGTTAAAGGCGGCCGCCGTTTCCGCTTCCGCGCCCTAGTCGTCGTTGGCGACCGCAAAGGCAAAGTCGGTATTGGCACCGCTAAAGGCGCCGACGTCACTGCAGCCGTGACCAAAGCTGTCGAAGTCGCCAAGAAGAATTTTGTTAGTGTAACTTTATATAAGGGTACTTTGGCCCACGAAGTTGAAGCCAAAGTCAGTGGTGCCCACATCCTTCTGAAGCCAGCCAGCGCTGGTACCGGTTTGATTGCTGGCGGTGCCGTTCGTACCATCCTGGAAGTCGCTGGCGTCAAGAACGTCCTCAGCAAGTCACTCGGCTCTTCTAACAAGACCAACGTGGCTTATGCTACTATCGATGCTTTGCAATCAGTTGTTCCGGCCAAAGACTGGATTACCAGCAAGAGCAAGCCGGCTACTAAGAAGGCTGCACCTGCTAAAGTAGAAGCCGCTAAGCCTGCTGCTAAAAAACCGGCCGCTAAGAAAGTGAAGGCCTAAACCATGAAATTCCACGAACTCAAAACTGTAAAGAACCGATCTGCCAAGCGTGTAGGACGCGGCATCTCTGCCGGCCAGGGTAAAACTGCCGGTCGCGGTACCAAGGGACAGGGCGCCCGAACCGGCTCTAAGGCAAAACCGGGATTTGCCGGTGGGTCTAACCCACTGATGCAAAAACTGCCAAAGCTGCCAGGTTTCCGTAGCCACCGCGTGGCCCCGGAAAACATCTATACTAGCCAGCTCGAACAATTTGCAGGCAAGACAGTTGATGCTGAAGTTTTGGCTAAAGCCGGACTGATCAGCAACCCTTATGTTTCCGTAAAAGTTTTGGCCAAAGGTGATCTGACCAAAAAAGTCACCGTCAAATTGCCAAAAGCTAGCGAGAGCGCAGTAGCCGCCATCCAATCAGCTGGTGGTAGCTTCGAAAAAACCGCTCGTTTGCAGCGCCCGCAAACCAGCGAAAAGCAAGCCGCTAAGAAAAAATAGCTATGCCCGAAGCCACTACCACAATCGGTGGGGTGGAAATTCCTCATCGGCTTGGTGAATTTAATGTTGGGCAAGGGCTTCGTTTCTTAAGCACAGTCGGCTTGAATGTTGTTTTTCCTGGCGCCCTGGGCGAATTTATACGTAGCCAGCCAACTGAAACTCGTGAATATATGGTGGGCTTGTTCCAGGCGGAGCAAGACCTGCCACCAACGGACATCAGTCCGCTTAATGTTGTTTTTATGGGTTTGATGATGATGCGTGACCAGCACAAGCTGGACGTTGTGTCAGTTGAAGCGCTGGATTTCCCGCTCAAATTTACCGACAACGAGCGCTTGCGTTCTGGCGATGAACTACACAGCAAGCTGAGGGGAGCGATCCGGTTTAATGCCTACAGCTACTTCCAAATTGCCGACCGGGCTAGCAGGCGTGAATGGCAACGGGACCCCAAGCGTGACCGGCCTATGTGGGCCGGATTTATCGATGCATATTTAATCGGCAGCAAACAGGCGGAATTAAGCAAAAGGAAGTCAGAACCGCAACCAGCCAAAGGTGGTGAAGATGCCTGACCCGGAAATCCATGAAGTAACACTGTCGAGATTTAACCAGCTAGGTATTGTGACGGTCTACCCGCCGCTGCCGACCGAGCTGGCCGCAAAAACCAGATCCATCCTGAAAGAAAACTGGCCGACCGAGATTATCGCCGTTAGCTATTTCCCAACCAGGTTTATGGCTCGCTTTGGTGAAGAGTTCGGTGAAACTCAAATGCGTGACTTGGGTCTGGACATGGTTAGCGCGATTCAGTCGTTGGGGTTGGCGGCAAGATTGGCCAGTGGCGCAGTAAGTGTTGTCGACTCACTGGAATATCAGCCAAACGCCTAGTATGTAGCTGTAATTTGTGGCATACTGTAGGGAATCATTTTGAGGGAAAAGTAAATTGAACTGGAAAATCATCTGGAAAAGTTTCGGGCATCAAGATATGCGCAAGCGTATTTTTGCAGTCCTTGGCATCTTGCTGGTCTTCCGGATTCTGGCGCACATCCCGGTGCCACTGAGCAATCCCGAAACGCTGCACCAAGTCCTTTCCAATTTATTTAACTCCAGCAACACACCGCAGCTCCTGAGTTTTATCAACGTCCTGTCCGGTGGTGCGCTGGCCAACTTCAGTATTATGATCGCCGGCATGGGCCCGTACATTAACGCCAGCATCATCATGCAGCTGCTGACCAAAGCAATCCCGCAGTTGGAAGCGCTCCACAAAGAAGGCGAGTTTGGCCAAAAGAAGATCAACCAGTACACCCGCCTCCTGACTTTCCCGCTGGCTATCATCCAATCTATTGGTTCAATTTACCTGATCAAACAGGCCGCCCAGCAAGTTGGTGGCGTTGGTGATATTACGGCGCACGCTTCATTTGGACAGTGGGCGCTGATGGTTGGCGCCTTAACCGGTGGTTCAATGCTGCTGATGTGGCTGGGTGAATTAGTCACCGAACAATCGGTTGGTAACGGTATATCTTTGATCATCACCGTGGGCATAGTTAGCCGTTTGCCGTCCAACATTGCCGAAATCTGGAGTTCAGTCGTCCAAAAAGGCCACCACCTTAAAGTCTTTGGCCACAGTTTGCCAATCGACAAAAAGGGCCTGATCCTAGCAGTAATTATTGCCGTGTCGGTGCTGGTCGTTACATGGCTGGTGGTGATGCTTAATGAGGCTTCGCGTAACTTGACAGTCAATTATGCTAAACGGGTACAGGGCAACCGCGCTTATGGAGGCATCACGACAATTTTGCCGGTCAAGCTGATTACGGCCGGCGTGGTGCCAATCATCTTTGCTGTGGCTTTCCTGAGCGTGCCAAGCTTTGCCGGCTCGCTGCTGAGCGGCAGCCACAATCCGCATTGGGCGCATATTGGTTTAAACCTCAGCCATTGGTTCCAGCAGCCATCTAAAACGACTTTTGCGCCGGTCGCACTGGGTGGCCTGGGCTGGCAAGCTTACATTTACCCGGTAGTTTATTTCCTGCTGGTCTTCACCTTCACCTTCTTCTACACCAGCATTACTTTCAACTCCAAAGAAATTGCCGAGAACCTGCACAAACAAGGCGGATTTATTGAAGGGGTTCGTGGCGGTGAACAGACCGAAAAGTACCTAAGCCGGATCATCAACCGACTGACTCTATTCGGTGCGATCAGCCTAGGCATCCTGGCTGTCGTGCCGATTATTGCCCAGATTTTCATCAACACCAACATTACGATTGGCGGTACCAGTGTATTGATCTTAGTGTCGGTTGCTTTGCAAACTTTGCGTGCTGTTGAGTCCCGCGCCCTTATGGTCACCTACGACCAGTACGAGCAACCAGATTTCTTCTACGAGACCGAAGAATCAGGGCTTAGCGATGTCCAAACCGGCCGTCTGGCTCGAGTCAAACGTGTCTTCCGTCGTAACAAAGCTTCAAAAAAGTAATCAACTTGTAAAATAGTTCTTTCTAAGATTATATATAAGCAACTATGGCATATGGAGATCTTCCAAATAGTTGGTGGTCACCCTCCAAGATTATTATTGGTGAGCACTCAGAGCGTGCCCCCATCAGTATGATTAGGTCACTGGAAGAAGAACTCCAGGTAGTGCTTGATGAGACTTTCCCAGGGTGTGCCGATTTGACGGGTAATCATCAGTTTTTGGATTGCTTAAGCTGGTCTGGAGCTGTGGTAGCTGCTCGCCACCATCTGGAGTACGATCTCGATAAGGGCTGGCTAGAGAAAACAGGTCCAGATCCAACTCCTGTTGTGTTGGAGCGGCCAAAGAAACCCTTCTCTCGGCTGCTCAGCGCTATTGGCGTGCATTAGTTTCCGCTTGCAGAATGTGCTATTATAAGGGGTAGATTCACCCACAAGGCCGAATCTCGTATTAAAGAGTAAAAAACTCTTTACAACTCTTGTGGGAATTGATACAATTGATCCCTAGTTGTAATTATGGCTGCCAATAAGGAAGTAATCGAGCTCACCGGAACGATAATCGAGACCCTTCCAGGGACTCAATTTCGGGTAGAACTCGAGAACGGGCACCAAATTATAGCTCACGTCGCCGGTAAGATGAGGAAACATTTCATCCGCATCGTGCCAGGAGACAGCGTTACCGTAGAGTTGACGCCTTACGATCTTACGAAGGGTCGGATTACGTACCGCAAGGGCTAAGAACCCTAACTAAATAAGCAGTGAGTCATTCGCAGCAAAAGGAGCAATGATCCGCATGAAAGTGCGTGCCAGTGTCAAAAAGATTAGTCCAGATGATAAAATCGTCCGCCGCAAAGGACGACTTTACGTTATCAATAAGTTCAAACCTAAGCACAAGCAAAGGCAAGGTTAGCTAGTGGCTCGTATTTCCGGCGTTACTATTCCAGCTGAAAAGCAAATTTGGGTCGCATTGACCTATGTTTACGGCATTGGCCCTAAAACTGCCGAGGACATCGTAAAGCAAGCCAACGTCGAACGCACTACTCGTGTCAAGAACCTGACCGACGCCGAAATTGCTCGCATCCAGGATATTATCAACGCCGATTTGGTGGTTGAAGGTGAATTGCAGCGTATCGTTAGCGGCAACATTAAGCGCCTGAAGGACATTAAGTCTTACCGCGGTATGCGCCACTCGGCTAATTTGCCAAGTCGCGGCCAGCGCACCAAGACCAATGCTCGAACCCGCCGCGGCAAAAAGGTGACTGTCGGTGGAACTGCCAAGAAGGTGGCATCAAAGACTTAGGAATTTTATGGCTGAAGAAGATATTACCAAGACTGAAATTGAAGCAACCGCCGAAGCTCCGGCCGAAACGGCTGTTGCCGATGCGCCTAAAGCTGCACCAAAGCGCAAGAAAGCCAAGCGCAGTGTGCCAAGTGGCCAGGTTCACGTACTGGCAACCTTCAACAACACGATTATTACTTTTACTGATTCCAAGGGGAACGTCCTGAGTAGCAGCAGTGCTGGCGCTTGTGGCTTCCGAGGTTCAAAAAAGGGTACTGCTTACGCCGCCCAGGTGGCAGCTGAGCGTGCCGCTACGACTGCCAAGCAGCAATTTGGTTTTAGTAAAGCCGATGTCTTCATCAAAGGCATTGGTTTGGGTCGCGATGCTGCTGTCCGCGTTATGGCCGGTATGGACATCGCTGTTGAGAGTATCAAAGATGTTACCGGTGTCCCGCACGGTGGCGTTCGACCTAAGAAAGCGCGGAGGATCTAAGCCATGGCTCGTGACCGACAGTCGATTGTAAAGATGAGCCGCCGCGAAGGCTACGCTCTTCACCCCAAAGCCCACAAGGCCTTGGTCAAGCGCTCTACGCCGCCAGGCCAAGCTGCCAACGCTCGCGGTGGTCGAATGGGCAAAGCCAGCCAATATTCATTGCAGTTGCGCGAAAAGCAAAAAGTTAAGCGTTTGTACGGCTTACTGGAACGACAGTTCAGCAATCTTATGAAAGAAGCCAGCCGTGTCCAGGGGCAATCTGGCCAAGTCCTATTGCAGTTCCTGGAACAGCGCGCTGACAATGCTGTTTACCGCGCCGGTTTTGCACCAAGCCGCCGAGCCGCCCGCCAGTTGATGAGCCATGGCCACTTCACTTTGAACGGTGTCCGTGTTGATATTCCATCAATTCGCCTGAAGCCAGGTGACACTTTGGTGGCCCGTGCTCACAGCCTTAACACCGAATACTTCAAGAAGTTGGATGACACCAGCCCGGCCCCTAGCGAAACGCCAGGGTGGCTGAAAGTTGATCGTAAGAAAGTTGAATTGTCAGTTACTGGCGTGCCAAGTCGAGACGACGCCGAACCAGACATCAATGAGCAGTTAATTGTCGAGTATTACTCACGCTAAAAAGGAGCAAGCAGCATGTCACAAACCATTCACACCCCCGGCCTCGTCAAGGTAGACGACCACAGCGCCACTAGCGCCACTTTCGTCGTCGAACCGTTGCACAGCGGTTACGGCATGACGCTGGGTAACTCCTTGCGACGCGTTTTGCTGTCGAGTATCGCCGGCGCCGCTGTCACGTCCTTCAAGATCGAAGGCGTAACCCACGAATTTACCGATGTCACTGGCGTCAAAGAAGACGTCA
>DASZPJ010000039.1:0-4483 GCA_035550295.1 Saccharimonadales bacterium (SeqCode)
CGAGCTCAAAAGTACGCAAGCAACCGACTTTGTACTGCAAAAAATTGATAGCATGAACGCCGAATTCTATCACGAGCAGGAATCCAAATACCGTGGTGCCAGCCGATCACTCTTGCCAACTAAAATTCTCGAAGCCGTTGGCGCGGCCGTAGGCTCGGTCGTCGTCTTACGCCAATTATTACGTCACACGATCAACCTGGACCGTTACTTCTTCTTGTCTGGCGCGGTACTACGCATCGGCGCTGCCCTGAACGTCATCTTCAACACTCTGTCACGCATGCAAGAAAGTCTGCTCTTTGCCGACAGCTACTTCCAATTGCTCGACAAACAGCCCCTGATGATCGACGCACCTGGTGCCATTGAACTCGATCGGTCCGCAACGCCCTTCGTCGAATTTCAAAATGTCACCTTCGCATATCCTGGCCAAACCGAGCCAGTTTTTAAAAATTTCAACCTGACAATTGGTGCTGGCGAGCATGTGGCACTAGTCGGCGAAAACGGTGCCGGCAAAAGCACGCTCATCAAGCTACTGCTACGCTTTTACAAGCCGGACAGTGGTCGGATTTTGGTGGATGGGGTTGACCTGCAAAGCGTTGCCATCGAGAGTTGGTACCGCCAATTAGCGACGTTATTCCAGGAGTTCAACCAATATCCGCTGACCATCGCCGAAAACATCGAGATTGGTCGCTCGGATGCCGGACCGGATCGCCAGCAACTGGAACGCGCCGCCAAGTTTGGCAATGTCGACGAACAAGTCAAACACTACAAACATGGCTGGGACACGGTGCTGGACAGCAGCTTCAAAAAAGGCATCGAGCCCAGTGGCGGTCAATGGCAACGCGTGGCGCTGGCGCGTGCTTTTTACCGCGGCAGTAACATGATCGTTCTGGACGAACCCACCTCAGCCATTGATGCCCGCGCCGAGTATGACATCTTCAATACAATTTTCCGCGAATACCGCGACAAGACCGCACTAATTGTCAGTCACCGTTTCAGTACAGTGCGACGAGCTAATCGCATCATTGTTTTTGACCACGGCAAAGTGGTTGAGGAGGGTTCACACGCCCAGCTCATGAAGCGTCAAGGGCTGTACTACGACCTATTCAGTAAGCAAGCCGAAGGTTACCGCTAACTAAGCTTACGCTAGGCTTCGGCCGCGGGCTGGGTTTTGGCTTTGACCAGTTGCCATTCGCGCCAGATCAGCCACAGAATGACTATGTCTATAACTGTTAGTAGAGCCATGCCAATACCCGGGCTGGTGATTAGTAAAAACAATTGGTAGACCAAAAACAATCCCAGCACACCGAGTGCCCAGGGGTATGCCCAGTGCTTGTTCAGCAACAGGGCCGTAACCAAGCCGACTTTCAGCAGGCCGTGCGTCAGCAGGAAGGCCGCGGCGAAAGTCGTCTGGCCACTGGCCAGGTGGCGGCCGGCGTGTTCGACGTGGACAGCAATAAAGTTGTGAGGGTTCTTGTCTAGGGCGTCGGCCGTCAGCCAAGTAGTTATGCGGCTAATGGTGTGGCCGCTTAGCGCCAAAACTAGAGTTCCCCCGGTCAATTCCAATAAGCCATTAAGACCCTTAAGGATTATTCCGATCTCGTAAGTTTTGTCGAGTAAGGTCTTTGGGTGGAACCAAGGCATAGACCCACTATACCATTAACAAAACAAGGACGGCGGCCTACTCTTTGGCGGCTTCGACAGAAGCGGGCTTGGGTTCGTCCTGGCCTTTGCCGCCAGGCATGTTTTCGGCGGCTTGGGTGCCTTCTTCGGCGCTGCTTTCGGTGTCAGATTCCACGTCGGAAGGTTCTTCACCATCACCGGCAGCCGCTTCGTTGGCGGCAGCGAGAGCGCTTGGTTCAAAGACAGTTGCGATTGAGTGGTGTGCGTCAGTAACAACTTCCACACCTTCCGGTACGGTTAGATCGGCCACAGTGGCGTGATCGCCTACTTCAACCAACTTTTCGGCATCGTATTCCAGGAAGTCCGGCAACGCGCTTGGGATAGCCTTGACATCTACAGCTTCAAGTTGGGCAAGGACGATCAAGCCAGAACGTTCAGCCGGGCTGGATTCATTGCCTTCGGCATAATGTGGGCGGACTGGGATTTCGGCGTCGACTTTTTGGTTGCGGTCAACGGCGTTGAAGACAACATGCGTCAGCAAGTGCTTGCGCGGGTCAAAAGTTGCTTCTTTGATAAGGACGACGAAATCACGATCGCCAGCCTTCAGTTCAACTGGGTGGTGCTTGCCGGCTTGCTTCCAGACTTTCAACATTTGGACAGCGTTGCCTTCGACTAGCACCGAGTCTTTGCCGTGGTCGTGAATGACGGCTGGCACGATACCGCTTGCGCGTAGTTGTTTGACTACTTTGCCAGTTACGGTTCGCGGTTCGACGGTCAAATTAATAACATCTTGTGACATTTACTTAAACGCTCCTTGCTAAGAATTTCCTCCCAGTGTAACAGATTGCGGGCATTTTTGCTAGCTAGACCGCCGCGCCCGAACAGTATAGGCTAAGAACTATGCCTGATGTTGCTCATATCATACATTCCGGTGGCCTGGCGCTTATCGCCCTAATTATTTTTGCTGAATCCGGCATGTTCGTCGGTTTTTTCCTGCCAGGCGATACGCTACTCTTGAGCGCCGGTGTCTTTGCGGCCAAAGGCCAATTATCACTTGCCTCAGTCATCTTGGTAGTCGCCCTGGCTGCAATTGCCGGTGACAACGTGGGTTATAGGATTGGTAAATTTTTTGAACATCGCTTATTTGAACGCGAGGACGGTGTACTTTTCAAACGCGAACATGTCGAAAAAGCTGAAAAGTTTTTTGAACGTTATGGCAGCCGGACCATGTTGCTGGCCCACTTTGTGCCGATTGTACGCACTTTTGCGCCCCCGCTAGCCGGTATTGCTGAAATGCCTTTTCACCAATTTTTTATTTTTGACGCAATTGGCGATACGGCTTGGGCTGCAAGTGTAACGTTGATCGGCTTCTGGTTCGGCAGCCGCATCCCTAATTTGGATCATTACATATTGTTGGTTGTAGCTGGCGTTATGGTCTTCAGCTTGGGGCCGGCAATTTACCAGTTCATAAAAATCAAACGCCAAAGACGACGTAGCAAAAAATCTTAGAGCATTTTACTGAGGTATTGGCCGGTATAGCTGGCCGCGACTTTGGCAACTTGTTCGGGTGTGCCGCTGGCTATTACCTGCCCGCCGGCGCTGCCGCCTTCCGGGCCCATGTCGATGATGTGATCGGCGTTTTTGATGACGTCCAAGTTGTGTTCGATGACGACCATGCTGTTGCCGGCATCAACCAGGGCGTGCAGCATGTGCAGCAGTTTATCGACGTCCGCTAAATGCAAACCAGTTGTTGGTTCGTCCAAAATGTACAACGTCCGGCCAGTCGGGCGACGCGAAAGTTCAGAACTTAATTTGATACGCTGGGCTTCACCGCCGCTCAGGGTTGTGGCTGATTGGCCGAGCGCGATGTAGCCCAAGCCAACATCGACCAAAGTTTGTAGTTTGCGGGCAATCGCCGGGATATTTTCAAAGAACTCCAGCGCTTGTTCGCAGGTCATTTCCAGAACGTCACTGATGGTCTTGCCTTTGTAGTGAATCTCCAGCGCCTCACGGTTGTAGCGCTTGCCATGGCAAACTTCGCACGGCACATAAACGTCCGGCAAAAAGTGCATTTCTATTTTGATAATGCCATCTCCGGCGCAGTTTTCGCAGCGTCCACCTTTGACGTTAAAACTAAACCGGCCGGCGCTGTAACCGCGCAGCTTGGCTTCCGGCATGCTGGCAAAAAGTTCACGAATCGGTGTGAACAGTCCGGTATAAGTTGCCGGGTTTGACCGCGGGGTGCGGCCAATTGGCGATTGGTCGATGATTATAGCTTTGTCGAGCTCTTTAATGCCTTCTATGTCATCGTGGCGGCCGGGAACCGTGCTAGCGCGATGCAGCCTGGCCAAAAGTTCTTTGGCTAAAATGTCATTGATCAGGCTCGATTTGCCAGATCCCGAAACACCACTGACTACAACTAGCTCGCCAAGTGGGATTTTTACATCAACGTTCTGCAAATTGTTTTCGCGGGCACCCTTAATAACTAGCTCTTTGCCATTACCGTTACGCCGCTTTTTTGGCGTGGCAATGGCTTTGTCGCCTTTCAAATATTGGGCCGTGATGCTGGCCTTCACTTTTTCTACATCAGCCGGCTTGCCATTGGCAACGATATGGCCGCCATGAATACCGGCGCCCGGACCAATATCCAGTAGCCAATCCGCTGTTCTAATGGTTTCCTCATCATGCTCGACCACAATCACAGTGTTGCCCAAGTCGCGCAAATGCTTGAGGGTGGCAATCAGCCGGGCGTTGTCGCGCTGGTGCAGGCCGATGCTCGGTTCATCCAAAACGTACAAAACTCCTTGTAAACCAGAGCCAATTTGAGTGGCCAAACGAATGCGCTGGGCTTCCCCGCCACTTA
>DASZPJ010000040.1:0-17810 GCA_035550295.1 Saccharimonadales bacterium (SeqCode)
AGCAATCCCGACGGCCAGCTCGAAAATTTAGCTGAATTTGTTTCGCTGCTAAAGCAACAGCTGGTGACACCCGGTAAATACGCAGCATACGCTGACCAACTTCCACAAGAAACCGCCGCTGAAAAATTGGATAAGCAAAAACATAAGGAATTAGCCGGGTTTTTCAAAACCTACCTCAATTTGTGTAGACGTGAACAGTTGATTGATTATGATGACCAGATTTACCTGGCGATTGAATTGCTAGAAAGCCGCCCCAACATCTTAAAAACTATGCAGGATCGCTATCATTACCTGCTGGTAGACGAGTTCCAGGACACTAACCCAATGCAGTCAAAGTTGGTTGATTTGCTGGCAGGCAAGTCGCAAAACATTATGGTGGTTGGCGATGACGACCAAAGTATTTATGGATGGCGTGGGGCGACGCTGGCAAACATCCTGGACTTTAAAGCTCGGTACCCCAAGGCGACAGAGGTCGCTTTAATCGAAAATTACCGTTCAACCCAAGGCATTCTTGATGCTGCCTACCGGTTGATCCAAGCCAACAATCCGCATCGCCTGGAGATCATCAGCAAGCTAGACAAGCGATTGCATGGCCAGCAGGCGGGGCCCGAGCCCCAGCTCCAGCATTTCACATCCTACGAAGCCGAATTGGCTTGGATTGCCGAAGATATCAAAAAACGGCTGCAAGCCAAGCAGCCGGCAGGTTCCATAGCCGTCCTGGCACGGCGCAACCAAGCTGTCCAAAAACTTCACGAAGCTTTTGAGCTGTATGACTTGCCGCACGTTGTTGCCGGAGTGGATAACGACATTTACCAGCAGCCGGCAGTTCGCCAGCTTATTGAAGCCCTGAAGTGCGTTGCTGACCCGAACGATGACCTAGCGCTATTCCATCTGTTAAGCGGCCCGGTCTTCCGACTGGATGTCGGCCAGCTGGCAAATTTATCAGGCCAAGCCCGGCGTAGCCATAGTAGCCTAGCCAAAATTATTGAAGAGCAGGCCGATCCCGAGCTTGAGCAAACAATGAAACAAATTTCGGAGTGGCGGCAAGTTTCGGCAGAGCAATCTGTCGGCAGCCTGGCTTACAGCATCATGCGCGATAGCGGTTGGATGCAGCGTTTGTACCAGGAATCTAGCGATGATCAGGCAGTTTTTGCGGAAGTCCAGGCCCTGAGTAAGTTATTCAGAACGTTAAAAGAGTTTGAACGAGTTTCCGGAGCCGCCAGTGTCCAGCAATATATCGTTAATTTGCCGGTGCTGCAGGCCGCCGGCAACCAGTTCGACGACGGCACACTAGACATTTCGGAAGAAAAGGTAAATGTCCTGAGTGTTCACCGTGCCAAAGGCCTGGAATGGCGCACGGTTTACATTGTCGACTGCACGGAAGGCTCTTTTCCACTTAAATCATTTGGCACCAGTTTGCGGTTGCCGTTGGAACTACAAGCCAGCCCAAGCGAAGCCGACGATCACCTGGCCGAAGAGCGACGCCTAATGTATGTAGCTATTACCCGCGGGCAGCAAGAAGTAATCCTGAGCTACTCCGACCGCCATGGCTCCGGCGGTGCCCGTAAGCCTTCCCGTTTTTTGGCAGAGCTGTTAGGCCACGAACCAACTGCCACAGCCGCCGATGAAGCCAGCCAAACCAGCCTGGAACTATTCGCACCCACAAATCCAGCCGGTACAGCGGCAATACCAGAAGCTATGCAACGCGACGGACGATTCTTTTTAAGTGTCAGCCAGATCGAAACCTGGCTGCGCTGTCCGCAGGATTTTTACTTCCGTTATGTACTTAATATGCCTTTGCCGCCAGCACCGCAACTGGATTATGGCAGCCTGATTCATGAAGTAATTGAGCAAGTCCACCAAGGCAGGCAAAATGGCAATGTGCCAAGCTTAGAAGCCCTCAGCGACGCCGTACGAAAGGCATTACCAAAAAGTGGATACGTATCTAAGCAGTCCCGTGAGCGAGCCCATATCCAGGCGCTAAAAACGGTTGAGACAGTTTATGAACGCTTTCTTAAAGATGATCTGCCGATTGAGACAGAGTGGCCCTTCAGCCTAGAAGTGCCCGATTTGCCGTTGACTATTAAGGGTAAGATTGACGCTGTTTACCAGCTCGAAAAAGGAGTGGAAATTCGCGACTTTAAAACAGGCACCAGCATTACGACTCCCGAAAAGGCAAAAAGTCGCGTAGCAGGTTCCCAGCAACTGACTTTGTACGCCCTGGCTTGGCTGCAACTACGAGGTGAAATGCCTGCCAAACTGACACTTGATTTTGTAGAGACTGGCCAATTAAGTTCCATCAAAAAGCAGCCCAAGTCACTTACTACACTGCATGCCAAACTACGGCTCATGGTAGACCAGCTGCTGGCAGGCCAATACCCAATGGGTCGTGATCACAGCCGCTGCATGCATCCGACAGATAATTAAAAACTGCCTGGATTTGCCTCCAGGCAGTTTCAGTCGAACTAAAGTTCTCGTTTATTTCTTTTTGCGGCTAGCAGGGCGCTTCTTGGCAGCTGGCTTTTTAGCGGCGGCTTTCTTTGGTGCAGCAACTGCAGCAGCAACAGAGCGGCCACCGTTATCTGCAAACAAGTAAGCATATAGGTTAACACCGATCAGGGCGCCAACAACCGGGCCAAGCACGTAAGTACCCCATACCCACGCACGAATACCAAGCGCTACGGCCGGGTTCAGCAAACCAATAGCAGCTGATCCAGATGAGGCAGCGATGATACCTAGGGCGTAAGCAATGCCACTGAATGCGGCAACCGAGGTAACTTCGTATCTTTTGTAAACCGTAGCAGCCACGCCAAAGGCAAAGATGGCAGTACCAACACCTTCAGCTACCAATGTACGGGTCAGGTAGTGACCACCTACTACTGGCAATGCAGCGTTTACATAGTAACGGAACAAGAAGTAAGCAGCCCAACCACCAAGCAGTTGAACAGCAATGTACAAAACAGCCGTCAAGGTTTCAACCTTGCGGGCTGTCCACAATGCAATTGTTAATGCTGGGTTAAAGTGCGCTGCCGAGCTTTCGTGCAGGGCAAATGTGGTCAAGGCCAAAGCCAGACCGGCGGCCAAAGCCACAAAAAAGGCCAAGCCGATTTGCGAGCGTTGAACACTCAAAATTAGGAGCGTTAAAACTCCTGTCCCCACGAATTCTGCCACTAGCGCAGCGACTTTCTTCTTTCCAAACATGTTTGGAACCTCCACTTTTAATTAATGAACCAATCGTAACCTGATGCTGCCATTTTGTAAAGCTCGGTGCTGTGGACAACAGGGGTAGTGCTTATGCTTAACCAGTTGTCCCAATCCTATAAACCGGCAAGTCGCCTTGAGTCAGCACTGCGGCAATTCCCAAAGTGTAAGCTAGCTGGCTGAGTACTGCCTGGTGAATTTTAAGTGCCTTTCCTTCGAATTGCTGGTTGGCAATGTCAACCAAGCGCCATACCTCGATTGCAAAAACTTGTGCCTGGTCGTTAGTCACTTCGCGCAGCAGCCGCTGGTTAACCGTATAGCCACGGACTTCATTAAGGATAATCCGCCGCTCGAGATGGTTGCCGGACAACTGCTTAATGACTTTGCTAGCAGCTGTGATTTCCGCCATGACTTGTTTACCGCTGTACGGTGTGGCCCGGGCGAGCACTTCGCGGACATAAGTGCCGTAATTTTTTAGGACTTCGTCGAAACCTTCATCGCTGATGCCCAAGGCCTTAATCACCTCACGAATGGGTCGCTGGTATTTTAGTACGGCCAGGATCACTTCCGGCGCACGGTCAATCGCACCGCACCCACAATTATCGCCAGAAGCATGCTCATCAGTATGAGCGCCAAAGTTTATGTGCTTGCTCTCCAACTCGTCAATCGTTTCGCTAAATAGCTGCTGTAACGGTCGGGCGGCGGCCAAGCCGTTGCCAATGTTTGCCGCCATAGCCATCACTAAAGCGCCACCAAAAACTTTGGGTCGGGATAGGTTTTTCTTGAAGGTTTTGTTTAATTTATAAACTTTAATGGCAGGGCGACCATCACCACACCCGTCGTCGGTCAGCGAGTGGCCGTCGTCATCCAAGCTAACCGGAACTAAAACTTGATCGTCATTTTCAATTGCAAAATCAAGTTCTTGCAGTATATTGGCTTCGTCCTGGCCAGATATTGGACCTTGGCCAAAAGCTAAACCTTCGCTAATGCGGCTGACTTTGAAAACTTTTGTTTGTGGCATAGATACAACCAAGTTACGCTTGTAAGCACGTCATTTCAAGCCGTATTTCCAGTTTTGGTATGATGGTTAAGTAGCAGGAGACATCTATGTTCAATGATTTTAAAAAATTTATCCTACGGGGGAATGTGGTTGACTTGGCCGTAGCAGTGGTCGTCGGTGCCGCTTTTAACAGTGTGGTGCAGGCAATCGTTAAAGACCTGATCACACCGCTAATAGCCGCCATTGGCGGCCAGCACGATTTTTCGCAGTTAACCTTCAAAATTCACGGCAGTACCTTTATGTATGGCGATGTTATCAACTACCTGGTGTCATTTTTGGTTATAGCAGCAGTGGTTTTCTTTTTGGTTGTTCAACCAATAAATAAGTTAAATACCATGTCTAGCCGCAGTAAAGATGCGGAAGAACCTACAGAAAAAAAGTGCCCGGAATGTCTCAGCACTATTCCTAAAGCTGCCAAGCGCTGTGCTTTCTGCGGAATTAAGTTTTAGCGAGCTAGATCTACAAAGGTGCTATGTTCGGCAGGAATATTGGGGTTGGTTTTGATGTTAATTAGTTCTTCTATACGCTTGATATCGTCTTCAAGCTGCTGCCTGTCGCTATTCTTTAGTACGCCGTCAATTACTTGATCGCCACCGTTTTCCGCAAACAATGCCAAATCACCCACGCCAGCGTGTTCCTTCAGGTAAACCACACTGGGTAGGGCACGGGCTTCTTCCAAACCTTCGATTGATTCAATGTAACCTTCGTTTTGGGCATACAAGTTCAGGAAAGCCGAATGTGCAATTGGTTCACCAGGCATCCCGGGCAGTTGGCCGATATGTACGCCAAGGTCGTTGCGGAAGTGCTCGATGCCGTACGCTTCGCGGTACATCAGGTCACGGTGGCCACCAATCCGGGCAGCGACTTCAATAATTTTCCAGCCTTGCTCTGTCAGGAATAATTCTATGTGGGCAGTCGTAGAGCTAAGGTTCAGGGCTCGCATTGCTAAGCGGCAGGCCGTGAAAGCGCGCTCAACTTCTTCTTGGTCCAAATCACTTGGCAGCAAACCATGCCGGCCATAGAAACCGCCCGGCATGCCCATAGAATGAGCCGTCTTGACCTGTACTGGCGGCAGGCAGAACATCTGGCCATCATGCATGACATAGGCGTCAACGGAGTACATTTTGCCTTGCATCATGTCCTCGACAAGTACGCTTGGTTTGCCGGGGTAATGCTCGCGTTCATAAGCGTGTTGGATCAAGCTAAAGGTGTGTTCCAGCCGGTATTTCAGTTCGTCCAGGTTTTCGCAGCGGCTAACCAGCAGGGCTTTGGCCAAACCAGCCGGCTTAACAATAACTGGAAAGGTGAATTTCTGGATCCAATTATCAATGTCCGCCAGGTCTTGCTGCTCCACGTACTGGTACTGTGGTACCAGCGATTTATCGTAATTGCGCAAACGGTCCCGCATTTGCGGCTTTTCGGTAGACCAGTGCAGGGCAGCTGGAGATGGAAGGTACATGTAGGGTAGGAAGGGGCTGATTTTGGCCAGCGGCTGCAAAGTTTCTTCATAACGCGCCGTCACGCAAAGCAAACGGTCAGTATAAGGCTTTAAGGCCGTTTGAACAGCGTCCAAATCGTTAAAGTCGACTACCAGTTCTTGGAATAAACCGGTGTCGTCCTTCGGCCGGGCCGGGTAATCGGCGTAGTCGGCACTGACTAGCACCAGGCCCTTGAGTTCACGCCCCAACTCCTGGGATTTGAGCTGGACGGCACGGACCAGGCCCGGCTCGACAACGTTTATAGTTAGTACGATGTCTTTGCTGGGATTATCCATTCTGCTGCCTCTTTACTTCTAGAAAATTATTTTCGTTGGTGTCTTCTCTTTAGACCGGCTACTTGCAGGCGCACCGCTTGGCGATCGACTAAGGCTTGGGCGTGCTCCAGGCTAACTTGGTCTTTGGCTTCGGCCTTCATTTTTAGCGCCCGTTCGTGGGCGGCTTTGGCTTCAGCTTCGTTAATGTTGTCGGCATGGTCGGCTTCGTCAACCAATACCCGCAAGCTGTTGTTGGAGATATCGATCACTCCGCCGTTGGTGGCAAAGAACTCACGGTCCCGGTCAGCATCACGCGGGTTGCGGCGAACAACGATAGCGCCGTTGGTAGCGACGCTGACTAAGGGCATGTGGTCTTGCAGCACACCAATTTCGCCGTCCAGCGTCGGCAAGATGACTTCGTAAACATCGTCGTCGAATTTAGTGCCAGTAACTGAAACCAGCTGGAAGTGAATCATTATGCAGACTCCTTAGAAAGGTCGTCCTGCTGCTCTTTTGTCACTTGGCCAGGCAAAGCTAATTCACCGAGTGAAGCAAAGGCTTGTGCCGTATTCCAGCCGCGCTCATCAGGCGTAAAGATAGCTTCCAGCTTATCGCCAGCGTCACCATCATTGCCAGGGCCTGAAAAGGCTTCGTCAGTGTTCCAGTGTGCCGGCCAGTTAGGGTGGTCAACCATTATTTAGCCTTGGCTCCGACTACGTCTTTAATAGAGCCCTTTAGGTAGAAAGCGCTTTCTGGTTTGTCGTCGTGTTTGCCTTCGAGGATTTCTTTGAATCCGGCAATCGTGTCAGCCAATTTGACGTACTGGCCCGGATTGTTGGTAAACTGCTCGGCAACGTAGAATGGCTGGCTCAAGAAGCGCTGGATGCGGCGGGCGCGGCCAACGAGTTGCTTGTCTTCTTCAGATAGCTCTTCCATACCCAAGATGGCGATGATGTCCTGCAAGTCCTTGTAGCGCTGCAAAACGCGCTGGACTTCGCGGGCGACAAAGTAGTGGTCTTCGCCGACGATTTCCGGGTCTAGGATAGTTGAGCTTGAAGCCAACGGGTCAACAGCAGGGTAAATTCCAATTTCGGTCAGGGCGCGACTCAAAGTAATCGTGGAGTCCAAGTGAGCAAAAGTAGTTGCCGGGGCTGGGTCGGTAAGGTCGTCGGCTGGCACGTAAACAGCCTGCATAGAAGTAATTGAGCCTTCGCGGGTTGAAGTAATGCGTTCTTGCAAGGCACCCATTTCCTGCTGCAAGTTTGGCTGGTAACCAACGGCTGACGGCAAGCGACCAAGCAGGGCAGACACCTCGGCACCGGCCTGGGTGTAACGGAAAATGTTGTCGACGAACAGCAGCACGTCGTTACCTTTGTCGCGGAACGATTCAGCGATGGTCAGACCACTAAGCGCCACGCGCAAACGGGCGCCTGGTGGTTCGTTCATCTGGCCAAAGACCAGCGAAGTGTTCTTTAGAACGCCAGATTCTTCCATTTCGTAGTACAGGTCGTTACCTTCACGGGTGCGCTCACCCACGCCCGCAAAGACTGAGTAGCCATTGTGGAATTTGGCGATGTTACCGATCAGTTCCTGGATCAGCACGGTTTTACCGACGCCGGCTCCACCAAACAAGCCAACCTTACCACCCTTAACGATTGGACAGATCAGGTCGATAACCTTAATGCCGGTTTCCAGGATTTCAATAGAGCCAGATTGGTCGATAAAGGCTGGTGGTTCGCGGTGAATTGGGCTGCGCTGCTTAAAGTCGTCTTTTTGACCATCGATTGGGTCGCCAGTAACGTTGAACATGCGGCCCAAAGTCTGGTCGCCAACAGGCACGCTAATCGGCGCGCCAGTGTCGGTGACTTCGGCACCACGTTCCAGCCCATCGGTACTGCTTAGCGCAATTGCTCGCACGCTTGATTCGCTAAGGTGCTGCGCGACTTCGAGCGTTACTTTTTGGCCATCCAACTGGACAGTCAAAGCGTTATAAATTGCCGGCAAATTGTCGGTCGTAAATTCGATGTCGACGACCACGCCAACGATCTGCGTGACTTTGCCCGTCTTAGTTTTTACTTTAGTTGCTGTTGCCATATATTCTCCTTAATCCTGCTTATCCGTTTAATGCCTCGGCGCCGCCGGAAATCTCAGCCAGTTGCTGGGTGATTGCGGCCTGTCGGGCAGTGTTTAATTCCAAAGTGTAATCATCAATCAGATCATTAGCGTTGTCGGTAGCATTTTTGGTAGCCAGCATGCGCATGGCGTGCTCGCTGGCCATTGATTCCAGCACGGCTTGCCACAGTTGGGCTTCGATTAGCCGCGTGGCAACTTGGTCGATCACCGTTTCAACGTCCGGTTCAAAATTGCTAACGGTGACTACGCCCGGATCGGCTTTGTCTGGTACTGGAGCAGGCAAAAGCTGTTGGGCAATAGTTTGCTGGTTGATGGTTGATTTGAATTGCGTGTAAATGATGTGCACTTCGTCAACGTTGCCGGCCTTGTGCTCATCAACAACAGTGTTCAAAATCGGACGTAAGTCATTAGCTGTTGGCCGGTCGCCAAATGGCGGGTAAGCGGCCAGCAGTTCGGCTTCGTTAATCCGTCGCACAAATTGCGCGCCTTTACTACCGATGGAGATGACGTGGCTTTTGACTTTTTCAGAGCGGTCGCGCTGCAAACTAACTGTCAATTGCTTTAACACATTGGCGTTGTAGGCGCCGGCCAAACCAGTGTTGCTGGTGACGATGACGTACAAACGGGCTTTGACTGGACGCTTGGCAAATAACGGCTGGCGCTCGACTTCGCTGATTGCACTGAGACGCTTGAGTAATTCATAGGCCAAGTCACCGTAAGCACGGCTGGCAGCAGCGTATTCCTGCGCCCGGCGTAACTTTGCAGCGCTCACCAGTTGCATCGCCTTGGTAATCTGGCGAGTTCCTCTAATGGACTTGATGCGTCCTTTTAGCTCAATGGTGCTAGCCATGCAGGCCTCCGGAACGGATGGCTTGTGCACGACGTAAATTTGCCAGTTGGGCAATGCCAACTTGGTTGCCACTGGCGGCAGCCAGGGATTCAAAACTATCACGTGGAGCTGGCATTGCAACTTCGCTGGCTTCCAGGCAATCGGCTACCACACCGCTGGCAACCATAGCGTCTGCACCAGAAACGACATGGTCGTCAGTCAGCTGCTCAAAGCCGGATGTGCCTTCAGCCGTCATGATTATTCCTTGCCAGCTTTCTTTGCAGTTTTGTATGTTTCCGCAACACTTTTGGCAATCTTCAGGACTTCGTCGTTTTGGGCATCAGTCGGCTTGTCGCCAGTGTTAAGCGCATCAACCAATTTAGCATGCTTGGATTTCAGTTCGCGCAGCAAGGCAGCCTGGGCATCTTTGATTTTTTCGACTGGTACAGCGTCGAAAGCACCATTGCCGGCAGCGTACAAGCTGGCGTACATTTCCCAGATAGCGTAAGGGCTAAATTGTGGCTGTTTTAGCAGTTCGGTGAGACGCTGGCCACGTTCGATAGTCTGGCGGGTTTCCGGGTCAAGATCTGTTGAGAACTGGCTGAAGGCTGCTAGCTCGCGGAACTGGGCCAATTCTAGTTTCAGGCTACCGCCGACAGATTTGATGGCTTTAGTCTGGGCGTCACCACCGACACGAGAGACCGAAAGACCAACCGAAATAGCCGGGCGAATACCCTGGTAAAACAAGTCAGTTTCCAGAAAGATCTGGCCATCGGTGATGGAAATGACGTTGGTCGGAATATAGGCAGAGATGTCACCGGCTTGGGTTTCGATGATCGGCAGGGCAGTCAATGAACCACCACCGAGCTTGTCGTTCAACTTAGCGGCACGCTCTAGTAAGCGTGAGTGAATATAGAACACGTCACCAGGATAAGCTTCACGGCCCGGCGGGCGGCGCAACAGCAGAGACATTTGGCGGTAGGCGGCAGCATGTTTACTAAGGTCATCATAGATGATCAGCGCGTGCTGGCCGTTGTCACGGAAGTATTCACCCATGGCAGCACCGGCGTAAGGCGCCAGATACAGCAGGGCAGCCGGGTCACTTGGGCCGGTGGCAACGATGATGGTTTGGTCCATTACGCCTTCACGCTTCAAGCGCTCTTGCAGGGCAGCAATCTTGCTAAGTTTTTGACCAATGGCAACGTAAACGTTGATCACGCCGGACTTTTGGCGGTACTGGTTGACCATAGTGTCGACGGCAATGGCAGTTTTGCCGGTTTGGCGGTCACCGATGATAAGTTCGCGCTGCCCACGGCCAATTGGCGTAGTGGCGTCGATGGCCATAATGCCGGTCATCATAGGTTCACTAACGTGTTTGCGGGAAAGGACATCTGGTGCGGTGCGCTCCAAGCGGCTGGTTTGCTTGGTTTTGATGGCTGGGCCGCCGTCTAGTGGCTGGCCAAGCGGGTTGACCACTCGGCCGACTAGTTCTGGACCGACTGGAACTTCCAGGACTTGCCCGGAAAGACGAACTTTGGCACCGGCCTTAACATCGACGTCTTCACCGAGTAACACGGCACCGATTTCGTCTTCACCAAGGTTAAAGGCAAAGGCCACGACCTTTTTGCCGTCAACGCCTTCAATGTCGAGCATTTCGTTATAGCCAGCGCCGCGCAGACCATAAATCCAGGCAATGCCGTCACCGACGCGGGTCACCACGCCAACTTTTTCGATCTCCGGACGGCTCTTCAGCTCGGCAATTGCTGAGCGAATGTCGTTAGAGAGTTCTGTAATTGATACTTCTGCCACTAGTTGTCCTTTCCAGCACGGGTTAATTGTTTGAATCGATTTAATTTAGCCTCGACACTCAGGTCCAGCTGTTGGTTAGCCAGTTCCAGGCGTACGCCGCCAATCACTTCAGCGTCTTCAACGGCGTTGATGACAATCCGCTTAGCCGAAGGATACAATTGCTTGATCTGCTTGGTGATGTCGGCTTTGACGGATGGTGTCAGCGAGTGTGCGCTACGTGCAATAACTTCGACGTAGCCAGCGCTAGCCCAATTGTCCTGAATGTCTCGTAAAATGGAGTCCAGCTCGCTGACGCGGCCTTCTTCCAGCAAGTACGCCGCCGCTTCCTTTGCCAATTGCTTCGATGAACCGGCCTTCAAGGCTTTGTCGGCAAGCGTTTTGGCGATCTGGGTGCGCGGCGTTTTCATACTTAGGCCTTAGCGCTTTCTTTCAAAGCTCGCTCGATGAGCGAAGCATCTTTTTCAGCGTCAACCTTTTCCTGGATGATGGCTTCGGTCGCGTCGGAAATCAGGCTGACTACTTCGCTCTCCAGGGCTTTGCGGGCACGAACAGTGTCTTGGGCGATGCGGTCTTCGGCTTCTTTCATGACGCCAGCTGCTTTTTCGCGGGCTTTTTCCTCGGCTTCGCGGATAGTGTCACGGGCAGTGTCCTGGGCGCCAGCAATGATACCGTCGGCTTCAGTCCGGGCTTTGTGCAGGGTCTTTTCGACTTGCTGCTCCATGTCTTGCTTTTCTTTCTTCATCTGCTCGCCAAGGCTGACGCCGCTGTCGATAGTTTTGCGGCGTTCTTCCATGACTTTCAGGATTGGCGTGAAGGCATACTTCTTAAGCACCCAAAAGGCGATCACGAAAGTCACCAGTTGGATGATCAACGACTTACCGTCAACGCCCAAAGCGCCGATGCCGCCTGATGATTCTGCAAATTGTGTAAGTGGTGTAATCAACTCTTAAAATCCTTATTTAACGAAGAAGGTGCTAGCGAAGGCCAAAAGTCCGTAGACCTCAACCAGTCCAACGAAGACCAAAGCCTGGCCCAAGAACTTAGCAGCTTCCGGGTTGCGGCCAACAGCCTGCAGGTAGTTAGCACCGATCAGGCCAATACCAATGGTTGGTCCGATGAAACCGCCGCCGATCATGATGCCGTGAGCGATTGATTGTGCACTTGCGGTGTCTGCAAATACCATATTTATATCTCCTTGTTTACGTACTTAATTAATATCTCAATAATCCCACTCATGATGCCGATCCCGAAGCTTTGTCGAGCTTAGTTGCTTTAATTGTTTCAGGAACGTCATCTTCGGTCAAGTCATCGTGTTCGTGAGCTTTGGCAGCA
Source organism: Saccharimonadales bacterium (SeqCode) (assembly GCA_035550295.1). GTDB lineage: Bacteria > Patescibacteriota > Saccharimonadia > Saccharimonadales > UBA4665 > DASZPJ01. The sequence goes on from DASZPJ010000040.1 coordinate 12,118, forward strand.
TTGACGCTGATCGCCAAATAGTTCACGCCCAAGATGACAAAAATGTAAGCCTGCAGCGCGCCGACGCCCAGCTCTAGCAAGGTAAACGGCACGGCAGTGATTGGCGACAGTACGCTGCCCGGCAGCAAAGCGCCACCCAGGAAGGCAAAGACGGCGATGACAATTTCGCCGATGGTAACGTTCAGGAACAATCGAAGCGCCAGGCTCAATGTACGCGTCAGGTCGGTCAGCATTTCGATCAAACCGATTACTAAGTACAACGGGTTGAGCGGGCTACCCATAAAGAAGTGCTTAATATACTTGCCAAAGCCACCAACTTCGCGCACCGACGAAATATAGACATAAATCATCGTGATCAAGCCAATACTAAGCGTGGCGTCCAGGTCGGCCGTCATTGGCCTAAGCAGCGGGTGGCCGTTAATTTGCAGTGCGTCACCCACGCCCGGCACCAGGCCCGACCAGTTGTTGAACAAAATGAAGAAAAATAGCGTCACAAAGAAAGGCACGTATTTGCGGCCAATCTTTTTGTCGTCAAACGCGCCTTCTACCAGGTTACGTACGAACTCGACGCCGGCTTCGACGTATTGGGTAAACCCGGCTTTTGGCCGAACGGTCACCTTACGGGCAACCGCCAGCAGGGCGACAATCATAATTAAACAAATGATCCAGCCATAAAGAATCGAGTTGGTGACGTGCAGGCCGCCCAACACGAAGTCATTGCCTGGAGCAACATGAACTTCCGGGCTGCCAATGGCGAAGTTGAGCAGGCTCATTCGTCATCCTCCTCGTAAGATTTTTTGACGGCACGCTTTTGGGCGGCAGTCAGTTTTGGCACTGGCAAGCTGTTAGCCGTTTGCATTGTTTGCCAGAGCACCACGGCCGTTCCAGCCATCGCTATAAAAAAACCGGCGATCGAAAACGCCGGTGAAGTTTTGAGGTGACGGTCGAGGGCGAAGCCACCAATAACCGGAATCATCACCACAATAGCTAGGCGCCACGTCATGTCCAGCACCATAGACACAAAAATCGAGCCTTGATTCTGGCTCGAAGTGTTAACGCCCACCTTGTGAGGTTTCTTTTCCGTAATCGGCGAGGGCGTCCTTACTCGCTTCGTTCTCTTTGCCATTCGGGTGAATTATACCAGATGTGATCTATCTCACGCAATACCGCATTCTCCTATTCGTTTCATCCGTATTTGGATATTTTTTAATTTTGTGTTATTATATGCGAATGGCAAGACCTAAAAGTGATAAAGAACAGGTAATCTCTCGCTTAGATGAAGGGCAAACTCACCTTGTTAAATTTGCGGCGGAATTAGACGAATCAAGCCAGGCAGAAATAATTCGGGAAGCAGTCACTGCATACATAGGCAATCGCGCGGCAATCGATGAAGTGTTCGCTGCTGAGTGGCGAGCCACAGGACGCCGAATGATCAATAAATCTCTAGCCAATATTGCCAAAGGGCTCGGGAGAGCTTTTGTCCCGGAAGAAGTAGAGTACCCGGCCTCATTAATTGAACCTGAATTAGGTACCCAACCGGCCGAAGCATCAGATCGGCAAACACAGCAATAAACCAGCTTTACAAAGTATAGTATTGAGCGTAAGCTGGATGTATGAGCGATCCAAAAATTCTAGTTTACGGCGCTGAATGGTGCGGTTTTTGCCACATGGCCATGCGCTACCTGGACGACTTAGGCGTAAAAGGCTACAAGTACATCAATGTCGACGAAGTTGCCGGAGCTGGCGAAGAAGCCATCGAAAAATCTGGCCAAAGGGGAATCCCGGTAATTGATATCGCCGGTGACATCATCGTTGGCTTTGACCGGCCCCGCATCGACGCCGCCCTAAAGCAGCACGCTTTAGTCTAGATCAAATCCAACCGGCCATAGTACGATAGTAGTCTATGGGTTTTGAGGATTATAAAAGCAAAGACTCGGTGGTGATCGTCTACACCGGCGACAGCAAAGGCAAAACCAGTGCCAGCCTTGGCCTGATGGTTCGCGCGCTTGGTAACCGCTGGAATGTGGCGTTCATCCAGTTCATCAAACACTGGGGCGTCGGCGAACACGTCTTCATCCGCGACATCCAACCGCTATTTAAAGACCAGCTGTACTTTTATAAAGGCGGCAAGGGCTTTTACCAGGCTGGCGAGCTAAGCGAGCAACATATCACCGAAGAACAACACCAACAAGCGGCGCTGGAAACATATGAAGAAGCCCTGGCGGCCGCCACCAGCGGCAAGTTCGACCTGGTGATTTGTGACGAGATCAACAACGCCGTACACGACGGGCTGCTGGCAGAAAAGCAACTGGCTGATCTGATCAAAAACAAATCGCCCAAAACGAGCCTTTGCCTAACTGGTCGTAACTTCCCGGAAAAACTGCTGAAATACGTCGACATCGCCACCGACATGCACAAAATCAAGCACCACTTCGACGAAAAATTCCTAGCCAACAAAGGCATTGATTTCTAGATAATACATGTTATTGTAAAGCTCTATGGTTGAGCTTGGTCCTGAACTAACTCCTTTTGAACCTCAAAAAGGCCAGCGTTTGCTTATATTTAGTAACCCCGCAAGCAAACAGGCCAAAACTATCAAGCCGGCAATAAAAGAGTTTCACGAGACCGCCGAAAGCTTAGGATACAAAGTCGAAGAACATCGAACTCAAAAGGAACTTGAATATATGGTCGACGCGCTGGAAGTCGCAGAGGAAGGCGACCTTTTGGGCATCGTTAGCGGCGATGGCGGCACAACACATTTCCAAAAGGCAGTGGTTGCCCGGGAGATGGACAACGCCGTCCTGGTAATTGGTGGTGGCGACGCCAATGACCAGGCCCGCAACCTGCACAAAAAAGAAAATGTACGCAAACCGTTCAAATTGCTCCAGGACCCGGAAGCGCGGATTGGCCATCTACACCCGCTGGAAGTCACCATCGGTGGCTGGACACAAGATAAACTTCAGCAAGATTTAGCCTTTGGCTACGTCGGCATTGGCATAACTGCCTTGATTGGCGATCAATTCAATACCCAGGAATTCCGTAAACAAGTCATGAGTTACCGTCACGCTGTCGAAGCCCGGCGATTAGCCTACATATTAAGGGTGGGTTTGCCGCAAATTCCCAAAACACCAATTTTGACTATCTCTGAAGCCGGCCGCGATGACGTAGTAGCCATCGAACGTAACATTACTAACGGTCCGCACGAGGCTAAATTCTTCAAATTTCCAGGAATGGCATCACTCGTGAAGGATGCCGGCGCATTTGATATGCCCGTATTACAAAGCGTTACTAACAGTCGCCCTGGCAGGACCGAAGCGCTTCTGAGCGGTGCCATGAAGGCCATGCGCGGCCACCTGGAGCATTTTGGCACTGGCCAAAAGCGGGAATTCAGTGTCAAAAGTGATAGCGGCCAAATACCTGTCCAAGTTGACGGCGAAGCTAGTTTCTATAACTCAAATGCTAATTTTTCAATCGGAATTAGCGATAAATCCGTCAGAGTAGTCACAACTCTAAGTGATCCTTTGGCCGTATAAAAAATCCCGGCTTTGCTACAATAAACTTTATGTCCGAGCAGCGGCTCTACTTATTTATCGGCGCCCCGGGCGCCGGCAAAACCCAAATTGCTAAATTCATCGCTAAAGAAACTGGCGCAGAGCATTTATGGGCAGATGTTGAGCGCCATAAATTGTTTGGTCAGCCAACGCATGCTCTGGGTGAAAGTGACAGACTTTACGCCGAACTAAACGATAGGACCGACCAACTGCTAGGCGAAGGTAAAAGCGTGGTTTTTGACACCAACTTCAACTACCATGCCGATCGCCAGCTGCTGCATAAAATCGCTGACAAGCACGGCGCCACAACCGTTACTATCTGGGTGACAACGCCTGAAGACCTGGCACGCCAGCGCGCCGTTTCGCCGCCCACTACCCGTAATGGCTACTTGCAGGGCATGACCGATGCCGAATTCGACGCCATAGTGGCTAAGCTGGAACCGCCACACGAAGATGAAAAAGTTATTAAAATTGACGGTACCAACATTGACGCCATCGACCTGAAGAGCGTACTACAAATAGCGTGAGCCGTTATAAATACCGTCGGGTGCATGGCTGGACAGCCGTAGCACTACTGGTTATTAGCCTGCTAATTACACTTGGGCAGCAGCATGGTTGGTTTTCATCTGTGACCCAGCTACAGCCAGGAACTTATAGTATTGACCACTTCGTCGATGGCGACACGATTGCCGTCAACATGGCCGGCAAGACCGAGGACGTGCGCTTCATTGGCGTCGACACGCCGGAAACCCACAAACCCAATACGCCGGTTGAATGCTACGGGCCAGAAGCCGCAGCTTATACTAAGGCCGAAATAGGCATTGGGCCAGTGCGCCTGGTTTCCGATTCGCTAAGTACTGACCGCGATCGTTATGGCCGTTTACTGCGTTACGTCTATTTACCGGACGGTAAATTACTCGAAGACCAGCTGATCCGAAACGGCTATGGCTTTTACTACCCGTATTTTCCGTTTACCAAATCTAGCCAGTTCGCCGCTGACGAAAAGCAGGCCCAAACCCACAAACTCGGTTTATGGGCACACTGCCACCCAACGCCTACTGACCAGGGCGGCTACAAAATGAACCAAACAGAGCCAAAAACTAATCAATAAACAGTGCCGGGTTGACGCGGACTTGGCTGCTGGGTGAAACGGCCTGTCGTAGCGAGAACTGGCCGGTCTCGGCGTTGTAGCCACGATGCAAAAGTTTTAGCGGCACGTAAAAGGCAATTACTAGGACGATAACCGGATACATATTCCGTTGGCTCTTCAGCCCGTGGCGGGCATAAGTCCGGGGGCTTTGCCACAGGTACGGCCACAGTTCGACCAGTTGGCTGTCAAAGCGGCGCAGGGAAACACTGGCTTTAAGCCGGCGGTCAAATTTAGCCCGAAAGCCAAGTGCCTGGGTATGAATCGCCAAGTCGAAGTCCTCATGCAGGCCAGCGTCGTGGCAGACTTCAGTCCGGACAGCTTGCCAGACCGATCGCCGCACAGCCATGTTGGCACCGTACAAAAAGACTTCGCCTTCCATGCCACTGGCAATCCGGCGACGGAAGAATAAGTCCAGCTTGGCATTGATATCGCGGCGTGGAAGATCATGATAATCGACCGATCCGGAAACGGCGGCTAACGATTCATCGACAAAAAGCTGTTGTATCGCTTCAACCCAGTCGGGTGAAAGGCGCGTATCAGCGTCAATCCTACCAATAATGTCGCCGCTGGCAGCATCAAAACCACGATCACGGGCATGCACCACGCCTTGGCGCTGCTCCCGCACTATTTTCACAAAGCCAAAACTTTCGGCTACTGTCGAACTGGAATCATTGGAATTATTGTCAACTACGATAACTTCCAGCGGTCGGACGGTTTGGGCGGCAATCGCTTGCAAACAGGCCACCAACTGATCAGCTTCGTTGTATACTGGGATAACGATGCTAACGGTTAAAGACTTCGCTTGATTCATGCCTAATAATCATAACAAACGCCAGCTGAGAAAATGCCTAAATATTGCTTGTAAACTGCTGGGTTTGATCATCCAGCCGCCGCGGAGCAAGTGGGGCAAACGATTGATGTACGGTTTCTTGGGAATCGTTGCCGTGATCTTGCTGGGCATGTACGGCATTGCCGAATGGTATGTTCATTCT
>DASZPJ010000041.1:0-8906 GCA_035550295.1 Saccharimonadales bacterium (SeqCode)
AAGTATTAGCGCTTCTTAGCAAGTTAAGATAGTTCAGGCCGACATCTTGCAGGAACTGTAATCGGGCGCAAATTTCCTTCAGAATCATCTCGGCAATCTTAGTTTCCTTGGCATCCAGCTTCAATGATTTGAACCAGCTCAACGCGTCGTCAATCGACAGTTCGCAAATGTCCATGATTGACCGTTCGGCCAAAGTGATCGCCAAAACTTCGGGCTTCAGGCGTTTGCCCTGGCAGGCGTGGCAGGGTTTTTCCTGCATAAAGCGCTCGATATCCCGACGGATGAAGTCGCTGTCGGTTTCTTTGTGGCGGCGCTCCAAATTATTAACCACACCTTCATATGTTGTTTCAAAGCTGCGACCCATACCCAGGCTGATTTTGTACTTTTGGCTGCCGGTGCCGTACATAACCATGTTCAGCTGTTCCTGCGTCAGGTCGCTGGTAGGAACTTGCAGGCTAAAACCATGCGCGTCGGCCACGGCCTGAAGTTTTTTTACATACCAGTTGTCGACGTTGATGCGGTTGTACGGGCGGATCGCACCCTCGGCAATCGTTAGCCGGCCGTTAGGAATAACTAGCTCCGGGTCAACTTCCAGCCGGCTACCAAGCCCGGTACAAACCGGACAAGCACCATGCGGAGAATTGAAGCTGAAGGTGCGTGGTTCGAGTTCCGGAATCGTAATTTCCGGGTGCTGCGGGCAGGCATACATCAGGCTGTAGCTCCACGTTTCGTCGCTGTCGGCATCCAAAATGACCAACTTACCTTCGGCAACATCGAGAGCTTGTTCGACTGATTGCACCAAACGGCCCCGGCTTTCTTCGTCATTTACCAAACGGTCAACTACGACTTCGATGCGGTGTCGATAGGCTTTGTCCAGCTGCGGGAATTCGTCCAATGCATAGACCACGCCGTCCACCCGGACGCGGGCAAACCCGGCGCGTTGGTATTGTTCCGGGATGTGCTCGAAGGCACCTTTTTTGTCTATGACGACCGGTGCTAAGACCATTAAGCGCTTGCCTTCAGTGGTCGCCACAATCTGGTCGACGATGCCGTTAGTAGTTTGGCGGACAACTGCGCTGCCGTCGATTGGACAATGCGGCACGCCAATTCGCGCGTACAACAATCTTAGGTAGTCATAAATTTCAGTAACAGTCGCCACGGTCGAGCGTGGGTTACGGCTGGTGGATTTTTGATCGATCGAAATTGCTGGGCTAAGGCCGTCAATCTGGTCAACGTCCGGTTTTTCCATCAAGCCTAGGAATTGACGGGCGTAACTTGATAAAGATTCCACGTAGCGGCGCTGGCCTTCGGCGTAAATCGTGTCAAAAGCTAAACTGGATTTACCCGAACCAGAAAGTCCGGTGATGACTACCAGCTGGTTGCGCGGCAACTCCACATCCACATTCTTGAGGTTGTGTTCGCGCGCGCCTTTGACCGTAATTGTTTCACCCATAAGGTGAACTAGTATACGCGAAAAACAAGAGTTTTTCTAGTCTAATTCGAGTTTGAACGGCATGTGATGTTCTGGTTTTTCGGCTACTTTGATTCGGTTTCTAGCCACAGCTTTAGGCAATTTCTTGAGTGAAGAGCGGATTTCTGACCAAGTTTTGGGTCCCTCATCTGCTGATCCGTGGTGCTTCTTGCGGATATCTTCAGGTCTTGCAGGCAAAATTTCTGGTGCACCGCCCGGATGGTTTACTACCCCAAAATCACGGCCACGCATAATCCAAGTCAGAGACGAGTAGTCAATCGGCTCGACATCAGCCTTAACAGGGGCGCCGTCATCATCAACAAACTCCAAAAAGTGATTTTGATTAAGCACGCCAAAAACTGTTAGATCCAGTCTCTTGGCATAACGACCCCACCCATATTTTACGGTGCTGCGCATACATCCCGGAGTGCCTTCGTGGAAATCCTCTGTTTTCAGAGATTGCAACAAGCCGGCGACTGACCCAAGAACAATTAAAGCGTCAGCATCCGGCAAAGGCCTTTCGGTTTGAACGGCTGGGGGGCTGCTCCAATCACCGCTAAATCTTTCTAATACCGGCTCCGTCATAGTTTTGTAATTAAAGCTTATTTGTAAGATAAAATCAATGATTATAATTACTTTTATATCTGTTAAACACTAGCACAATCAACCCATACTATTGACATATTAGCAATTAAGTGTATAATCCGCCTTACAAACTTATTTGGGATTTTGAGAAAATGTATAGCTTTCTCGTCCTCGGTTACATCCCGGGAACCAACATTCAACTATCTTTCGGCGAAACGCTGGCGCTGATGATTATATTAGTCGGCATTTTTGCGATCGGCACCATGGAGTTACGGCACTATCTTCGCAAGTTCGACCAATTGGTTGTTCGCCGGCCGCTACACGCTAGCCAACTGCATCTGCGGGCACAATAGACTCGCCATACAGGCGCAGCTCTTCCAGCAGGAACTGCTCGCGTCTCGTCAATTTACCTCCCGATAACTCTTCTATTCTTGTGAAGTAGCGTTGGGCACGGCTATCTTTTCCGCCACCGAATAATTGCTGGTGGCAAAATTCGTCCCAGGCGGCTCGCTCGTCCGGCGTTAATGACTTTGGATAGTTGCGAGCTTTATAAAGTGGCAGCAGCTGCTGCAGGCGTTGGTCTTTTAGCCCTTTGGCCAATTCACTCAGGCTTTCCGGTTGTGCGGACACCACTTTTTGCATCACCAATTTGTCTGCCGGACCCACAAACCCACCATCATATAATTGGCCATCAACATTTGCTACGTCAGCAATCAAGCTGGCCTGTTCGGCTTCACGGGCAGCATCCATCTGTGACACTGCTCCCAGGATATTTTTAGTAAATTCAGCATGCTGGCCTTTGAGTATTTCCAGATGTTTTTGGACTGTTTCCAACTCCAAGCCAATCCGCTCTTGGCTGGCTTTGTCTTTGATTACCCCCAATGGTGCAACAGCCGGGCAGCGATTATATTTGAGGGTTTTGACCGGCAAACGCAATACTTCGGGGTCTTTTGTAAACTTCCAGGCTTTTACTAATTCATCGATGCTCATTTTCAAAAAAGGTGCCGGATCGTGCCTTAGATCGTAAACTAAAGCACCGTCTGAGGTTGGATTGGCCACAAGTTTTATAGCCACTGTGGTGTGGGCAATTTCGCCAGGATACCTGCCAGACGTATATACGAAAGGCTGGCTGGCATCAACAAGTTTAGCCACCTCTTTTTTACCGCGCACCGATAGCAGGTAATCGAACAGTTCTGGCTGTTTGCTTCGAATCAATTTTGCAACCTCGATGGTAGCCAAAACATCACTCAGCGCATCATGGGCATCCGCATGACTTAACTTGTTAACTTTTGTCAAAAACTCCAGGCGGTTGGCCGGCTTTCCATCCGGCGCGAACGGCCATTCAATACCATCAGGCCGAAGTGCCCGAGTCATTCTGACGACATCTAAAATATCCCAGCGTGAACACTCATCCTTCCATTCCCACTCGTAAGCATCATAAAAGTTGCGGTAGTTAAAGAACCTCATGAATTCATCGTCAAATCGCACGCTGTTAAACCCAACGAAGATCGTACCCGGTTTTACTGCTTCTTCATAAAAAACCTTCAGGAATTCAGCTTCCGTCAAACCTTCGGCTTGGGTTTGTTGCGGGGTAATGCCTGTCACCAAGATGGCATCAGGATCCGGCAACACATCAGGTGTTAAGCTAATCAGTTCATTGATCGGATCGCCGATGGCTCGGAGGTCCAGCGAAGTCCTCTGGCCGGCAAACTGCATAATGCGGGCCCGGCGTGGGTCAAAACCGGAAGTTTCCAGGTCATAAAAGAAAAATGTTGGCTCGATTGCCATAGCTACCAGTGTAGCATCACTACGACCACAGTTTTTAGCGTTTTAAGCTTTAGTTAACTTTAGGGGGCAATCAGAGATATAGCAGGCACTACTAATGTCCTTGCCGCTGGCAAATAGCTGCCGGCTACAGCCGGCTGCACCTAGCCACATATTAACGCCCCGGTACTCTTCGAGACGATTATTTAAGAAATCGTTGGTGTCCTCCTCGGACTGGCAATCAGCGAGAGCGGCCTGATCTGCCGTGAGGATCCGTTCCGCTTCATAACAAGCCAGCGTACGCTCATCAAATTCAGGCATAATTTAATTATTATATCAGATTGTAGAATGAATTTCAATATTTGAAACTGCCGGCGTTACCAATTTTAACTACTTGGTCAGCTTCGATTCCCTGGCGGCGCAGTTCGTGGAATATACCCTGGCGGCGCATGATATCACGAAGTCGTTCCACGGCTTGCTGGTTGCCAAAATCAGTGCGATGGGCAAAGCGCTCGATTTTTTCGCCGGTCACCAAGAAACTGTCACCATCTTTTTGGACCGTCCACTCACGTTCGTTGGCATCTAGTGTCAAAATTGGGATTTCCGGCTTGGCTTGTTCGCTGAGCGGCTGCGCCCGAACCTTTTGGACAGTGTCTTTGAGAGCAAACAGCAGGGGCTTTAGGCCGATGTTAGCCTTGGCCGAGATGGCAAAAATTTGGGCATCGTTGTCGACAACTTGCTGCAACTGGTACATCAGGTCATTGACGATCTCTGCGTCGAGACCTTCGATTTTGGTTAGCGCTACAATTTCAGGTCGCTTGATCATTTCCGGTTGGTAGGCTTCCAGTTCGGCACGTATGGTCTGGTAGGCCTCGGCTACGTTATCAATGTACGAGTCTATCAGGTGCAGAATTACCGCTGTTCGTTCGATGTGGCGCAAGAAGTCATGGCCCAGGCCTTTGCCTTCGGCGGCGCCTTCAATAAGCCCCGGGATGTCAGCCAGGAGAACACTGCTCCCCTTGTCTATGTCGACTACACCCAAGTTGGGGGTCAGCGTAGTGAACGGATAATCAGCAATCTCCGGTCGGGCGTTGCTGATTTTACTGAGTAACGTAGACTTGCCGGCATTTGGCAAACCGACTAAGCCTACATCGGCGATCATTTTTAGTTCTAGCTGGAGTTCGTGCTGCTCGCCTGGCTCGCCTTTTTCGGCGAAGTTGGGTGCTTGGCGGCGCGATGACACGAAGTGGGCATTGCCAAAGCCACCGCGGCCACCTTTGGCAACGATTGCCCGTTGGCCATCTTCTACCAAGTCGGCAACAATGTTGCCATGCTCGTCGGTTGCCATCGTGCCAACTGGCACAGCCACTAATAAGTCGGCTGCGCTTCTGCCGTGTTTGCGGTTTTTGTCACCGGGCTTGCCAGCTTCGGCATGGACCTCTTTTTGGTAGCGGAAGGCCGCCAAGGTATTTTGGTTGTTGCTGGCCAGCAGCACAATGTCACCGCCATCACCGCCATCACCGCCGTTGGGGCCGCCTTTGTCGATGAAGCGCTCGCGCCGAAAACTTAATTTACCGTCACCGCCAGCTCCGGCAGTGACAGTTACACTAACTTTATCTACAAAACTCATCTGCTAACAGATTACCGCCTTTTTGCCCCGTGGTCTAGATAAGAGATACTTATTTGGTTATGTAATGTTCATACGTGCTGATTGGTTCCCAGGCTTTTCCAACCCTGTCCCAGCCGGCAATACCGTTCATGTCTTCGATCAGCACCTGGTTGCCTTTAACGGCCCGAACGATTGCAACGTGGCCTTCACCACCGGCCGCGTAAGCCGTTTGGGCAATTGCGCCGACACTTGGCGCACCACTGACTTTCCAGCCGCTTTGGCCAGCGTAATAAGCCCACGTGCTGGCATTGCCCCAGTTGGCTGGCACCGTAACCTGGGTGGCTACATACCATGTGCAATAGCCAAAGTCGTAGCCGTTGTAACCGTAAATTGGTGCTATGCCCCAAGCAACATTCGAAGTAAAGCTAAAACTCGGAGCCGCAGAAACTTCTGAAGCGCCGGGAATAATAATATGCTCGCCGGCTTTCAGCCCACCGATTTCGGCGTCGTTGTAGGCGATGATCTTAGCCTGTTCGGCGTGAAAACGACTGGCTAATGACGCCGGGGTATCACCGGACTGGACGACGTAGACGATACCATTGACTGGGGGAATTAGCAATTTAGTGCCAGCAGCCACAGCATCACCACTTAGGTCGTTAGACCAGCGGATACTGTCGGAAGTCACGCCAAACTTGGCAGCAATACTAGAAACTGTGTCGCCGGAAACACTGGTGTAATCTTTGATGTCGGCCCGCGATTTGAGGGCAGTAGCAACGACTTCCGGCTTGTTGATAATTCCAGTACTGTCAGAAGCCAGCGCCACGTTGGCTGCCTGGCTTTGGACTTGGTCGGTAATAGCCGTGGTTTCGGGCAGGCTGGATAAGCGGGCGACTGTTAGGGCGATATCGGCCGATGACACTTGGTCCAACGGATTAGCAATTGTAGCAGGGGTGTTGCTGGCAAGGTTGAGGTTGCCTGCAGTAGCCGAACTATGGGAATTTTGCAGCACAACAAAAGCGATAATAGCCAGCAAAGCAACATTAAAAGTCAGCAGGCCGACGCGAACAATACGGCGCCGCATACTAGCCCGACGCATTTTGGCCTGGAATTGTCGATACAGTTTGGCCGACTGCAGTGTTTTGGGAACTGCCAGGCGGTCGGTGATTGGATTTGAGGGGATTGTACTAATACAAGCTCCTGCGATTTAAATGTCGCTGATACTCGATCAAGCAAACGTTTAGTTAACAAAGATGGTGGCCCACCGGTAACTGTCTACTTGGAGGTAGTTAAATGCGAGAGCCCTTGCGAAAACCTGACCTCTGGCACCTTAGCTACCGTAATAGTATAGCAAATCTGGGCTGCCAGGCAAGGTTTTTATGCTTTGTTCACCCCTGTAAATTTACTCTTCCCTGCACAGTTTGTGGCAATATTGCTGGGTTTTGGCCTCGTGGTCTTGCAAGTTGGTCGAAAAGTAAGTAACTCCGTTGTCGCCGGTCACAAAATACAGCCAGTTGGTGCGTGCCGGATGCTCAACGGCATTCAGGGCATTTGCGCTGATGGTGCTGATTGGCGTTGGCGGCAAGCCCGGGTGTTTTAAAGTGTTATAGGCCGAATCATAGAACAAGTTTGGCACTTGGCCGGCAGCCACCGCACCATAACGGGTCGAGGCATCAGAGCCTAAGACTGAGCCGTTTTTGATGCGGGTCAGGAAAACCTGTGCCGCCTGGGTCTGATCTGCTGGTCGGCTGACTTCTTGTTCGACGATTGAAGTCAGGATCAAACCCTGGTAAACAGTCAGTTTTTCGGCCGCAAATGCCGCTTGGACATCTGGTGTAATGTGTTGCCCCATTGCCGTCAGCGATTTGCGGATAATATCGCTGGCATCCGAGTTACTGTCTTTGTACCACGAATCCGGCCACAACAAACCTTCCAGTGTATTTACATTGGCTGGCTTGTAAGCCATAACGGGCAAATTTGCATACTGGGCTGGTTCTAGTGCTTTAGCTACATCGTCTGGGCTAAACCCGGCGTTGATCAAATCGGCTCGGACTTGGTCAATGCGGCGACCAGGCACAATGGTCACTAACTGGCTGGAAACGCGCCCTTTGGTGATAGTGGTGGCAATATCACCGGTAGTTTGGCTGGGCGACAGCGCATAAGTGCCGGCTTGCAGCGAATCACTGAGCTCTTTGCTATGGACGTATAGTTCGAATGCCCACGCACTGCGAATCAGGTGGGCTGACTGCAGATCCGTAGCAATGTCTTTTACCGACGAGCCTTGTTTGACGTTAAAAATCTGGGTTTTCTGGTCACTGCTAACCGGCTTTAGGTCGGCATCGTACACCATGCGAACACGGATTGCCCCAAGCGCTATTACAACCAACAAAATAACACCCAAATAAGCTAAGCGATGCAGGCCGGAAGAGCGCCGGGATTTGGCGCCGGCTAGATAGCTGTGCTTCATGCTTTGGCCGCCTTTGCTTTTTCGCGAACGCTTTGCAGGAAATCTTCCAAAATGTAAGTCGCAGCCAGCGAGTCAATGTCGCCTTTGTCATAAGGTTTGCCGCGGGCGCGCAGTTCGTCTTCGGCATGCTTGGAGGTCAGGGCTTCGTCTTGCAATTCTACCGGTAAGGCAAAGTGTTGTTTAAGTTCAGTTACAAATTCTTCGATGGCGTTGGTTTGGGCAGTGTGCTGGCCCTGCATGCCGCGCGGGAAACCGACAATTAAGCGTTTGACTGATTCAACTTCAATGATACTTTGCAGTGTCGGAAACAGCGTATCATTCCGGTCCAAGGTGATAAGTGGACGCGGTAATTGCGCTTCCAAAGATGCGATCGCTACGCCCACTCGCACAGCGCCGACATCGAGCGCCAGCAAGCTGCTAGTGGCCATTCGAACTACTCGTGCCTTCCGGTTTAGCGATATTGACGGTAATGCGGTCGCTATTTTTCGGTACTGTGCTGATCCAGAACGGGCTAAATTTAACTTGGACGTCTTTGACGTCGGGGTTGTTGGTCAGCTCGTCTTTAATTTCACCGCTGTGCTGGCCTTTGACCTCTTGCTTGATGGCATCGACATCTAATTGCGGGCCAATCGTAGTTTTGGCCGACATGCTCAATTGGGCCGACGTACTGTTTTGGCTGTTAATAGTAAATGTTGCGCTGCTTAGGCCGTAATCCAGCAAGGCCTGGCGCTGGGTGTCAATCTGGCCCTGGACGGCTGATTTTATAACTTTCTCGAGGTCTGATTTGTGAGCACCAAACATAGTGTAGGTAATTGTCTCGGTGATAGTTAGTGTATTGGCCTGCTGGCCGACTTGGGCGCTTTGGGTGATGTTCGGTGTGCCCTCGCTGTAAGTGTCTGTGATGGCAAAGTAGCCATCGTCGGACAGTTGGTTGGCCAGGCTTTGTTTGAGCGCATTGGTGCCGATATTTAACTTGGATTTGGCGCTGGTGACGTCGTTTTGGTTAACGCTCT
>DASZPJ010000042.1:0-14334 GCA_035550295.1 Saccharimonadales bacterium (SeqCode)
ATTACCTGGAACTGCAAGATCATGGTCACCCCAAGCACACCAGCAAATGGGATGAACAGGAACGAATTAACGAAGGGCTACTGAAACTTAGCGAAGAACTTGATATCCCATGTGTCGTAACTTGTGATGCCCACTATTTGAAGCACGAAGACCAGGAAGCTCACGAACTCCTATTGTGCGTACAAACCGGATCATTCATGAGTGACGAAAAGCGCATGAGTCTCAAAGACTTTGAATTGCACGTTACCGATCCGGAAGAAGTTATTGCCCGCTGGGGCAAAGATCACCCGGAAGTCATCACCAATACCCGGGCGATTGCTGACCGCTGCGACGTAGAAATCGAACTGGGCAACATCCTGATTCCGAAATTCCCGGTGCCAAAAGGCGAGGACGAAAAATCCTACCTGCACAAATTGGTCTGGCAGGGCTTGGCCTGGCGCTATGGCGGCGTAGAGCTGGAAGCCAGCGCCAAACTTAATGTCGAAGCGGCCCGCAAGAAGCTCTCCCAAGAAACCATCAAGCAAGCCGAGTACGAATTGGAAACCATCGACCAAATGGGCTTTAACGGTTACTTTTTGATCGTCCAGGATTTTATAACTTGGGGCAAGGACCAGGGCATTATTTTCGGTCCGGGCCGCGGTTCGGCGGCTGGCTCAATCGTCTCTTATGCCATTCGCATTACCGAAATTGATCCATTTAAATACAACTTGATGTTTGAACGCTTCCTGAATCCAGGCCGTATCAGCATGCCCGATATCGACATCGACATCCAGGACACCCGCCGTGACGAAGTTATCCAATACTGCGTCGAAAAATACGGCAAAGAACGGGTTGCCAACATTGTGACCTTTGGCCGGATGGCAGCCCGCAACGCCGTGCGCGATGTCGCCCGTGTGCTGCAAGTACCATATGCCGAATCTGACCGTTTGGCCAAAATGATTCCACCGCCCATCCAGGGCCGCCACATCCCACTAGCAACATCCATCAAGAAAGACCACGACCTAAAACGTGAATACGAAACCAACGATACTGCCAAAACGGTATTTGATTTGGCCATCCAGTTGGAAGGCACTATCCGCAGCCACGGCGTGCATGCCGCAGGTGTGGTGATAGCGCCGGAAGACATTGTTTGTTACACGCCGCTGGAAATGGCCCAAAAGGGCGTGGTCGCGACGCAGTATTCAATGGGCCCGATAGAAGAACTTGGCCTGCTCAAGATGGACTTTTTGGGACTGAGCAACCTGACCATTCTTAACAACGCGTTGCGCATTATTCGACGAGTTTACAAAAAAGACATTGAGCTTAGTGACATTCCTAACGACGACGAAAAGACCTTTAAACTATTCCAAGTTGGCGATACGACCGGCGTATTCCAATTTGAATCGGCGGGCATGAAGCGCTATATGAAAGAGTTGAAGCCGACTCTATTCGAAGACCTGATCGCCATGAACGCCTTATACCGACCGGGCCCGATGGCCGAGATCCCACGCTTCATTGAGGCTAAAAACAACTCCGGGCCAGTCCAGTACTTCCATGAATCGCTAGAGCCAATCCTGAAGGAAACCTACGGTGTGATGGTTTATCAGGAGCACATTATCCAACTGCTGCAACTCGTGGCTGGCTATACTCCGGGCGAAGCTGACTTGGTGCGCAAGGCCATCGGTAAAAAGAAACGCGATATCATGGAA
The DNA here is from genome assembly GCA_035550295.1 of Saccharimonadales bacterium (SeqCode). GTDB lineage: Bacteria > Patescibacteriota > Saccharimonadia > Saccharimonadales > UBA4665 > DASZPJ01. The sequence continues at coordinate 1,689 of DASZPJ010000042.1, forward strand.
GCCGAAGAACCAAAATTCATTGCCGGCTGTGTAAAACAGGGTCTTACGGAAAGCCAGGCCAAACAGCTTTGGGCGCAAATCCAGCCTTTTGCTGACTATTCTTTCAACAAAGCCCATGCCACCTGCTATGCCCAAATTGGTTACTGGACCGCCTACCTGAAGGCCCACTATCCGGCGGCCTTTATGGCAGCCCTGATGACTAGCGATTTTGACGATACCGACCGTTTGGCTATCGAAATTACTGAGTGCAAACACATGGGGATCGACGTATTAGCTCCAGATGTCAACGAGTCATTTGTAGAATTTGCGGTGGTGCCCAAGACCGGCCAGGTCCGTTTTGGCCTAACGGCTATCAAAAATGTTGGCACGGCGGCCGTCGAGGAAATTTTACGGGCCCGCAAGGAAAACGGCTTCACCAGCCTGGAAGATTTTTTGACGCGTGTTGATCACCGTATTGTTAACCGTAAAGCCATGGAGAGCCTAGTCAAAGCCGGCGCTTTTGATAGTCTTGGTGACCGCGTGACTTTGCTGCACAACTTAGACCTGTTGCTAGCTTTTGCAGCCCGTGTCCAAAAGCAAGCCAACAGCGGCCAAACTGGCATGTTTGATGATTTGGAAGTGGCCGGTTCAGCCCAACCGCGACTAGAACTGCAAACCGCACCAGCCGGCAATGGCCGTGAAAAACTGCAGTGGGAGCGTGAGTTGCTTGGCTTGTACCTTAGCGAACATCCGCTGCAACTTTTTGAGGCTTACTTAGAGGAGCAGACAGTGCCGATTAACAGCCTGACAGCCGACCACGACAACCGGGCTGTTACCATTGGAGGTGCCATCTTGGACGTTCGCGAAGTCACTACCAAGAACGGCCAACGAATGGCTTTTGCCAGGATTGAAGACCGTTTTGGCGAGCTGGAAGTCGTGCTGTTCCCTAACGCCTACCAGCAAACCGTTGGACTCTGGGATCGTGACCGTGTAGTGCTGGTTCGTGGCAAAGTCAATGCCCGTGACCGCGAAGGCAACCGTTCTGAAGAAGTCAAAGTCATGGTTGATGATGCCCGTGAAATTACTGTCGAACAGGCTTCCGGCTACCAGGCTACCGGCAAGAAAGTTAAAACGCCAAAGGCTCGCAGCCAGGTGACAGTACCTAAAATTGATAATAAGATCGAATCGGCAGTCCCAAAGGTCTATGTCCGTCTCGAAAATACCAGTGACCAGCAAATGTTACTCGATCTAAAACAAACCATTGACAGCCATCACGGAGACACCGAGGTGGTCTTGGTGCTAGGCCAGGCTGCCCAAAAGCAAGCTATCAAGCTCCCAGGAGGAATTGACCGCGAAAGCGAGGGGCTAAACCAACTCAAGACCCTGGTCGGCGCCGAAAACCTGGTTATCCAGTAGGGCTAGCGAATCACGCCGCTAACCCGGGTCAGCACAAAACCAGCTGTGAAAATAAAGGTTACCAGGATGTCTAGCAGCGGGTGATGGGCAATGTAGGCCTCACCTTCACTCATCCAGTGTTTTAGCCTGAGTCCGTGGCGTACTAAGAAGAGTGCAAGGGCGGCGCCGCCCAGCGCCGAGGCTGCAACTGTGGCCCAAGCTGCTTTGCCACCAGTTAAGACTTGGATACGCGATACCGGCTGGGCATTTAATTCGGTTTGATCGCCTTTAACATTTGCTGGAGTGTTCTGGGTAGTATTACGGACATTGAAGCTAATGTTTGCGGCGGCAGCCACTGGCTGGGCATACTCGGCTACAATTACAACCTGTGGACCGTGTCCTTGGAAGTCGGCTGATTCGGCCACGCCAAAACCAACGTTTTGGTAATCAGCATCCAGGATATTTGCCCGGTGTTCGGTACTGTTCATCCAGCCGGCCACGGCGTCGCCGGCGCTGGCAAAACCGTAGGCCAGATTTTCGCCGGCTGACTGGTATTGGTAACCAGTGGCAGTGATGAACGACCAAGGTGTCTGGCCGCTGGGGGAGTTATGGGCCCAATAGTTGTTAGCCACCATGTCGTTGGCCTTGGCTTGGGCAGCAGCTGTCAGCTGGCCGTCAATGGTCAGGTTGGCTTCGTGGTCAGCGCTCCGATTGGCATTGGTATCAGCCAGTAAGGTATTAATCGAAAAATTGCTATTAGCCCCAAGCACGGCAGCACTACTTGGCCACATGTTATTAACGACCATACCCAATCCAATAATCGCCGCCACAGGTATATAAGGCCAATAAGTTTTTAGGTATGGCTTATTTTGCCGGTGGTGTCCGGCTTGGCGTTTACGCTGATGGGTTTTGGGTTTTGGTCTAGTGGCGAGTGCCATATTTTGCTTTTAATTAAACTTGTTTTATTGTAACAAATTATGCTTGAAAACGGCAATATGCTAAAGCTATTGCGGCTGCTACGGAAACATTGAATGATTCTTTGCTGCCAAACATTGGTATCTCTACTGCGACATCACATAAATCCAGGATTTCAGGTTCGATGCCTTCGACTTCGCGTCCGACGACCAGTGCAACTTTTGGCCCGGGCTTGAAGTCCGGCAACGGCTGGCTGTTTGGCGTTTGCTCTAGCGCAACTATTTGGAAACCAGACTGACGCAGTTCCGCAATCGCTGATTCAATAGTCTCCACGCGGTTCCATGCTTGGCTGGCTTCGGCTCCCAAAGCGGTTTTACTGATCTGCTTATCAATTTTCGCTGCCAAGTGCGGTAGTCGATCGTCGTCCTCTCGGGAAGGGTAAGGTGTATAACCTGTCAAATAAACTTTCTTCACGCCTAAACCATCGGCTGTACGCAGCAGTGAGCCAACATTGTGGGTGCTGCGGAGATTGTGGGCAATTAGGGCTAAATCAGGCATGTCGCTATTATTACATGGAATCGTGGCTTTTCAGGGCTGACAAAGGGAACCATAAGCGGTAAACTGGTGGGATATGAGTCAAGATGCCCGACGCGATGAAGAGCAGGCCACGCAGCGCCGTGCTGCGGTGTTAGGCGCGGCATATTACGATACTTCGCAAAATCCCGACAAGCCGCTATACAAAGATCTGTTTGAAGTAAAGGAAATGTACGACTTGAGGGTCGTGCCGCTGCGGCTTTATGATAACAATTTGCTACTAGGTATAACCACTACTACTTCGCAGCAAACTATTGCCAGCCTAAGGCAGCGTTTCCAGGATTACATCGTCGAGTATGCCATTATTTCCGATGTTGGTTACCGCGAGTATATGCGACTTTATGACCCGCCCAAGAAAGTCGTTTATGAAGATATAGAAATCAGTACCGCCGGCAGCGAAGACCTGGTCCGCCAGGTTTCTACCGTTTTGGAACAAGTTCGGGCTGATGACATGCTAGCCTACTTAGTAGCCCAAGCCCACAAATTGAACGCTTCGGACATTCACCTGGAAACCCAGCTTAACGACATCCGCGTGCGTTTTCGTATCGATGGCGTGCTGCACCTGATTGCCCACATCAGCAAGGAAAAATACCGGGTATTGATGGCAGCAATCGCCAGCGCCGGCAATATTTCCACCGGCTCTGACGAAGCCCAGCAAGGACGAATTTCGCAGCGGGTGGTCATGGCTGACGGCGGTGAAGTCGACATAAACTTGCGCCTTGAAACCGTGCCGACAGTCAATGGCATGGATGTGGTAATGCGTTTGTTCAACATGGACCAAACCATGTATACCCTTGACCGGCTAGGCCTATCTGAAGGCGAACGCAAGATCGTGGACGGAATTATTGGTAAACCAAGCGGCATGGTGATGGTAGTTGGCCCTACCGGTTCGGGTAAGACGACGACGCTGTATTCAATGCTGAATACGCTCAACACCACCGAACGCAAAATCATTACCCTGGAAGACCCGGTGGAATACAGCTTCCCCGGAATCACCCAAATTCCGATTCACTCCACCGAAGGTGGCAACGACGGCACCTTCGCCGAAAAACTGCGCGCGGTATTACGTCTCGATCCGGATGTTGTGATGGTTGGTGAAATCCGTGACATGGACACTGCCAAAACGGCGCTGCAAGCTGCCCTGACCGGCCACTTGGTGCTGGCAACTTTCCACGCCAGTTCGGCGGCTGCCGCCCTGACACGCATTGCCGACATCATTGGCCAAAACCCGCTGTTCGTTTCGGCCATTAGGTTGGTGATGGCCCAGCGGTTGGTGCGCCGGCTGGACGACAACCTCAAACAGGCTTACCAACCCTCGGAAGCCGAACTACATACTATCCAGGAAGTTTTCGATACACTGCCCGAACATTATGAACGGCCAAGCCTGGACGGCCTGCAATTATTTAAACCCGGTTCATCAGAAGAAAATCCGTACGGCTTTACCGGGCAGATTGCCATCCGTGAGCAATTCACGATGAGCGAAGAATTGCAAAAAGTACTGTCGGATCCACACACCTCGCCAACGGCCCAAATGATTGAAGCGGCTGCCGTGCACTCTGGCATGCTGACAATGTTACAAGACGGTATCCTGAAAGTAGTCCGTGGTGAAACCACTTTGGACGAAGTCTTCCGCGTCGTCGGGTAATTGATATTTATAGTAGTTTATGTTTAAGTAAAATCAAATGACAGAGTCTCTTGCCCGTGATCGTCTAGAAGCAGCACCTTTGATTGATTCACAAACCACACTGCGGCGCATGCAAAATATGGTTGTGGGCCAGAATGCCACCGTTGAAACTGTAGTTTCTCCCAATAATGGCACAACCGAAGAGGTTGAGCTGGTAGTTACTGAAGAACCTAATGCCAGGAAAACGAATCTTCAATACGAGTGTGGTGAAGATCCTGAACTGTTTTATAGCCCCAATCACTTCGAGCGCAAGCAGGAAAAAGATTTGCGCGAAGGCCTGGCCAAGGCCATGTGCCGGCGTTGTACTTTTCGCCAGGGCTGCTTGCAACAGGCCTTAGACTATGGCGAAGATAAGGGAATCTGGGGTGGTTTGAACGAACTAGAACGCAAACGGCTTCTTCGACGAAAAGCTGTCTAGCTAGGCTTGCAACAGATTGGGTTTTGGTGTACAATCTACCGGATATGCAGAGCGTAGTTAATAAAATTAGTGACCAATTCAAGAAATCGCAGGTTGTTGACGTGCGGTCTGGCGACACCGTTAAGGTGCACCAGAAGATTCGCGAAGGCAACAAAGAGCGTATCCAGATTTTCCAGGGTTTGGTCATCCGTACCGATCTCAAAGGCAGCCACACCAGCCGCATCACCGTGCGCCGGATTGCCTCTGGTATTGGTGTCGAAAAAAGCTTTATGTTGCACAGCCCGCTGGTAGTTAAAGTCGAGGTCACCAAGCGTTCCAAAGTTCGCCGCAATTACCTTAGCTACATGCGTGAACGAACCGGTAAGTCAGCCCGCATGACCGGCGTAGACTTTGACGCAGCTGCTGTTAACTCAGTCCACGATGCTGCCGCCGAGGCCGCCGAAATTGCCGCCAAAGAAGCTGCCGCCGCCGAGGCCGCCGAAAAGGCTGCCGCCAAAGAAGCCGAAGATGCTGAACTGGCCGCCAAGCAAGCTGAAGTCGAAGCCGCTCACGCCCAGACCGACGAAAAACCAGAAGCCTAAAACCTCGGCCGCCTGCAATTGTAATTAACACGCCAACCTTGGGGGCGTGTTTTGATTTACAATATAAGTATGAGCGTAATCGTTGGAATTGACGAAGTCGGGCGTGGCTGTTGGGCGGGCCCGCTGGTTGCCGCCGCCGTGATTTTGAACGAGCCAATTGATGGGCTGAAAGACTCCAAATTATTGAGCGCTGCCCGGCGCGAAGAACTAGCCTTGCTAATAAATCTACAAGCAGCCTCCGTGGGATTAGGCTGGGTCGATGCCGCCACTATTGACCGGGTTGGTATCACTACGGCGGTAAAGTGGGCTATGGAGCAAGCCCTGGAGCAAATAAAAGCTGAATATGACGAAGTTATCATCGACGGCCAGTTTAACTTTTTAAGTGACAAACCTAAAACCAAGGCTGTCGTCAAAGCCGATGCTACCTTGCCGGCAGCCAGCGCCGCCAGCATCGTGGCCAAAGTCGCCCGCGACAAGTACATGGTCGACATGGCCGGGCTCTACCCGAATTACGGTTTCGACCGTCACGTGGGTTACGGTACCGCACTGCACCTCGACCGGCTCAAGAAACATGGCATCAGCAAACTCCACCGCCAGAGTTTCAAGCCCATTAAAGCTTTACTGGCTGACGCGGCCAACAAGATCTCGTCTGAGCCAGAATGGCAAGACGAGCTGCTGGCAACTTAACCTAGACAAAGCCGAAAAGCTAGCTCATAATCCTGACTGAAAGTTTAACTATAAGCAGGATCACCCCATGAAACTCAACCGCAAAGGCTTTGGCGGTATCGAAATTATATTGGCCATCGCGCTTCTGATCGGCCTCGCCGTCGTAGGCTACAGTGTTTACAAGACCAACCAAGACAACAAAAAAGTCGATACTAGCAAGGTGTCTTCGCAGCAGTCGCAAAACAGCAGCTCTTCGTCTGCGCTTGAGAAGCAAGCGTCCAAGGATATAAAAGGCTATGATACTTTGCCCGCCGACTTCAAGCCTCTCATCTTAGCGCAGCTTCAGAAAGTGATCGACGGCTGCAATAGCAGATCCAATGCAAAGACAGAAGGTGCTACCGCCGGAATGGTCGTGGATAAAGTGGTCGGCAATCAATTCATCAGCCTTAATGAACAGCAAACGGATTGCCAGGGCGGTGCGGAAACCTACTATTCCAAGGTCGGTGGAGCCTGGCAGTATGATTTTATTGCTACGCAAGCACCGAGCTGTGATCTGGTGAACAAGTACCACTACACAAAGCAAATCATTCCTGATTGTTATCCAGATGGTGCCTCAGCCGCTATCGCTAACACAAATCCTTAGTCTTGCTACAATTAAAGGGTGAACACTTCGACTGAGAGCGGGCGGAAGGCCGAGCAGGCGGCCAGCGTTTACCTGGAAATGCGCGGCTTTAAGGTGCTGGAGCGCAACTGGCGCCGTCCCAGATGCGAGATTGATATTGTGGCCGAAAAAGACGGTGTAAAGCACTTCGTAGAAGTTAAATACCGGCTCAATGACCTCCAAGGCGGCGGGTTGGAAGCGATTACACCCACCAAGCTAAAGCAAATGCGCCGCGCCGCGGAAATTTATGTGGAAGAAGAAAAATATCGCGGCGAATACGTGCTGAGCGCCATCGAAATCACAGGGCGCGACTTCGTGGTACTTAGCTTCGTCGAAAACGTATTCTAGCTAAATTTAATAAGAATTTAATCTCCGCATGTCATCCTGAATTTAGTTCAGGACCTATACGGCATGAAAGATTATTACGTCTACATTTTGGCTAGTAAAACTCGGGGTACTTTATATGTTGGTGTGACTAATGATTTGTCGGCTCGTTATTTTCAGCATTTGGCTAACAAGCCACATAGCTTTACAGGAAAATATCATATACATTGGCTTGTTTATTATGAGTCAACAGATAACATCGAGACTGCTATCAAGCGCGAAAAGCAGCTTAAAAACTGGAGGCGGCAGTGGAAGATAAACCTAATCGAGTCTAATAATCCGACATGGCAAGATCTAGCTAAGTTGTACCGCATGGGTTCTGAAATAAATTCAGAATGACAAACTACTTTAGATATTTGCGAACTTCGGCTAGGTCGCGGATTTTCCAGGCAGCTTGCCACTGGATAGTTTCAATACCTTGTTTGATGGACCGCTCCAGCGCCGGGCTGTTTTTGGACTCAAAGAATGCTTTAAACTCTTTCACGAAACTGGCGTCGCTAAAGCCGCGAGCGGCATAGATCGGTGTACGGTAAAAACTCAGGTCCGTGCCCAAGTTGCCGGCCAGCCAATCCCAGTTATCCTGCAGCCATTGCCACGTAGCAAGACGAGCGTGACGGTTCATAAAACTGTAGGCAATCCAATATGGCACGTCTTGCAAGCGCACGTCATCGCTAATGATCTGCTGCAAAGCACGTTTAATTAGTGCAGGCTGCTCAAAACCAGTAAGTGCGCCGGCGAGGGTCACGCGGTCTTCGCTGTTCTGGCTGGTGTTGTGCATTTCAATCATCTTGTCAAAATCAGCAACCGTACCAGTGCGGGCAATCGTGCCATAAACAACACCACGCAGATCGGGATGGATGTCTTCCGGCTGTTTCATGGAGTCAAAGCGTTGGCGAGCCTCTTTGAGCACGGCCGGATCTTCGCCGTAGCTGGCCAGACCCAGAATGCTGGGGCGAAGTAATTTGTCGAAGTGTGAGTCAGATTTACGCTCGTCCCAGCCCAGTCGCTTGAGCTGTTTGGCCGACAGTTGGTGTACATATGATTTCAGGCCCTTGCGGACGGCGTCGTCGTCCATGACTACCCGCAAACTACCAATGCTACCAGCAATAACGTCCCAAACTACGGTGCTGTCTTCGTCTTCGTAGGCATCTAGCAATTTAAGCGCGTCGACGGTCGGTCCATAGCCGGCCTTGGCGGCTTCAAAGGCATCGCCAAGTAATCCAAGTCGATCTAGTTCGTTGAGCTTGCCAGTCCGAACCTGGTCGGCCAATTTGGCCAAATGCTCTGGCTGGTAAATAGCCCGGAAGAAACTTGTACGACTGTGATTAAGTAGGTAGTCAGGCGTGGCTTTACCAAGTTTGGTCTCGGCTTTTTCCAGTGTGTCTAAGCCCAAACTTTCGCTAAGCAGCGGAATCGGCCAGACTGTCTTTTCTTTGTTGGCGGCTGGGTTTAGGTAAAACCGCTCTTGGCTCAAACTGTCAGTATTGGCATGGACAATCGGATAACCGCTTTGTGTCAGCCAAGCATTCATAAATTTAGTGACTGGTTTCTTGGAAGCCTCTTCCCATGCGGCCCAGAGGTCCGTGCCGTCGGTGTTGCCATAAGCGTGGCGCTTCAAATATATACGCAAACCGTCACGAAAATCACGGTCGCCCAGGTAATCGTGCAGCATTAACAGCACGCTGGCGCCTTTTTCGTAAGATATGGCATCAAAAATTGTGCGGATTTCGTCTGGATGTTTGACTTCTACTTGGATGGGATGGGTGTGTTCCAGGGCGTCAAGTTTCAGCGCCAGGCCTTGTTCGTCAACGATGAACTGCGTCCAGACTTTCCATTCCGGGAACAGGTGGTCAACCGCCAAATAGCTCATCCAGCTGGCGAAACTTTCGTTTAGCCACAAATCCGTCCACCAGCGCATTGTCACCAGGTTGCCGAACCACTGGTGGGTCAGTTCGTGGGCCACAACATTAGCCACGTACTGCGTCAGATGAAGGGAAGTGTTTTTTGGGTCGACCAGCAGCGCTTGCTCACGGAAGGTTATAGCGCCCCAGTTTTCCATAGCGCCACTGGCAAAATCGGGCAGGGCAATGAAGTCACACTTGGCCAGCGGGTAGGGCACATCGAAGTATTCATTATAAAATTCCAGCGTTTTGACGGCACAATCCAGCGCGAACTGGGTGAATTTAATATTGTCAGGCGTGGCGTAAGTTCGGACCACAACGCCATCTTTGGTGGTGGCTTCCAAATGCTCCAGCTCACCAAATACGAAGGCCAGCAGGTAAACACTCATCCGCGGCGTCGTTTCAAAGCTGGTGACCTGTTTTTTGCCTTCGACTTGCTGTTCTTTGACGGGCGTGTTGCTGAGCACTTCCTCGCCGGCAGGCGACACGAGCGTCAGGTCAAAAGTCGCCTTGGCTTCCGGCTCGTCAATGCACGGGAAGGCTTCGCGGGCGTGGTGCGATTCAAACTGGGTGGCGATCAGCTGCTTTTCCTGGCCGTCATGCGTGAAGTAGCATGGATAAATGCCGTTCATATGGCGGGTTATGATGGCTTCGAACTCCATGGTCACGACGTATTCACCGGGGTAAATCATGCCATCGGCGTGCAAGCGGACTTCGTCGAAGCTGTCTTGGTTGTTGATGCGTTTGACGGCGATTTCGTGATCGCCTTTTTTGTCGACTTTGGTGATTGTCGCAGACGTGATCTTCAGGCCTTTTTGGTGGAAAGTCAGGCGTTCAGATGGTCGACCGACTTTTTTGCCGCGCACTTGTACCGTGCCGCTAAAAGCGATGTTATCGCGGTCAATATCAAGAGCCAGAACGTAGTGCTCCGGCTGAAACTGAGTGAACAGTCGTGTAACGCTTTTACCCATTACATATATTCTAACGTAGGAGTTATAAACTCGACAAACAAATTATCAATAATTGGCAAATCATTGACTTTTTAGCAATATCAGTTTATTATAATCACTAATGATTACCGGAGTTGCAGAAATTGATATATGGACCCCCATGACCGACATGGCAGCCAATCTTGCGCCATACCCGGAGTCCATTTCCCTTGAAACGGCTATTATTGCTCAGCATCGGCCACGTATGGTCAACGGCGCAGTTGGCAGCGTCTTGCATGAAAGCAGACGATTATGGCAGCAGGAAAAGGCTCTGGCCGACATTAATGCGCTTGATAAAACTAGTTATGACTTGGTTGTTTCACGACATGACATGGCAACGGCTTTTTGGAATGATATGAGTCAGCGTGTAGGCCAAGATGCAGAGCTGCTCCGTTTAGCTTATGGCGTCCAGGGCGCTGGTGTCACCTCAGCAGATCAGAGCCAGAAATTAGTTGAGAGCTGGCGCGAAAAAACCCGTGAATCCAGTCGTGGACTCGTAGAAATTGGCGCGGAGCGGATTGTACACGACCAAGAGAGAGTATTAGCTACAGCCGTGCGCAAACGCCAAGCCAGCCTAGGACGAGCTACCCGCTTGCGCTATGCGCTGACTGGCATGGCGCTTGGCGCTGGTTTAACTGGTGGCGGCCTCGGTTACGTCATGCACAATGCTGAAATTAAGGTTCCATCCGGGTCTGGCGTCATAATTGAAACGCCAGCCCAAGAACATCCTGGCGGAACTCTAGGGCTGGAAGTGGGCATGGGATTGCTCTTTGGCGCGATAGGAACTAGCCTCGGCTGGGATTTAGCCCACGGTCCTGCATCCAAACGTGCCCAGCGCAATGCTCGAAAACAAGCTGAGCAAGCTTGGTAGTTGCAGATTGTTGCTGGAGAGCGTATAATTTGGATTAGTGATCCGGCCGAAGTGGTCGGATTTTTTCGTTTCTAGACTTAACAAAATTGTCATTCCGAGCGAAGTCGAGGAATCTGTTCAACAGATCTCTCCCGGAGCCTGCCCCAGCGAAAGCTGGGGCTCGAGATGACATGGAAGAAAAGGAGTAATTATGGACTTAGATATGAAACAACTTGCTGTTGCCATCCGTGCAATCGCCGAAGAAAAGAACTTACCAGAAGACAGCGTCAAAGAAGTTGTCGAACAGGCGTTGGCTGCTGCTTACCGTCGCGATTACGGTGACCGCGAGCAAGAAATTCGGGTAACCATGAACCTTAACACTGGCGAAATCGACGCTTACATCACTAAAGAAATCGTCGAAACTGTCGACCAAGACGCTTTTGAGATCAGTCTCAAAGACGCCCAAGTTATGCGCAAAAACGCCAAAGTTGGCGAAACCATCGAGATCCATGAAAAGGCCGAAAACTTCGGCCGCGTGGCTGCCCAAACCGCCAAACAAGTTATTTTACAGCGTTTGCGCGAAGCCGAACGTGAAATAGTTATGGCTGAATACGAAGATAAAATCGGCACCGTCATCAACGCCACCGTCAGCCGTGTAGAAGGCAACATTTGCCGCATCGACCTTGGCAAAGCCCAGGGCATCATGCCGCGCAGCGAGCAAATCCAAGGCGAACGCTACTACCCGGGCCAACGCCTTAAAGTCTTCCTGAAAGATGTTGAGCGCGGTTTCCGCGGCCCACAACTGGTCGTATCCCGCGGCAACAAGGACTTCATTGAATGGCTGTTCCGCGGAGAAGTTCCAGAAATGGAATCCGGCGCTGTCGAAATCAAAGGCATTGCCCGAGAAGCTGGCGTCCGCAGCAAAATCGCCGTTGCCAGCAACGTGCCTGGGGTTGACCCGGTTGGCACCTTTGTCGGTGGCCACGGTACCCGCGTTAATGCTGTGATGAGCGAAGTTGGCGAACAAGAAAAGATCGACATCATCGTTTGGAGCGACAACGCCGTTGAATACATCACCAATGCGCTCAGCCCAACCAAAGTCAGTAAAGTCGTCTTGGACGACAAGAACCAAAAAGCCAAAGTAATCGTTCCCGAAGACCAACTAAGTATTGCCATTGGTAAATCCGGCCAGAATGTTCGACTTGCCAGCAAGTTGACTGGCTACGAATTGGACATTGAAGCCGAAAAAGCCGGCGTTAGCGCTCCGGCAGATAAACCAGAAATCACTGCTGACGGCGCTAAAGTCGAAACCACGACTTTGCCTAAGCAACCTAAACTCAAGAAGAAGAACGAGCTGGAAAACAGCCTGCTGGAAGCCATCGAAGAACACGGCACCGATACTGACAACGAAGCTTAGTATTCTGCCAGTGGCGTCAGATTGTCATGAATCGGCTGAGGCTGGTGTGGAATATGTGTGGGTGTTGGTGCGACGTCAGCAGCCGTGATTCGCTGATCGGCATAGGGCGCATCCTGACCATTTTCGCCTTTCGGTCCGTCAAAATTATATGAGACCGACATCCATACTTTGTCGCCAGCCTTGATTAACCTATATAATTCACGTGTTTGGCG